>JAEYZH010000191.1 GCA_023430685.1 Pseudomonadota bacterium | reverse complement strand
AACTCAAATAGCGGTGACGCTTCCGGAGGCGGGGGCGGGGGTGGAATTGGCGTCCTCGGGTTCGCAGATTGCGAGAACTGCAGCACAGAAATTCGTGACAACCTGATCCGAGGCAACAGCGCGGATGATTTCCTCTGGGGCGGGGCCATCTACATTAACGGTGGCGGTCCGATCGTCATTACGGGTAACACGCTCATTGGCAACTCCGCCCCCCGCGCCGGCGCTGGGATCGCGATGATCAATGATAGCGATGCGCGCATTGAGAACAATCTGATCGTCGACAATCAGGTTCTCGAATCCGATGGAATGGGTGGGGGCGTGTACTGGCTGACGCCATCGGGGACTCGCGGACCTTTTCTGATCGGAAACACGTTCGTGAACAACAACGCTACCAACGGATCGGCAGTGTATGCCGATGGCTACGATGTGGCAGCACGCATTGCAAATAATGTGGTCCTGGCTCCGGGAGCTAACGCAGCAGTCGAGTGTGGAGATTTCAATGACATGCACCCGCCGATTATCGTAAACAACAACGTGTATGCACCCGATGGAACGTCCTATGCTGGCATCTGCGCGGGAATGAACGGCACTGCAGGAAATATAGCTTCGGATCCATTGTTCGCTGGACCCAACGACTTCCGGTTGTTGCCCCAATCTCCTGCAATAGATGCCGGACTGAACGCCTTCGTGAGCGAGGCTACTGACATTCTTGGGAATCCACGCATCCTCGATGGAAACAACGATTCCTCTGCAGCGGTGGACATGGGCGCCTACGAGTCGGACATCATGTTCTCCAACGGCTTCGAGACTTGACTAGTGCGATCAGCCGGTCAGCTACCCGTCTTTCAATCCCTCGGCGCCACGATCAGTTTGGTGAGTAGTAGATCTCCTACGAGGTCAATGAGCCGCGCGTAGCGCCGAAGTGAAGCGCGTCACAGTTCGCAATAAGCAATTATTGACGAACGGAAAAGTTCCGCTGATGCTGCAGCCGGGGTGCGGAGACTCCCGTGAGCGAGCCTTCGAAGAGATGACACGTCAGTGCGTGCGATCGATGCGGGCCGGAGAGCCCCGCGCTCGTGCAAATGGACGCGAAGTGCGCATCCGGCATTGCCGGACGATTGCTAACCGTCATTTCGCTGCATGCCATGGCTTGCGGCAGGAGGCCCCATGCTTCATTCGAGTGGATCCGTGCGAGCCGTGGCTCTGGTTTTTTTGTGTGCGGCCGGAACGTTCTTGCTGGGCGTCGGCCATGAGCTCAAAGCCTCCGACATCACGGAGCCCCAGCCCGTCGAGACGACCGACGTGGCGCCTCCTCACGATGCGACGATCGGCAGCTTGGCAGGTACCGGCGACACGATCGGAGGCGCGGCCACCTACAGCGTGCCCATTGTCGTGCCGCCAGGTCGGGCGGGTATGCAACCGACATTCTCGCTGGAGTACAACAGCCGCTCTGGTAATGGCGTCGTGGGCCTCGGTTGGGCGATCTCGGGCGGCAGTTCGATCCACCGATGCCCACAGACGCCCGAACAGGATGGCCAGGCTTTGGGTGTGTCCTACACGAACAACGACCGCTTGTGTCTGGACGGACAGCGACTCGTGCGTGTCGGCGGCACCTACGGGGCGGCAGGCGCCGAGTACAGGACCGAAATCGACAGCTATGCACGGATCTATCAGGCCGGCGGTGATCTGGCCAGCAGCGGCGTTTGCTTCCGCGTGGAAGAAAAAAGCGGGCGCATTCGTCACTACGGAGCCGTCGTAACAGGCGTTGCGCCATCGCTGGCATGTGCGTCTTCCAGCGCGAATGCGCGTGTCATCGCTGGCGGCCGCGTGCAGCCGTTGAGTTGGCTGGTCGAGAAGATCGAGGATCGCTCGGGCAACAATGAACTATATACCTATATCAACTTCGGCTATGGCGAGGTGTATCCGAGCAAAGTCGCCTATACCGGCTACGGTGCCAGCGCGGGAGACCGGAGCATAGAGTTTGCCTACGTCGCACGCACAACCGCAGCACCCGGTGTTACGGACACGAGTTCGTCCTACCTCGCCGGTGGCCTGTCGATGCAGACGCGCGCGTTGTCATCGATCACAACAAAGGTCGGCTCCTCCCTCGTCAGGAAAGTGACGCTTGCCTACACGAAGTCCGTGTACAGCGGGCGACTGATGCTCGAGAACCTCACCGAATGTGCTTTTGCTGGCGCCGTGCCGACGTGTCGCCCGGCGACCAGTTTCAGCATGGCGGACAGCGAGCTTCAGTACACGCCGACGTCGCTATCGGATCTGAGTATTCCGGGCCTTTCCGGCCCCACGAATCAGGTCGAAAAGGTGGTTGTCGTGGGCGACCTCGATGGCAACGGGAGTCGCGAGGTGGTCGTGGAGGTACAACAAAGCAACGGCAATCACACCTACCTGGCACAGCTCGGGCAGGACCACGAAGTTCACCAGGCCGTTGATCTGACCGGCATCATCTCCGCGGCCCGGACCGGATACGTCGACATCGACAGCGATGGCCGAACGGATCTCGCCTACTTGAATGTATCCGGCTCACCACACCTCGCATTTCGAGTGTGGAACCTGCCGCGAGGGGCGGTAGCGACCGGCAACCCATTCCGGGTCGTCGAGTCCAATGTGCCTTTGACGCTCGGATTGGGCGTTCACTGGAACTTCGCCGACTTCAACGGCGATGGGCGTACGGACGTCAGCGTCGTGGCGCCTTCTGCATTGTGCGGTTCCGACTCGCTTGGTAACAGGAAGGGCGTATTCGCCCAGCTCAATGCGAATCCAGCCGGTCCTCTCGGTGCCACCATCGCGTTCACGCTGGCACAGTCACCCCTGTTCTGCCTCGACCGCTCGGTCTCGGGTACGGTGGTTACGGAAGACTCGGTTGAACACGTCGCTGACTTCGACGGGAATGGCCTTCCGGATCACTTCATCAGGACCACGACCACGAGTACGGGGGGCACGACGTCGTGGCTGCGCGGAGTCAGATTGACGCAGCGCGTAGGCGCCGCTCTCAGCTCGAGCTTGCGCATGTGCACGGAAATGGGGCTCGTCGATGCGCCGGGGACCACCAACGATGACTGTCACTGGCACCAGGGATACGTCACGCGATGGAACGACATCAATGGCGACGGCCTCGAAGACTTCGTGATCGCGCGCCCTGGCCAGACTTGGCGGGTCAGGTTGAATAGCGGCGGAGTATTCGGTACGCAGATCGATACCGGTTCGGACGTGGGCTTGCGCACGTATTCGGGCGGTTCGGCGCCGTTCTTCAGTCATTTCCGCTATGCCGACCGCCTTCCCTCAATGGATGTCGACGCCGACGGAAGGGAAGACCTCCTCATCGTTTCCCCGAGCAAGGGATTCGCGATGAAGGTTTGCTCGTTCTTCAAGGTGAACGAGGTCGCGGGCGCGGGCGAATGTCCCTCGGGAACCCCTGGTGGGGAACTTCCCACGGGAGGCGCTAACTTGTGCCCTGCCTACGCATGTCCAGAAGATCCCAATGGCAGCGGCGCCCTCACCATGCCTGCCAACCAAACTACGCTGGGAGGTTATACAAAAGTCTGGCACGACATGGAGCATCCGAACACGTCCTATCCGGTGTTCGGTATGGGCGCTGGCGCCCCCAATCAGTCCGGGCTTTCTGGAGACGCTTCGCTCGCTGACGCGAGCATCTATCACTTGGCCGCCTTGCGCTTCGTCCAGACAGGTCCGTTATCCATCCAGGCCCTGGTGACCGAGACGCCCCTGATATCGCGTGTTCGCGCCACAGTGCCCGACGAAACCGCAGCGGACGACCTCTACGGAGACGGCCTGACCGATCTGATGACCTACATCGGCGGATCGCCGCGTACCGAAACCATCGTCGATGGCAGCGTCACATATACCTTCCGTCGCCACCTCGTGGTTGCAGATGGCACGTGGGGCCCGGCCAACCTGCCCGATGAGAATTCGACGCCCATCTGCGTAACTTCGGGTGGAACAACGTCCTGCCCGCTTCAGTCCCAGACGCGGCCGTACGTCAATGTGAACACCGGCGCGAATGCATTCAGTCTCCTGCTCGAAAGCGTTCCGTCCATGGATCCGGGGCGCAACCTGGTCGCTTCGATACCGTCGTACATCCCGGGGTTGATGCGCGCTGCGGAAGATGGAATGGGAGACTTCGCTGCGTGGGCGTACGCGCCGCTTGGCGCCGGCTTCGACCAAGCTGGCGTGCCGCTCTACACCGTTCCGTCGGGCACCGGATACGTCGATCAACGACACTACTACTTCACCAGCTCCATGCCCGTCGTCTCTGGCATGACCCGCAATGACGGCATGGGCGGAGAGTACGGCTTCAGATCGGCGGTGTACGGCTATGGCGAGGCCGTGTATCACCACTACGGGCGTGGCTTCCAGGGCTTCCGTGGAATCACCACGATCCAAGGAGGGTCGGACGCGGACCATTGGCTGTTCACCACGGCTTTGTATCACCAGAAATTCCCGTTGACCGGCAAGACGGCCGCAGTCTGCAGCTACACCGCTGCAATCCCCTATCCGTCGAGCAATGTCTGCCCTACACCGACGCTCCCGGGCCACGGGTATCGGGTGCGGACGGAAACGAACACCTGGATCTGCAATCTCTCCAATCGAGCTGCATGCTCAGAGGGCGACGCATTCGTGGGGCCAACCGGCTCGACTGTATTCACGCCCCTGCTCGACCGGCAATATGTGAGCGCCCACGACCCGCTCACGAATTTGCCGAAGGGCTACACCGAAACGGTCAATGCGACCACCGCTACGGGCGGCGCCTCCGGCTGGGACGCATATGGCAACCTGAAAAATCAAACCATCACCTCCGGCGATTCCAGTATCGGCGCGAAGCTGACGAACCACGTCGTCAGGACGACGAACACCTATGCGGCTCCGAACCTGTCGACATGGTGGGTAGGCAAGCTTGATCAGAATCTGGTGATGACGTCGACCGTCTACAGCGCAAACCACGCGCTGCCCGCCGGGGTGACGATACCCGTGCATTCCGTCACGACGAGCTATCAATGGAACACGGATCGTTCGCCCGCTTCGCAAACCGTCCAGCCCGGAATAGCCAACCAGACGCTGACGACGACGTGGCAATATCCGACGACGAGCTACGGATTGCCGAGCACCTTGCAGGTTAGTGGGTCCGCTGTCACGCCATCGCCGCGAACCACCTCCTTCTCCTATACGAAGGACGGCACCTCCGCGGCCGCAGACGGCTACTTCGTACTGACGACGACCAACGCCGCCGGTCATTCGACCACGACCGAGCGCTCGGTGCGCGACGGCCAGATCACCCGCACGATCGACCCAAACAACCTCAAGGAGGCGCACACCTACGACGCATTCGGTCGAATGACGCGAACAGAATATAGGGATGGAGGAGACAATATCCTGCTGCCGTCGCGCACTGTCAGTCATACGCGTTGCATCGGCAACTCTGGCGTGTGCACCGGAGGCTATGGCGAAGGGGCAAACCAGAACTGGGCGAAATGGCGCGTCACCCAGGTCCAGAACGGCGATCCCACGGTCGTCGACTGGTACGACGTTCTTGGCAGGAACATCAAGCATGCCGAGCGCGGGTTCAGCGGAGCGTTCGTGGCCACGTTCACGGAATACGACGTCGACGGCAACAGGAGCTTCGAGAGCGTGCCGTACTTCGTAGGCAGCGCTCCGTCCGACCTGACTGCATGGAGTTACGACCGCCTGCATCGGCCCGTCGAAAAAATCTCACCAGGATCGGAGCTGGATCCGTCGCACGGCGATGTGGTCACGACGTATGGCTACTTGGGCAACAAGACGACAATCAAGGTCCGGGGTCAGAACGTTGCGGCAACCTGCGTCGACACCACCAACCTGTGCATGGACATGACGCGCACGCACGATGCGCTTGGTCGTTTGCTGCAGACCGTGCAAAGCGACAGCGCGGCAGCGAGCTATGCCGTCACCGACTACTGGTACGACGGCCACGGTAATCCTGTTGCGGCACGCGACGCCGAAGGCAGCGTGATCCGCGCCAGCTACAATCCGCTGAACCATCGCACGCAGGTCGTCGACCCCGATGCGGGTACCTGGAACTTCACCTACAACGCACTTGGCGAACTCCTGACCCAGACCGATGCGCGGGGCGTGCAGACCAGCCACATGTACGATGCGATCGGCCGCCTGGTGCAGCGAACGGCGACGAATCCGAGCGCCTTGGACCCGAGCCTCAAGGCCATCCGCGACAACTGGTACTGGGATCCAATGGGGACGGAGGGCGGGTACGGCTTGCTCGATTACGCTCAGCGCCTGCGCGGTCCGAGCACGAGCCTCCTGGACGAGATCTGGCGCCAGACGGATCGCTACCAAGTCAACACGAAGCGCCTGTCCGACCGCAGGACGCTGATGGACGGCCAGGCGGAGTGGTTGACCCAGTACTACTTCGATACAGCCGGCCGCGAGCAGGCAGTGCGCTATCCGCACGGGTTGCTCGTTAAGAAGGAGTACACCGAATGGGGCGACCTGCGCCAGCTCAGTGACTATGGGACGGGGGAAGTCTACTGGACGGCCACCGCAAAGGACGCTTGGGGCAACGTGACCGGCGAAACCTTCACCGGCAACCTGACCGGCACGCACACGAGTTACGCCAGCACCGGCCAGATGAAGAGCAAGCGCTGGGGCAGCGGGGTGACGCTACTCGACAAGCTCGACTACACCTACGACAGCTTCGGCAATCTCGCAACGCAGAGCGTCACGCTGGCTGGCGTCACAACCAGCGAGGCGTATCTATATGACCCGCTGCAAAGACTGAGGCGCGCCACGCGCACGGGTGTACCGGGCAACCCGGGTCCGGTGAACTACCAGTATCGCCCATCCGGCAACCTGTCGGCCAAGTCCGACTTCAGCATGGCCGTGGCCGGTTCGTACCAATACGGCGGCAATGGATGTGGCCCGCACGGCGTGAGCCAGGTGGCACAGCTCACGGGACCGGTCACCTACACCTGCGACGCGAACGGCAACGTGATCGGCGGCAGCACGCTATCGGCGAACAGCTACGACTTCGAGAACAAGCCGTGGGCGTTGAGCCGCGTGAGCGCCGGGCTCGCACTGTTCGCCTACGACGCTAATGGCGATCGGTTCCGCGAGGAAGCGAGCAGCCACACGACGTGGTTGGGTCCGAGCGGCTACGAGCGCAGCCTGACGGGCGGCGTGCAGACGACGCACCGGGTCGAACTCGGGCCCGTAACGGTCACGAAGATCGGCTCGATCTCGCTGGCGCGCGCGAACCTGCGCGACCGGCTGGGTTCCACGGTGGCACTCGGCGGCACCGGCAGCCTGTTCCGCACCCGCGCCTACGATGCGTTCGGCAAGGTCAGGGACGGCAACCACGCCGACCGCGGCACGCTGGACCTGATGGTGACGACGCTGCGCGGGTTCACCGGCCACGAGCATGTGGATGACGTGCAGCTGATTCACATGAACGGACGGATGTACGACTACCAACTTGGGCGATTCTTGAGCGTTGATCCTGTAATTCAGTTCCCGACCAACAGTCAGAGCCTGAATCCTTACAGCTACATCATGAACAACCCGCTGAGCGGGATGGATCCGAGTGGATATCAATCCTGTGCGGAAACGGAAGCCAAGGCTGGCAGTTCCTGCACGATCAATCAGCACGACAGTCGATCCGCTGATCCGTTCAGTGGCCGCACGACAATCAGCGTCGGTATGAACGGCACGGTGACCACCCGCGATAGCACGGGTGCAGTCATCGGCAGCTATACAAAGAGACGCGCCGCAGACGGTTCGACGCAGTACGTGCAAAACGGCGCGCGCAGTGGACTAGGCTCCGTGCCCGCTTCGCAAACTGACGGAGCTGAGAACGGCGCGTCCGATGTCGGGCGCACGCCGGGCCAACAACACTCTACGCGGGTCGCGGAAGCGGGCAGCGCGATGATGGGTGGACTCTATGCCGGTCTTAACGCGTTCGCCCCGCAGAATGTGACCGATGTTGCGATCATGGCGGGGGCGGGCCCCCTAGTCAATCTTGGAGGAAAGGCGCTCAGGCTCAGCGGCTCGGCAGGCGATGCGCTCGGCGGGGCATTGAACGGAATCGAAGATGCGGCGAAACTGCGGATGGCCTCGCGTGAAGCCGAGCTTGTTGGGGTGGGCGCGAGGGGCGAAGCGTTTCGCGCGTTTAATGTCGGCAATTTCACTGAGAATCTGCGGCGGTTTACCGGAGTAGCTCCTCAAGGTGCGCATGCGCATCATGTGTTTGTGAAGTCGCGAGCGGCCGAATTCGCTGAACTGGGCATCAACGTGCACGACCCAAGATTTGGTGTTTGGATCAACGCGCGCTCGCATTTGTCCGATGTGCATGGAAAGGGACGTTACAATGCCGAGTGGGGACGTTTCTTCAGCGGCAATCCGACGCCTGCGGGCGCGTTCCAGCTAGCTCGTGATCTGGCAGCTCGGTACGGTTACCAGGTGTCGTTCTGATATGGTTCTTGATCTACTCGATACCTATGAACTCGCTGAGTCTTTCAAGCGAGGAGCTTTTCGTGCGGAATTTCCCGACTATTCGAGCATTGGGCGTGAGGTTACACGAGCATATTTTCGCGGAGATCAGTTGCCTTCGAGACCTCCTCGTCTAGTTTGGTCAGCCGGTTCTCAATTAGTAGATTTTATGCCCACTACTGCAACGCTCCCGTACGTTGTGTCAACCCGCTTTATCGACCTCCTGAGAATGAATGCCGTGACGGGTTGGTCAACGCATGCCATTGAATTGCGTGGCAAACACGACGAAATCATTGATGGTTACTATGGGCTCGTGGTCACGGGCCGTTGCGGCCCAATTCAGAACGAGCGCGCCCGACCGGCACTGGTGCGCGCGCCAGCCGGTCATATGGCCAAGTCTTGGTTCGGTTATTACGTAGACGAAGCTAGCTGGGATGGCAGCGAGATGTTCGCCCCGGCGAACACAAGCTTTATCTTTGTCCTTGGTCGGGTGAAGCGCTTGCTGGAAGCGGCCAAGCTCACGAACATTACCCTTACCCCCGTTACGGAAATTGAACGCATCATGCTGTAGGCGTGGGATCCAAATCAGTTCAAGGGACGGACGGGGACTACGGCCTCTCGACTATGCCCAGCAGTTGCGCGGCCCGAACGTGACTTCGCCGACCGAGATCTGGCGGCAGACGGATCGTTACCAGACCAACACGACAAAAAAATGGGGGACGGAGGTAGTTAATCCGAGTCCGCTTCCGCGCCTTGTCGCAGACGAACTGAATCGCATACGGCAGGCGCAACCTTGCCCGTCGCGCGAGCCGCGAGTTTGAAATTTGAACTTTGTAACTGCTCCCTGTGGATCGCCCAAGGTTCTGTAGAACACTTAGCAGCCGCCTTCTGCGAGTCGCTTTTCGAACTCTACAGGGGAAGCTCCCGCTCGAACCATGCCTTCGCTCCGATTTGTAGAACATCTCGACAAATCGAAGACATGGGCTCGCGCCGCGTCATAAGTGGTATAGATCCGCTGATTGATCCTCTCTCGCTTCAAGGAAGTTCTGCCTGAATCGCGCCCCGTTCCGTAGACGCTTCAAGTCTTGAGCGGGAAGGATTTTTCATCAGATGCATCATTCGGCAATGACTGCCCAGGAGCTGACGTACCGAGGAGGTACATTCAGACCGTCGCAATAGTGCGCCCATGGCCACAAAGCTGCGGCAGAGACAGATCGGTTGTATTGGCCCTGCTTCGGTCGATTGCGCGTGACTCCTGCGCGCGAATCGCTAAACGAAACAACGCGAAAAAATCAGGAGATAAATGCCGGGTTGGCAGCTACCACCCGCCTCCACCCCCACCTCCGCCACCCCCGCCCGACGACCCTCCACCGCCACTCCCCGACGAAGACCCCGGCGCCGTCGACGACGACGAAATTGCGCTGCTCAGCGACGAACCGATGCCTTCGGTGAATCCGCCGATGTTCGAGATCGAGCGGCTGCCGCTGTACCACGCGGCGGAGCCGACGGCGGCGGCTGCGGCGGCGGGGCCGATCGCGGCGGCGAGGCGGTCGGCCCAAGTCTTCTCGACCTCGAGCGCGAGGGCGTGCGGCAGCAGGCGCTGGAACTCGTCGGGCGTCATCGGTGGCGCCTTCTGCGCGGCGAGGTCGTCGCGTTCGGCGACGCCGAGGTAGAGGCGCAGGCCTTCGATGCGGTCGAGCACCTTGCGACCTTCGGGCGTCGGTGCCTTCATGAGCCTGAAGAACAGCACGTTGGTCAGCACCGCGGCGACCACGACGAGCGCGAAGCCGACGCCGACGAGCGCGGCGAATGCGACGAACCCGACCACTTCGCCGACCAGGAACGGCAGCGAGAACAGCGTGAGGAACAGCGCGGCGATGTAGCCGCCGACGCCGCGGCCGTCGCGCCAGGCGCGCACGACGCTGGTGCCGAGCGCGACCACGCCGATGCTCCAGAACGAGAGCCACACCAGCAGGAACAGGCCGCCCGCGCGCTGCTCGCCACCGCCGAACATCCAGAGGCCGAACCCGAGCGAGGCCAGCGCGAGCAGCGTGCCGATCACGCCGTAGCGCGTGTTGACGTTGAAGTAGCGGCCCGCGTTCTCCTTGTCGAGCACCTTGCGGTGCGCGTCGCGCGCGCCGCCGACGCGCTTGTGCTCGGTGCGCTTGAGGTCGAGCGTGCGGCCGCCGGCGAACACCGCGTCGAGCAGCGCGCGCTGCGCGGGCGGCCACGAGCCGCCGCCGCTGCCTTCGCGCTGCAGGCTGTACTCGCCGTCGCGCTCGCGTATCGAGAGCGCGCCGTTGCGCGCAAGGTCGACGAGGTCGGCCGCGAAGCAACGTTCGTCGTAGCCCATCTTCTCGATGTGGCGCAGCGCGCCCGGCGTGAGGTTCGCGGGCGCTTCGTACTGCGGCACGATCACGCCGGGCCTCGGGTCGCGCCCCACGCGCAGCCACTGCACGAGGTAATAGAGCCACAGCAGCGCGAGGCCGCCCGCGGCCACGAGCAGCGCGGCGTTGTCCTCGAGGAACCAGTCGCGTCGTTCGGCGTCGGTCGGCGCGGCAACCACGCCCTTCGGGAACGTGACGACGAGGGTGAGTCCTTCCTCGGGCGCGAGCGCGCGCGTCGTGCGGATCGAGGCGCGTGACTCGCCTTCGATGTTCGCGACGTAGTCCTCGCCCTTGGCGCCTTGCGGCCCGGTGTAGCCTTCGATGTGCATCGCATCGGCCGCGACGCCGGGCGGAAGCGTCACTTCGGCGCTCGCGCTGTCGATCGGGAATGCCCAGCCGTTGCCGGTCACGTTCCAGTAGAGCTCGTCGTGGTCGGCGAAGAAGCCGAGCTGGCGACGCGTGCGGTAGCTGAAGTCGTAGCGGTGCTCGCCGCGTTCGAGCATCACCGATTCGCTGCCGAAGTAGACGCGGACGCCGTTGCCGCGCGATTCCGTGTGGAACGGTTCCTTTTTCCCGTCGCGCGTGACCGAGACCGGCTCGAACTCGACCTTGACGCGATTGCCCGCGCCGTCGCGGTAGATGGTCGGGAAGTCGCGGTAGATGCCGCGCTGGATGCGGTCGCCTTCGGCGCGCACGCGGATCGTTTCGGTCACCTGCATGCCGGCGTCGGCGGCGACCTCGATCGCGCTGTGGAACTCGAGGATGCGTTCGTCGGCATTCGCAGCGGCGGCGATGCCGAGCAGGCAGGCGCCGAGGGCGAGGGCGATGCGGTTCATGCGGGGGCCTGCTGGACGTCGCCGCCGTGGCGGTAGAACTCGGCTTCCCGGAAACGCGCGAGGCGCGCGACGATCACGGACGGGAAGGTCTGGATGCGGTTGTTGAGCTCGCGCACCGAGCCGTTGTAGAAGCGGCGCGCGTACTGCAGGTGGTTCTCGATGTCGACGAGGTCGCGCTGCAGCGCGAGGAAGTTGTCGCTCGCCTTGAGGTCGGGGTACTGCTCCTGCAGCGCGAAGATGCGGTCGATCTGCTGCGCGAGTTCGTCCTCGAGCGCCGCCTTGTCGCGCAGTTTCGCGGCCCGCATCGCGCGCGTGCGCAGTTCCGTCAGCAGCGTGAGCGTGCTGCGCTCGTGCGCGGCGTAGCCCTGCACCGCGGCAACGAGCTGCGGCACGAGGTCGTGCCGGCGCGTGAGCTGCACGTCGATGTCGCTCCACGCGGCGCGCACCTGGTTGCGCGCCGCGACGAGGTCGTTGAACAGCACCACCGCGACGGTGACGACGAAGAATGCGATCGCTGCGACCCACCAGACCAGCATCTGCCTGTCCTCTCCCCGCGCAGCCGTCATTATGAACAATGTCGTGACGGGTAACGGAAGGGGTGGGTGTGCGGGGACACGCGTGGGGTGCAGGAGTGCGGGCGGTGGGGCTCGCCGCTGCGCGGCTGCGACCCACCCTACGCGGCTGCGACCCACCCTACGCGGCTGCGACCCACCCTGCGGGGCTGCGAGCGACCGTTCGGGCTGCGGCGCATCTGCCTGGCTGCCGGCATCGGGTACGATGCGCGCATGGACGAGCCGCAGACCACCCATTTCGGATACCGCGACGTGCCCGAGGCCGACAAGGCGCGCCTCGTCGGCGAGGTGTTCACCTCGGTCGCGCGCAGCTACGACGTGATGAACGACCTCATGTCGTTCGGCCTGCACCGCGTCTGGAAGCGCCTGTTCGTCGCGACCAGCGGCGTGCGCGAGGGCGACCGCGTGCTCGACCTCGCGGGCGGCACCGGCGACATCGCGGCGCTGCTGCTGCCGAAGGTCGGCGCGAGCGGCAGCGTCGTGGTCGGCGACATCAATGGCGACATGCTGCGCGTAGGCCGCGACCGCCTGCTCGACCGCGGCCTCGTGCGCGGGCTCGACTGGGCGCGCATGGACGCCGAGGCGCTGCCGTTCCCGGACAGGAGCTTCGACTGCGTGACGATGGCGTTCGGCCTGCGCAACGTCACGCACAAGGAGCGCGCGCTCGCCGAGATCCACCGCGTGCTGAAGATCGGCGGGCGTGCGCTCGTGCTCGAGTTCTCGGCGGTGAAGTCGCCGCTGCTGAAGCCGCTCTACGACTTCCACTCGTTCGAGGTGCTTCCGCGCATCGGGCGGCTCGTCGCGGGCGACGAGGCGAGCTATCGCTACCTCGCCGAGTCGATCAGGAAGCACCCCGACCAGGCCACGCTGAAGGCGATGATGGAAGCGGCCGGGCTCGCGCGCGTCGACGTGCGCAACCTCAGCGCGGGCATCGTCGCGATCCATCGCGGCTACCGGGTCTGACGCACGCGTGCGGGCGTTGCCGCTGCAAGTGCGGCAAGTCCCGCGCGCCAGGAGCCCTTTTCGGCGACAATCGACGGGATTTCGTCCCTCTGCCGGAGCCCGCCATGATCCTGTCCCGATTCGCGCTCGTCACCGCGGTGCTGCTCGCGCCGCCGGCGCTGGCCGCGCCCGACCCGACCAGCTACGCGAACACCGATCAGGTGAAGGTGAAGGCGTTGTCGCTCGATCTCGCGGTCGATTTCCAGAAGCACGAGATCGCCGGCACCGCGAGCCTGCAGCTTGAATGGAAGGATCCGGCCGCGCGCGAACTCGTGCTGGACACGCGCGATCTCACGATCGAGAAGGTCGAGGCGTTCCGCATCGGCGGCGGCCCGTACCCGGTGAAATATCGCCTCGATCCGCGCGACCCGATGTACGGCTCGGCCTTGCACATCGAGCTCGACGGCCCTTCGCCGGAAGTGCGCATCCGGTACCGCACCGCGCCGACCGCCTCGGGCCTGCAGTGGATGGGCGCCGAGCTGACCGCCAACAAGAAGCACCCGTTCCTCTTCTCGCAATCGCAGGCGATCCACGCGCGCAGCTGGGTGCCGCTGCAGGACACGCCGGGCGTGCGCTTCACCTACACCGCGCGGATCAAGGCGCCGAAGGCACTGCGCGTCGTGATGAGCGCGGACAACGATGCGAAGCACGCGCTCGATGGCGACTTCCGCTTCCAGATGAAGCAGCCGATCCCGTCCTACCTGCTCGCGATCGCGGTCGGCGACCTCGACGTGCGCGAAACAGGGCCGCGCACCGCGGTCTATGCCGAGCCATCGGTGGTCGAGAAGGCCGCGAAGGAGTTCGAGGACACCGAGAAGATGATCGTCGCGGCCGAGAAGCTCTACGGGCCGTACCGTTGGGACCGCTACGACCTGCTCGTGCTGCCCGCGAGCTTCCCGTTCGGCGGCATGGAGAATCCGCGCCTCACGTTCGCGACGCCGACCGTGATCGTCGGCGACAAGAGCCTGACCTCGCTGATCGCGCACGAGCTCGCGCATTCGTGGTCGGGCAACCTCGTGACCAATTCCACCTGGAAGGACATCTGGCTCAACGAGGGCTTCACGACTTATGTCGAGGGGCGCATCGTCGAGGCGGTGTTCGGCCGCGAGCAGACGGAAATGGAAGAGGTCATCAGCCAGTTCGGCCTCGCGCAGGACATGAAGACGATGGAGCCGTTCGCGCAGCGGCTCGCGCTCGATCCGCTGCTCGGGCGCGATCCCGACGAGGCGCTGTCGGACATCGCCTACATCAAGGGCGCATGGTTCCTGCAGTTCCTCGAGCGGCGCATCGGTCGCGCGGAGTTCGACGCGTTCCTGCGCAACTATTTCGACGCGCATGCGTTCCAGAGCATCGACAGCGCGACGTTCGCGGCCTATGCGAAGGAAAACCTGCTCGCGAAGCACCCCGGCAAGGTCAGTGAGGCGGAATTCGATGCGTGGCTGCACGCGCCCGGCATCCTCTCGATCGCCGAGCCCGCGCATTCGGCGCGCTTCGACGTCGTCGATGCCGCACGCGCGGACTGGCTCGCGGGCGAACGCTCGCCGTCGGACATCGCGACCGGCAAGTGGAGCACGCAGGAATGGGTGCGTTTCCTCGAAGGCATGCCCGAAAAGCTCGCGCCTGCGCAACTCGCGGCGCTCGACGCGGCGTTCCATTTCACCGGCACGCCGAACGGCGAGATCGCGATGCGCTGGTATCCGCTCGCGGTGCGCAGTGGCTATGCCGAGGCGCGTCCCGCGATGGAAGCCTTCCTCGTCGGCATCGGCCGCCGCAAGCTCGTGATGCCGACCTGGCAGGCGCTCGCGGCGACGCCCGACGGCCTCGCGTTCGCACGGGGCGTGTTCGCGAAGGCGAAGCCCGGCATGCATCCGATCACCGCGGCTTCGGTCGAAAGCACGCTCGACAAGGCGAAATCGCCGTAGGGTGGAACGCAGCCGCGTAGGGTGGAACGCAGCCGCGCAGCGGCGAGTTCCACCATCGTCCAGCCGCGTAGGGTGGAACGCAGCCGCGTAGCGGCGAGTTCCACCAACCTCCAACCGCAACGCGCGCCGTTCCTCCGGTTCCCGATGTGGGGCTCGCGCCTTCGGCGCTGCGACCCACCCTACGGTGAAGGCGCCGCCGCACGTCGCAACATTTGCGACGTCGCATCCGCACCATTCGTCCCGCATCGGATGCCGTCTTCGCCCCATGGATGGGGCGTCCTCGCAAAGTGGTTTCCTCGCGCGGCGCCGCCGTCACGGCGCCGCGCCTTTTTTTTGCGTCGGAATATGGATGACAGCATGCCATGCCCGGTACGCGGCGCCGGCCGCGCTCCGCGCGTCCAGCCTACGGCGTCGTGCTCTTGGGCCTGCGGAAATCCGCGTCCGCGTTCCACGTGGGGAACGTCGTCTCGTCCGCGAGCGCACGGCCGACCGCATGGAACGCCTCGACGTCCTGCATCACGCCGCGGAAATCCCAGTCCGGGTCGTACGCGTCGCCGACCTTGTGGTAGCGGTTCGCGGTGTAGTCGGCATAGGCCGCGCGGCCTGCGGCTTCGCCGCCGTCGACGAGGTTCAGTCCCGAACGGAAGTACAGCACCGGCACGCCCATGCGCGCGAAGTGCAACTGGTCGGAACGGAAGAAGAAACCCTTCTCGGGCGCGTCGTCGGGAACGACCGTGCGGCCCTGCGCCTTCGCGATGCGTTCGATGTAGCCGTCCAGCTCCGACTGCCCCCAGGTGATCACCGCGACATCGCGGCTCGGGCCCATGATCGGCATCGCGTCCATGTTGATGTTCGCGACGGTCTTGTCGAGCGGAAACACCGGGTGCGTCACGTAGTAGCGCGCGCCGAGCAGGCCCGATTCCTCGAGCGTGTCGGCGATGAACAGGATCGAGCGCTGCGGCGGCGGCTCCTGCTTCGCGAACGCCTCGGCGATCTCGATCAGTGCCGCGACGCCGGTACCGTTGTCGATCGCGCCGTTGTAGATCGTGTCGCCCGCGAGCGATTCGTCCTTGCCGAAGTGATCCCAATGCGCGGTATAGACGATCACCTCGTCGGGCCGCGTGCTGCCGCGCACGAGGCCGAGCACGTTCTCCGACGCCGAATGCGAAACGCGGCTGCGGAACGCGAGCGTGGCGCGCGCGTCGAGCGCGCTCGGCGCGAAGCCGCGCAGGTCGGCGCTGCGCTTGAGCGCGGTGAAATCCTGTCCCGCCTTCGCGAACAGGCGCATGGCCGCGTCGCCCGAGAGCCAGCCCGCCGCAGCGAGGCGCGGCGCGGGATCCTCGGCCGGCGGCAGCGAATACTGCGGACCCGACCAGCTGTTGACGACCACCTCCCACGGGTAGCCGGCGCCTGCATCCTCGTGCACGATCAGGCAGGCCGCGGCGCCCTTGCGCGCGGCTTCCTCGAACTTGTAGGTCCAGCGCCCGTAGTAGGTCAGCGCGCGGCCCTTGAACAGTTCCGCGTCCTGGTTGCCCCAGCCAGGATCGTTGATGAGCACGACGACGGTCTTTCCCTTCACGTCGAGGCCCGCGTAGTCGTTCCAGCCGAGCTCGGGCGCGTCGATGCCGTAGCCCGCGAACACGATGTCCGATGCCTCGATCGCGACCGACGCGCTCGCATCGAGCGCGCCGACGATCAGGTCCTTGCCGTACGCGAAGCGTTCCTGTCCCGCCGGCGTGTCGACGACGAGCGCGACCTCGTGCGGATCGAGCAGCACGGTCTCGACCATCGGCACCGTCTGCGCCCACTGCTGTCCGTTGCCGGGCACGAGCCCCGCGCGCTGGAACTGGTCCTTGATCCACGCGGTCGTGAGCCGCTCGCCGAGCGTGCCGGGCTTGCGTCCTTCGAACTCGTCCGATGCGAGCTTCTGCAGCCTCGAGGCGAAGTCTTCGGCGGTGATCGCGGGCGTGTAGCGGCTTTCGGCCGTCGGCACCACGCGCGCGGGCTGCGCGGGCGCGGCGGGCGGCGCACTCGCCTGCGGCGAGTCCTCGGACTGTCGCGCACACGCGGCGAGCAGGGACAGGCACGCGGCGACCAGCGTGACGCGGGCGGAAGAGCGGTGCATGCGGGGGCCCTCTCGCGGTTCGATGCGCGATTGTAGGCGCGCGGGCGGTGAATCGCGGCCATCCGCGCGCGGCGGTCGATCCGTGCGCGCGGATCGGGCAGACTGGGCGCGGACCGCTCGCATGCAGGCCCCAGGTGACCACGCCCGAACTCCCGGATGCACCGGCCAGCGCCGACGCATTGTTCATGGAAGTCTACGACCGGCTCAAGGCGATGGCGGGCCGGCAACTCGCGCGGCGCGAGCGCGGGACCCTCGACACCACGGCCGTCGTCCACGAGCTCTACCTGCGCATGGGTGGAAAGCCGGGCCTCGCGTTCGCGCAGCAGCAGCAGTTCTTCGCCTACGCAGCGCGCGCGATGCGCCATCTGCTCGCCGACCACGCGCGCGCGCGGTTGCGCCAGCGCGCCGGCGGCGACTGGATCGCGGTCACGCTCGATGGCGACGCGAGCGACCTGTCGATCGAGAGCGCCGAGCAGGCGTTGCTGCTCGACGATGCGTTGTCCGAGCTCGCACGCACCGATCCGCGTGCGGCGCAGATCGTCGAGCTGCGCTATTTCGCCGGACTGCCGCTGGAGCAGGTGGCCGACACGCTCGGGCTGAGCCGGGCGTCGGTCGTGCGCGACTGGCGCTTCGCGCGCTCGTTCCTGCACGAACGGGTGGAATGACCCGAAACCGGTTGATCCGGCGTTCCTAGTGGCATGGCAGAGTGTCCGCCTCCACGGCGAGAGGTCCCGGCTCGCGACATCGCGGCGGACTATCCGCGCCTGCGCGAACGGTTCGAGCAGGCCCTGGCGGTGCCGGAAGCCGAGCGCGCGAACTGGCTGCGGATGCAACCGATGTCCGAGCCGCAGCGCGAGCACGTGCGTCGGCTGCTGCAGGCGGACGCGGCGCACCACGGATACCTGGAGACGCCGCCGTTCGAGCGCGTCGCCCGCATCGGCGACCAGCACGACGGCGAACTCGACGCACCTCTGGTCGGGCAGCGCATCGGGGCATTCCGGCTCGTGCGCGTGCTCGGCCACGGCGGCATGGCGGTCGTGTACCTGGCCGAGCGCGAGGGCAGCGACTTCCGCCAGCAGGTGGCGGTCAAGCTGTTGCGTCGCGGCCTCTATTCGGAACTCGAGCAGCGCCTGTTCCAGGTCGAACGACGCGCGCTGGCCGCGCTGTCGCATCCGAACATCGCGCGCCTCATCGACGGGGGCGTGACTGCGGCTGGCATCCCCTACCTCGTGATGGACTACGTCGAGGGCGCGCCGATCACCGCGCATGCCGCGGAACACAGGCTCGGCGTGCGCGAGCGGTTGCGCCTGTTCGCGCGCATCTGCGCCGCGGTCGCGGCCGCGCACCAGTGCATGATCGTGCATCGCGACATCAAGCCCGGCAACATCCTCGTCGACACGCAGGGCGAAGTGAAGCTGCTCGATTTCGGCATCGCCAAGCTGCTCGACGATGAGGCCGGGCTGCACACCGCGACGGGTCTCCCGGTGCTGACGCCCGGGCATGCAGCGCCCGAACAGTACATCGGGGGGCCGATCACGACCGCGACCGATGTCTACGCGCTCGGGCTCCTGCTGCATGAACTGCTGCTCGGCGAGCGGCCCGCGGATCCGCCGCGCCGCCCATCCCTGCAGGCCAGCCAGCAAGGCGTCGATGCGACGCGGCTGCCGATGTCCCGGAGTGCCCTGCGTCGCGTGCTCGATGGGGATCTCGACAACATCCTGCTGAAGGCGCTCGAGGCCGAGCCCGGGCGTCGCTACGCGAGTGCGCGCGAACTGGGCGACGACATCGAACGCCACCTGCACGGCGAGCCGGTCGCCGCCCATCCGCCCTCGCGCTGGTATCGCGCGCGCAAGTTCGCCTCGCGCCACCAGGGCGGCGTGCTCGTGACGGCGCTGTTGCTCGCGGCGATCTTCGCCGCGCTCGGCGTCGCGGTGTGGCAGGCGAAGGTCGCGCGCGCGCAGGCGCAGCGCGCAGCGGAGGTGCAGGCGTTCGTCGAGGCACTGTTCCAGCCGCTGGAGGAAGGCAGCGCACTGGCGCGCGCGCCCAGCCTGCAGCAGCTGTTGCAGCGCGGTCGCGAGCGCATCGACGAGCGCTATCCGGACGATCCACAGGTGCGCGCCGACCTGCTCGCGATGTTCGCGCGCATCAGCGACGGAGTCGGAGAAACCGCGGACAACCGCGCGCTTGCCGAAGCGGCGTGGCGTGCCAACGCGTTCGCCTACGGCGAGCACGACGCGCGCACTCTCGAAGCGCGCAGCCTGTTCGCTCGCGTGCTGCGCAAACTCGGCGACTATCCCGCCGCGCTGGCCGAGTACGAGGCCGTGCGCTCGATCATGCTCGCGCATGGCCGAGGCGGCCAGGACTACGCGCGCCTGCTCGACGCGATGTCCTGGGTGTTGATGGAACAGGGCATCGATCCGCAGCGCGCGATCGCGCTCAAGCGCGAAGCGCTCGAACTGCGCGAAGCCGATCCCGGCGCAGACGCGGACGACCTCGGCACTGGCTACAACAATCTCGGCGCGGCCTACCAGTACGCGGGCGATCCGGTGCAGGCACTGGAGTGGTACCGCAAGGCGCTCGCGCTCGATCGTGCGAGCCATGGCGACAGCCTCGCCACCGCGACGTCGCTGATGAACGTCGGCATGGTGCAGACCCAGATGGGGCGCTGGCGCGCCGGCGCGGCGGACCTCGGGGACGCGCGCGCGATGTTCGCGCGCATCCCGCTCGATCGGCATCCCAGCCTCGTCAGCCTGCTCGTTCGCCTGTGCGGCGTGCAGGGAGATCTCGAGACGGCCGAGGCATCGGCGACGTGCACGCAAGCGGTGGCCATGGCGCGCGAGGTGCATGGCCTCACCCATCCGAAATACGCAATGGCATTGACCCGCGCGGCACGTGCCGCGCTCGCATCGGGCGACGACGCCGCTGCGACGCGCGCATTCGCGCAAGCGCGCGAAGTGCTCGCCGCCGGCAGTGGTGACGTCCAGCGCGAGACCGGCATCATCGATGCGGCGCAGGCGCGCGACTGGTGGCTGCACGGGGAGTACGGATCGCTGCGCGACGCGATGTTGCGCTGGCTCGGGAAGCACCCGACTCCGGGCGGGCGTACCGCTGCATTGGCGATGGCCGCACTGGCGTGCCGGCACGCGCCCGCGGCGGACTGCGACCCGACACTGGCCGAACGCGCAGGCCAGGCGTTGGCTGCGACGCGCGATCCCGACGCCCCGGACCTGCTGCTCGCGCGTCTCGCTCTGGCCGAGATCGCGTGGCTCGACGCGCGCCCCGCGGCGGGCATCGCCGCGGCCGAATCCCGGCTCGAGCGCGTCGAAGCGGAACTCGGGGCGCAGCATTCGCTCGTCGTGCAGGCGCATCTGCTGCTCGCCGCGCTGCACGCGCAAGCGGGGAACCGCGCGGCGTCCTCCGGTCACGCCGAGCAAGCCGCTGCAGGCCTCGCACGGCTGCCGCCTGGACATGTCCTGCGCCGCCATGGTTCGCCGTACCCGCACTCGCGGTGAGAGGCGACGCCGCCACGCGTGCGGCGGCTTGCACGCTCGATCCCGGGGCCGTCGTGCGAGGCCCCGGCCCCGGCCCCGCCACGCTGCATTGGGGAGATGCATGCGGGCGGAACCGGGATGCTCGGCGCGACCGCCTCCGCGGAGCGCGCCTTGCAAGCGGAGAGGAACGTGCTTTCGACGCAAACCGCGTCACCGCGTCGATGCGTGCACGCCGCGGCTTTCGATCGCCGGGTCGAAGCCGTCGGTGAGGATGCGATCGGGCGCGCCGGATTCGTACGCGCCGATGTCGGCCGCGGCGCCCACCTCGCGTTCGAACGGGAGGTCCGACTCGGGTGACCGGAGCCGTTGGTCGCAACACAGCCCGTGCGGATTGCCGCCGCGGTCGATGGCTGGACTGTCGGGCAGCAGCGCATGCGTCGACGTCAGGCCACCGTTGTCCTGCAGCAGGGGATCGAGCAGGGGGTCCGCCGACATCGTGTCGGGTGGCACCACGAGCGCGGTCGCCTGGACGAGGTTGTTCGCGCCGGCGACGCTGCTGCCCGGCGCGCCCGCGAGATCCGATGCGGTGCCGGGGAAACCGCGCGTGTTGCCGGCGATCAGCGTGCTGTCGATGGTTGCGGCGCCGTCGAGATAGGCGCCCGCGCCCTCGCCGGCGTCGCTGCGATTGAATGCGATGGTGCTGTTGGAAATGACGAGCGGCGTGCCGCCCACCTGGGCGAGCCCGCCGCCGAACAGTTCAGCGAGGTTTCCCGACAACGTGCTGTCGTAAAGGGACAGACCGTACGCGCGCACCCCGCCGCCGACGACGGCGTGGTTGCCGGTCAGGGTGGAAAATGCGATCAACGCGCTGCCTGCCGAGAATACGCCGCCGCCTTCGCCGGTGCGCACCGGACCGTTCGCGGCAATCGCGATGTTCGCCTGCAAGCTCGCGGCGTACAGGATGACGCTGCCCTGCGCATGGATGCCGCCGCCGCTGGCCGCGCTCGTGCCGCTTGCGCTGCAGCCGCTGATCGAACTCGCGCGAAGCTGCACGTCGCCTTCCGAGAAGATCGCGCCACCACGCACCTCGTTGCCGGAAACCGAGCAATCGAAGAACGCGGACGTGTCCGCGAACACGCCGCCGCGCGAGTAGACGCAGCCGCCATTGCCGTCGAGATGGCGGCCCGCTTCGATCGAAAGGTTGCGCAGCACCAAGGCTTCGTCGCCGTTGTGCACGAACACGCGGCTGGCGTGGTTGCCGCTGATGGTCAGCGTCCGTCCGGAGAGGCTGGAAGGTCCCGTGATCCGCACGTAGCTGGCTGACGCATCGTCGACGAGCGCCCCGCTCGTCAGTGTGATCGTGCCGCAGGTGACCTGCCCGAGGTCGATCTCGTCGCCGTCGATCGCCGCTGCATAGGCCTCGCGCAGGCTGCCGACACCGTCGTCGCCGCAATGCGTGACGACGAGCGGGCCGCGGCCGGGCCGCTGTGCGGGCGGCTGCATCGCAGCGACCAGCACGGGGACGATCGGCAGGCTCGCGAGCAGGCCCGCGAGGGCCAGCGCAGGGGCGGGTGGCCGCGGTCGCGGCAGGGTGCGGATCGATTTCATGCAGGAAGCTCCGGACGCGTGAAGGGATGGTGGGCACAGCCGGCATCGGGCAATGCACCCGCCGACATCCCGAGGAACGCGCAATCACGCAGAACCGGATCGTGTCCCGCCTTCCAGGCCTCCAGGCATGAACCGTCGATGCAGGCGTGATCCGGTTCGCGCGCAGGCGACGTTTCTCGTTGGTGCCCCGATCACGAGAGCCTCGCCATGCAGACTTGCCCGTCCCTGTCCCGCTCGTTGCGGTTCACCGCCGTTCTCATGATGGTTGCAGCCGCGCCGGCGCATGCCGCCGTCTACGCGGTCGGCACGGAGCCAGGCTGCACGCACGCGACGATCCAGGCGGCGGTCGATGCCGCCGAGGCGAATCCCGGCGAGGATTTCATCCGCATCCCGCACAGCCAGGTCTGGAACGAGCAGGCGATCGTGATCAACACGGCGCAGACGTTGTGGCTTGAAGGCTACTGGTCCGACTGCAACACCATAGACGGCAGCACCCACACCACCCTCGATGGCTTCGGCGGCAGCGCCGCGCCAGTGATCCGCATCAACGCCCCGACCGGCAGCGTGATCGGCCTCGACATGCTGACGATCCGCAATGGCGACGTGTCTGGAACGGGTGGCAAGGGCGGCGGCATCTACTACCGCGGCAACGGCACGCTGTCGCTCAGCAACAGCGCGATCATCAACAACACCGCGGGGCTCGGCGGCGGCATGTACCTGGAAGGTACCGGTGACGCCGCCGCGGTGTACATCCAGGGAGGCGTCGGCATCACGGGGAACGTCGCGCTCGACAGTGGCGGCGGTGTATTCGCCGAAGCGGTCAACCTGTACGTCGTGCAGCCCAACAGCGTCATCGCGTTCAACGAGGCGATCGGTTACGAGCTGCTCGGCGTGACGGTCGGTGGATTCGGCGGCGGACTCGTCGTCAACAACACGACGAGCCTCGATGGCCAGGCGACGATCGGCAGCGCGGGCATCGGCAATGCCGGCGCGATCCACGGCAACAGCGCCCGCTACGGCGGCGGCGTGGCCGTGCTGGGGGAAGACGGTGAAACCTACAGTCGCCTGTTCCTCCACGCGACCGCGGAAGGCGTGCCGGCGAAAGTCGACCAGAACTTCGCGGGCGAGGGCGGCGGTGGCCTTTACCTGGCCAATGAGTTCGCGAACGCGTACGTGTGGAATGCAACGATCGAAGGCAATGCCGCGTCCCAGGGGTCGGCGGCCTTCCTCGAGGACTGGGGTGGACTGTTCGTGCAGTTCTCCGCGCCTGCGGGGGCTGTGCCGTGCCCATCCAATGCAGCCTGCACGCGCATCGCCGGGAACGTCGACCAGGACGCGCTCGGCCAACCGACCGGCGGCGCGGTGATACACGCCGAGGATGGTGCCTACGGCCTCTACTTCGGTTGCAGCTACGACGGGGTGCCGCCCGGCGCACGCGGCATCGTCCTCGAAGGCAATCGTGGAGGCCACCTGATCAACGCGACATCGAACGAGTTCTTCCATGCCTGCAGCATGCTCATGACTGGCAATGAGGTCAGCGGAACGTTGATACACGCCGCGGACTGGGGCCTTGCGCTGCTCGACAGCACGATCGTCGGCAACATCATCGGCGGAAGTTCGGTGCTCGACATCGAAGACGGTGCCGAGTTGCAGCGCGTGCTGATCTGGCAGCCGGGCACGCCGTCGTTGAGCGGGGATTCCGCGCCCATGGTGCAGTGGACGATTGCCAGCGAGGCCGTGAGCCTCGGTGGTGGCCCGGGTGCGATCACCGTGCCCTCACCGCGCTTCGTCGATCCCGAACGCGGCGACTACCGCCTGCGTGCCGCTTCGCCCGCGATCGACTACGCGCCGCCGATCACGGGCGACGACCGCGACGTTTACGGACAGCCGCGGGACCAGGGGATGCCCGCAGTCCCGCGCCCGGTCCCCGAGCGCGTTCGCGACGTCGGCGCGTTCGAACGCCAGTCGCTGCTGCCAATGCTGCTCAACGGGGACTTCGTCGGCGACACGAACCTGTGGATACTCCCGGTGGGGCATGCGGGCAACTTCCAGGTCAACAATGCGCCGGGTTCGACGCCAGGCACGGGTTCCGCGCAGGTCGCGGGCGGCGGTGGCGGGGATCGGCTGCTCGGCTACGTGCAGTGCATCCATCTGCCCGGCCCCGGCACCTACGCGCTCAACGGGTGGGCACGCACCGAAGGCGACCCGCAACTCGCGAATCCCACGGCCCTGCTGTGGGAACTGCGACTCGATGGCGGGGAAGGATGCATCGACGGCGCGATCACGCGCGGCGGAACTCTCCCGTTCCCGACCCAGGCCACGCTGGACGCGTGGACCCCGGCGTCAGCCCCGTCACTCGTCACCGTCTCGGAGTCCGAGTGGAACCACAACAGCTCGCTGACGGTGATCATGGCCGTGTACCCGAACGCGAGCGGCAGTTCCTACAACGGACTGTTCGACGGCATCACGCTCGAGTGGAGCGCGGACGGCAGCGACGTGATCTTCGCCGACGGGTTCGACGGCCAGTGACGCGAAGCCCGCGCAGGAAGGCTGCGCGGGCTTGGGCGAATCGTACGTGGCCCGACGCGCGGTGCGCGGACCAGCGACGGTACGTTCGCGTCAGGGATGATCGCCGGAGAACTTCTGCGCGGTCGCACCGCTGACCGCGCCGATGCGCGCGCTGTCGCTGACGTACAGTTCGACCTCGCGCCGGAACTCGAGCGGCCCGTCGACGACCGCGCGCGGGCCGATCACGATGCGTGGCTTGCGGTCGCTCCAGTTGAACCAGCCGCTCGGCTTGTCCACGCGCAAGCCGCCGGCCACGTGCGAGTCCGCGCCGATCTCGATGTCGCCGCCGACCGTCACGATGCCTTCTCCGACGCGCGCGGCGTCGAGCGCGATGCGCCCGTTCACGTTCTCGACGCGTCCGGTCACTTCGGCGCGCTGGCCGAGCACGATGCTGCCGTTGACGGTCTCGACCGAGCCGCTGATGCGCGCATCCGCGCCGATCTCGGCACCGCCATTGACGGTTTCGAGCGAGGTCGCGGTAACGCGTTCGCCGAGGCGGATGCTGCCGTTGACGGTCGAGATGTCCTCGGCGCTGCCGCCGTCCTCGACGCGGATCGAGCCGTTCACGGTCTCGAGGTTGCCGGCCTGCTGGTTGCCGTCGATGTGGATCGAGCCATTGACCTTGTCGACATCGATGCCGCGCGCCTGCGCGGCGCCGGCGAGAGAGAGCAACAGGGCAGCGAGCACGGGTAGGGGTTTGCGCAGCATGGGGGCCTCCATCGATCGTTCGTGCCGGCTTGGATGCGGCACGGCGCCACAGGGTTTATGGCGACGCGACGCGTCCGTTCAAGGCCGCCGTCGCAGGCCTGCTAGCATTGCGCGATGACCGCTACCGATGGAAATGACGCCGTGGCCCGACCCCGACCGATCCTGCTGCTGATCCTCGACGGCTGGGGCCATCGCGAGGAAACCGCGCACAACGCGATCGCGCAGGCGAACTGTCCGAACTGGCGGCGCCTGCTCGCCGAGTGCCCGCACACGCTGGTCGACACGCATGGCGAGCATGTCGGACTGCCGGACGGGCAGATGGGCAATTCCGAAGTCGGCCACATGAACATCGGATCGGGCCGCATCGTCTACCAGGACCTCACGCGCATCGACGCCGCGCTCGCGGACGGCAGCTTCTTCGACAACGAAGCGCTCGATGCGGCCTGCGCCGCCGCGAAGGAGCGCGGCGGCACGTTGCACGTGCTCGGGCTGCTGTCGCAGGGCGGCGTGCACAGCCACGAGCGCCACATCCACGCGATGCTCGATCTCGCGGCGCGCCGCGGCGTCGCGCGCGTCGCGGTGCATGCGTTCCTCGATGGCCGCGACACGCCGCCGCAAAGCGCGCCCGCGAGCGTCGCGGCGCTCGCCGCGAAGTGCGCCGCGCTCGGCAACGCGCACATCGCGAGCCTGTGCGGGCGCTACTACGCGATGGACCGCGACCAGCGCTGGGACCGCGTGCGCCTCGCATACGAGGCGATCGCGGATGCGAGCGCGCCGTTCGCTGCCGAGGACGCGGCCGGCGCACTGCGCGAGGCCTACGCGCGCGGCGAGACCGACGAGTTCGTGAAGCCGACCATCGTCGACGGCGGCGCGCGCGTCGCCGACGGCGACGCGATCGTGTTCATGAACTTCCGCGCCGACCGCGCGCGCGAGCTGTCGCATGCGTTCCTCGATGCGAGGTTCGACGGCTTCGAGCGCGCGCGCACGATCCGCCTGTCCGCATTCGTCTCGCTGACCGAGTACGAGCAGGGCCTCGGCGTCAGCGCGATCGCGTGGCCCCCGCAATCGATGCGCGACACGCTCGGCGAATACCTCGCCTCGCTCGGCCTTGCGCAGCTCCGGATCGCCGAGACCGAGAAGTACGCGCACGTGACGTTCTTCTTCTCGGGCGGGCGCGAGCAGCCGTTCGAACGCGAGGAGCGCATCCTCGTGCCGAGCCCGAAGGTCGCGACCTACGACCTGAAACCCGAAATGAGCTGCCCCGAGCTCACCGACCGACTCGTGGATGCGATCGGCTCCGGACGCTTCGATTTCATCGTCTGCAACATCGCCAATCCGGACATGGTCGGGCATACCGGCGTCGAATCGGCCGCGATCGCCGCGGTCGAGGCCGTCGACGTCGCGCTCGGGCGACTCGCGCAGGCGATCCGCGCGGCCGGTGGCGAGATGCTCGTGACCGCGGACCACGGCAACCTCGAACAGATGCTCGACGCCGACGGCATCGCGCATACCCAGCACACGGTCGGTCCGGTGCCGCTGGTCTACCTCGGGCGTCCCGCGGTGCTGCACGCGGGCGCGCTGCGCGACCTCGCCCCGAGCGTGCTCGCGCTGATGGGCCTGCCGCAGCCGGCCGAAATGACCGGCCGCAACCTCGTCGAACTGCGCTGAGTGTCCGCGAGCGGACGCATCGCGGGGCTGGTCGTGCTGCTCGCGCTCGGCGTCGCGGCGGCTGGCGCGCTGCATGCGCAGTCCACCGGCGCTCCCGCGCCCTCGGCCGAGGAACGCGAGGCGCGGCGCAAGCTCGACGCCGTGCGCACCGAACTCAAGGCGCTCGCGGCCGAGCAGCGCGCGACGAGCGGCGAGCGCAGCGAGGCCGAGGAGGCGTTGCGCGCGCAGGACCTCGCGCTCGCCGCGATCGCGCGCGAGCTGCACGAGCTCGAGCAGCAGCTGGCCGAGCAGCAGGCCAGCCACGACGCGCTCGACGCCGAGCGCGCGAAGCTCGAGGCCGCGCTGCGTGAACAGCGCGCCGCGCTCGCGGCGCTCGTGCGCTCGGCCTACGCGCTCGGTCGCAACGAGGAACTGCGCCTGCTGCTGCAGCAGGACGACGTCGCCGCGGTCGCGCGCGTGCTCGCCTACCACCGCTACTTCCAGCGCGCGCGGATCGGACGCATCGCGACGCTCGACGCGGACCTCGCGCGCCTCGCCGATGTCCAACGCGCGATCGCCGACGCGGTCACCGCGATCGCGGCGACGCGCGCCTCGCGTGACGCCGAGTCGCAGCGCCTCGTCGGCGAGCGCGCCGCGCGTGAGGCGCTCATGCGCGAGATCGACGCGCGGCTCGCGGACCAGCGCTCGCGCATCGCGACGCTCGGGCGCGACGAGGCCGAGCTGGCGGGACTCATCGAGCGCCTGCGCGACGTGTTCGCCGACATCCCGCGCCAGCTCGCCGACGATCGCCCGTTCGCGCGCAGTCGCGGCGCGTTGCCGTGGCCGCTGCGCGGCAAGGTGCTGATCGCGTTCGGCTCGAAGGACGACTCGGGGCGCAGCAGCAGCGGCATGATGCTCGCAGCCAAACCCGGCACGAACGTGCGCGCGGTGTCGCACGGGCGCGTCGCGTTCGCCGACTGGCTGCGCGGTTACGGCCTCATGATCATCCTCGACCACGGCGACGGCTACCTCAGCCTCTATGGCGGCAACGAAGGCCTGCTGAAAGACGTCGGCGACTGGGTGCGCGGCGGTGAAGCGATCGCGACCAGCGGCTCCAGTGCGGACCAGAAGGCGGCCGGGCTGTACTTCGAGCTGCGCGCAAACGGCAAGGCGATCGATCCGCGCAGCTGGCTCGCGCGCAACTGAACGAGCGCGGCCGCGAGCCTGCGGCAACACCACCCTCACGCGCGCGGCGCTACACTCAAGGTCGTTCCGGAGGTTGCCGATGCGTTATCCGCAGACCCTGATGCTCCCGTTCGCACTCGCCGGCGCGATCGCGTTCGCGGCCGATCCGCCGACCGCCCCGCCGGCGGCACC
>JAEYZH010000157.1 GCA_023430685.1 Pseudomonadota bacterium | reverse complement strand
CGGCCGGCACGGGCGCTGGCCCAAGCCGGAGCGCCGGCCGACCTTCGCTCATCCGGCCTACGGGTGCGGGTTGCATTCGGTTCCAGCGAGCCCTATCTCGGCCATTCCGCCACGCAGGGCCGCCCATGGACAGCTTCCACGCCACCACCATCGTGTCCGTGCGCCGCGGCGATCGCGTCGTGATCGGCGGCGACGGCCAGGTCACGCTCGGCAACACGGTGATGAAGGCGAACGCGCGCAAGATCCGCCGCCTCGGCAACGGCCAGGTGCTCGCGGGCTTCGCGGGTGCGACCGCCGATGCGTTCACGCTGTTCGAGCTGTTCGAGCAGAAGCTCGAGAAGCACGGCGCGAACCTCACGCGCGCCGCGGTCGAACTCGCGAAGGACTGGCGCACCGAACGGCGCCTGGGTCGGCTCGAGGCGTTGCTCGCGGTCGCCGACCGCAGCACCTCGCTGATCATCTCGGGCAACGGCGACGTGCTCGAACCCGAGAACGGCCTGATCGCGATCGGATCGGGAGGGCCATTCGCGCTCGCCGCGGCAAAGGCGCTGCTCGAACACACCGACCTCGAACCGCGCGCAATCGTCGAGAAGGCTCTCGGCATCGCGGGCGACATCTGCATCTACACCAACCACAACGTCTCCATCGAAGAGCTGGGAATCGGGAATGGAGAATAGGGAATCGTCAAGACCCTCCTCTCCAGCCATTCCCCATTCCCCATTCCCGATTCCCTATTCCCGGCGCAGCCATGTCCGAACTCACCCCGCGCGAAATCGTCAACGAACTCGACCGCTACATCATCGGGCAGAACGCGGCCAAGCGTGCGGTCGCGATCGCGCTGCGCAACCGCTGGCGGCGCATGCAGCTCGATCCGGGGTTGCGCGAGGAAGTCACGCCGAAGAACATCCTGATGATCGGTCCGACCGGCGTCGGCAAGACCGAGATCGCGCGCCGCCTCGCGGCGCTCGCGAACGCGCCGTTCATCAAGGTCGAGGCGACCAAGTTCACCGAGGTCGGCTACGTCGGCAAGGACGTCGAGCAGATCGTGCGCGACCTCGCCGACGCGGCGGTCAAGATGGCGCGCGAGCAGGCAAAGTCGCGCGTGCGTTCGCAAGCCGAGGACCGCGCGGAGGACCGCATCCTCGATGCGCTGCTGCCGCGCCGCCAGGGCGTCGGTTTCGCGAACGAGCCGCACGCGCCCGATGCGCGCGAAGCCGACACGCGCCAGAAGCTGCGCAAGCAGCTGCGCGAGGGCGCGCTCGATGCGCGCGAAATCGAACTCGACGTCGCGATGAACCTCGGCGTCGAGATCATGTCCCCGCCCGGCATGGAGGAAATGACGAGCCAGCTGCGCGGCATGTTCCAGTCACTGGCCGGGCAGAAGACCCAGGTGCGCAAGCTCAGCATCGCGCAGGCGCGGCCGCTGCTGGTCGAGGAAGAGGCCGGCAAGCTCGTCAACGACGAGGAGATCAAGTCGCAGGCGATTGCGAACGCGGAGCAGAACGGTATCGTGTTCATCGACGAGATCGACAAGATCGCGCAGCGCGGCGAATGGAGCGGGGCAGGCGTCTCGCGCGAAGGCGTTCAGCGCGACTTGCTGCCGCTGGTCGAAGGTTCGGCCGTCTCGACCAAGTACGGCATCGTGAAGACCGACCACATCCTGTTCATCGCGTCGGGTGCGTTCTCGCTGGCCAAGCCGTCCGACCTCGTGCCGGAGCTGCAGGGCCGCTTCCCGATCCGCGTCGAGCTTGCGGCGCTGACCACGGACGACTTCCGGCGCATCCTGTCCGAGCCGCAGCACGCGCTGACCAAGCAGTACACCGCGCTGCTCGGAACCGAGGGCGTCACGCTCGAGTTCGCGAACGACGGCATCGAACGCCTCGCGGCGATCGCGTTCCACGTCAACGAGCGCACCGAGAACATCGGCGCGCGGCGCCTTCACACGGTGCTCGAGCGCCTGCTCGACGAGATCTCGTACGAGGCTTCGGACAAGGGCGGGCAGCATTACCGCATCGATGCCGCGTACGTCGATGCGCACCTCGGCGGGCTCGTGAAGGATGAGGATCTGTCGCGTTACATACTCTGAGGGCTGAGGACTGAGGGCTGAGGGCTGAGGGCTGAGGCGTGGTGGTGAGATGGTGGTGGGGCTCGCCGCTGCGCGGCTGCGACCCACCCTACATGGCTGCTCCATCTTCGTCCTCGCGCGCGCGCGGCGCCGCGGCCGGATCCGCACCCTTTTCCTTGCACCTGCGGGCCTTGTGGCCGACCATACGCACATGACCACTGTCGTTCCGTTCAAGGCGCGCGGCGTGCGCGCCGAGCTTCGCGAGGCGCTCGAGCAGCGCATTCCGCTGCGCATCCGTCGTGAGCAGCTGCAGCCTGGCGTCATCCACGGCTACGTCGTCGCGCTGTCGCGCGAGTACTGCCTCGTGGCCGAGGTTGGTGACGCGATCCGTTTCGACGGCTACGTCGCGCTCGCGATCGCCGACATCAGTTCGATCGAGGCCGATCCCTCGCGCGAGTTCGTCGATCGCGCACTCGAGCTTCGCGGCGAGGCGCTGCGCGTTCCGGACGGCTTCCGCCTCGACGACTGGGCCGCGATCGCGCGTTCGGCGCAGGCCTGCGCGCCGCTGATCTCGGTCAACATGATCGAAGACGACGAAGGCGAGATCAGCTACGTCGGCCAGCTCACCGATGTCGAACGCGACGCGCTCGTGCTGCGCGAACTCGACCCGAACGCGCAGTGGTACCCCGACACGGGCGCCTACGAGTTCGAGGCGATCGGTTCGATCGGCTTCGGCTCGGGCTACCTCGAAGCGCTGTGGCAGGTGGCGGGCTCGCCCGCCGACCCGCTCGCGCCGCGCGCACCCGCGACCGATACCCTGCACTGACGCGATCGTCGGCGTTCGAGCGAGGCGCGGGGTCTCGCCGCGGCGCGCGTGCTGCCCTGCACCCCAACCAGCAAGCGTTTCCCCGCGTCCTGCCCTGCACCGCGCTCCACGCCCCATTCCCCATCTCCCATTCCCGACGCCGCCCATGCTGCCGACCGAAATCATCCTGCATCGCGCGTCACATGTGCTCGAAGTCGCGTTCGATGACGGCGAGCGCTTCCGGCTGCCGGCGGAATACCTGCGCGTCCATTCGCCGAGCGCGGAAGTGCAGGGGCACGGGCCGGGACAGCGCGTGCTCGTCAGCGGCAAGCGCGACGTGAACATCGACGCGATCGAGCCGGTCGGCAACTACGCCGTGCTGCTGCGCTTCTCGGATGGCCACGCGTCGGGCCTGTACTCGTGGGAGTTGCTGCATGCGCTCGGACGCGACCATGCGCGCAACTGGCAGCGATACCTCGATGCGCTTGCCGGGGCCGGGGCGTCACGGACCGCGTGACGCGTCGCTGCATCATTGCTCGCCGGAAGGCTCCTGCGGATCTTCGGCGAAGAAGTCCCTGATCGCCTGCGCATACGCCTGCGGTCGTTCCCACCAGAGGATGTGCCCCGCGCCAGCGACGAAGCGGTAGCGGGCGTGCGGGAACGTGTCGACGTACTCGTAGGCGTCCGCGTACGACATGAAGTCGCACTGCCCCTGCACCACGAGCACGCGTCCGCGAAAGCGGCGCATTGCAGGTCGCGGATCAGGCACGTCGCCGAACCAGTTCGCGCCGGTGCGTACGTACAGGCCGGCGCCGCCTTCTTCGGGCTGCACGCGACCGGGATCGCAGACCATGTTGCGCGTGAACCGAGCGGCAAGCGTGTTGAGCGCCGCGTCCACCTCGGAGTCGGAGACGGTCTTCAGGTTGAACGCGAGCGCGATGGCCTGTGCGAGGATCACCTTCGGCGGCATCGCGGACAGGGCGGTGTCGCGTCGATACTGCTCCGCATCGGGCGCACGGAACGCCAGGCCGGGCGGAACCGGGTACCGAGGTGCCGCGGCTGCGGTCCCCGTGTCGTCCTGCAATGCCGGTTCGATATTGCCGGGCGAACTCAGGACCATGCGCGCTACCCGTTCCGGATGCCGCGCCGCGTAATGAGCCGCGATGCGCGCGCCGTGCGAATGGCCGACAAGGTTGATGCGGCGTGCACCGAGGTGCCTTTCCACGATCTCGGCGAGGTCGTCGACCTGATCGTTGAATCCGCTGTCCTTCGGCCGCAGCAGGCGATCGGACAAGCCCGAACCGTGCTGATCGTAGAAGTACACCGTGTGCCCGGCCGCGGCCAGCGGTTCAAGCGCGCGGATCACCGAGGAATGCACGTAGCCGCCGGGTCCGCCGTGCACGAACACGACCGGGTGCCGCGCCATGATGCCCGGCGCGCGTTCCCTCTTCGTGTAAGCGATGCGGTAGCCGCCCTGCATCTGCCAGTACTGCGTGTCCGCGCGCGGACGCAGCGGCTGCACGGTCGGATCGACCGGCACGAGGAACGAGCCCGCCGCCGCGAGCACCAGCAGCATCAAGCCGTACGACATCCCGCGCAACAGCCAGGCAAGGCCACGCCTCATGCGCGCGCTGCCATCCGGATCAGGCTCGACGGCCCGCGGGTCGGTCGACATGCGTCGCGCGTGCCCGACGTGGCACCGCCTTACTCGACCGTCACAGACTTGGCGAGGTTGCGCGGCTGGTCGACGTCGGTGCCGCGCAGGACCGCGACGTGGTAGGCGAGCAGTTGCAGCGGCACGGTGAACACCGCGGGCGCGATCAGGTTGCCGCCCGAGGCGACCTTGATGATCGCGCCACGCGTGCCGTCCTGCACGACCGGGGCATCGGTGTCTGCGAACACGAACAGTTCGCCGCCGCGTGCGCGCACTTCCTCGAGATTGGATTTCACCTTCTCGAGCAACTGGTTGTTCGGCGCGACCGCGATCACCGGCATGTCAGCATCGACGAGCGCGAGCGGACCGTGCTTGAGCTCGCCGGCGGGATAGCCTTCGGCGTGGATGTAGGAGATTTCCTTGAGCTTGAGCGCGCCTTCGAGCGCGACCGGGTAATGCGCGCCGCGGCCGAGGAACAGCGCATGCGCCTTGGTCACGAAGCGCTCGGCGAGCCGGGCGATCTCGGGTTCGAGCGCGAGCACTTCGCCGACCTGGCGCGGCAGCGTCGCGAGTTCGGCGACGAGGCGGCGGACCTTGTCCTCGGCGAGGCCGTTGATCCGCGCGAGTTCGATCGCGAGCAGCGCGAGCGCAGCGAGCTGGGTCGTGAACGCCTTGGTCGAGGCGACGCCGATCTCGGGGCCTGCACGCGTCATCAGCACGAGATCCGATTCGCGCACGAGGCTCGACTCGGGCACGTTGCAGACCGCCATCGAGCCGAGGTAGCCGTGGTTGCGGCCTTCGCGCAGCGCCGACAGCGTGTCGGCGGTCTCGCCCGACTGCGACACCGCGAGGAACAGCGTGCCCTCGGGCACGACCACGTGCCGGTAGCGGTATTCGCTCGCGACCTCGACGCTGCACGGGATGCCCGCGAGACCCTCGAGCCAGTAGCGCGCGACGAGTCCCGCATGGAAGCTCGTGCCGCAGGCGACGATCTGCACGTTCTTCACGCGCGCGAGCAGGTCGGCGGCGTCGACGCCGAAGATGTTCGGCAGGATGCGGTCGTTCGCGATGCGGCCCTCGAGCGTGTCGGCGATCGCGCGCGGCTGCTCGAAGATCTCCTTGAGCATGTAATGGCGGTACTCGCCGCGCTCGACCGCGTCCGCGGTCATCTCGCTCTGGCGCACCGCGCGCTCGACCGACTGGCCCTCGCCGTCGAGGATGCGGAATCCCTCGAGGGTGATCTCGACGAGGTCGCCTTCCTCGAGGTAGGCGAAATGGGTGGTCTCGCGGATCAGCGCCTGCACGTCCGAACCGAGGTAGTGCTCGCCTTCGCCGATGCCGACCACGAGCGGGCTGCCGCGGCGCGCGCCGACCACGTGGCCGGGCTGGTCGCGGTTCATGACCGCGATCGCGTAGGCGCCGTGCAGACGTCGGGTCGCGGCCAGCACCGCGTCGCGCAGTTCGGCGCCGTGCGCGAGCGCATCGTCGACGAGGTGCGCGATGACTTCGGTATCGGTATCGGATTCGAAAGCGTAGCCCTTGGCCTTGAGCTCCGCGCGCAGTTCCGCATGATTCTCGATAATGCCGTTGTGCACGACCGCGACGCGTTCGCTCGACACGTGCGGATGCGCGTTGACGGTGTTCGGCACGCCGTGCGTGGCCCAGCGCGTGTGCGCGATGCCGGTGGTGCCGGCGACCGGCGACGATTCGTACAGCGCCTCCAGTTCACGCACCTTGCCCTTGGCGCGCACGCGCGCGAGCCTGCCATTCTCGAGCACCGAGATCCCGGCCGAATCGTAGCCGCGGTACTCCAGCGCCTTGAGACCGGCGATCAGCAGCGGGACCACGTCACGCTGGGCGACGGCGGCGACGATTCCACACATGGGGACTTCCTCGAATTCGGGTGACCGCCTGCGCCGGGCGGTGGCGCGATGATAGAGGCTCGGGGCCCTGCGCGGCGACCGTGGCGCGCAGCGTGGCGGCCCCGCAAGGTTCCAATCTGACGAATTGCGGCGTTTTCCATGGCCGCTCGACCCGCAGGCGGACGCAGCGGCTCTGCTAGGATGGCGTACGTCCCACACGCAGCGCGCGTGCGGGCGGGTGGGCGCCGCCATGGCACGGGAATCGCATCCTCAGTCTGGCTGAGGCCGGGCAAGGGCGCCATGATGAATTCCCACGCAGAGGACGTCGGACGGCGCGCCACGCCGGTGCGCGCCGGCGTCGATTCACCGGAGGGGTGGATGTTCCGCTATATCCGCCAGCAGGGCGCGCGCTGGCTGCTGCTGCTCGCGGTGGCCGATTACGTGCTGCTCGCCTGCTCGCTGCTGCTTGCCACCCATGTACGCTTCTGGCCGCACCCGGATGACCTCGCCTCGCATTCGGAATTCCTGCTGCCACGCGCGGCGGTGTACGCGCTGGTGGTGCTCGGCGCGCTCGCCGCGCTCGGCATGTACCAGCCGCGCCTGCGCGAAAACTGGACCGGGCTGTTCGCGCGCCAATGCGTGGGCTTCCTTGTCGGCGGCAGCGCGGTCGCGCTGCTGTTCTACATCCTGCCGCAAGCCTATGTCGGTCGCGGCCTGCTCGGCCTCGCGCTGCTGATCGGCTTCCTGCTGCTGACCCTGTCGCACGCGGCGTTCGCGCGCCTCGTGGACGTGGAGGCGCTCAAGCGCCGCGTGCTCGTGCTCGGCTCGGGCCGCCAGGCCGCGGTGATCACGCAGCGCATGCGCCGGCGCGTGGACCGCCGCGGCTTCCACCTCGTCGGTTTCCTGCCGATGCCTGGCGAGATCCCGGTGGTGCCGGCCGAGCGCCTGCTGACCAGCAACGAACCCTTGCCCGCATTCGTCGAGCGCCTGCAGATCAATGAAATCGTGATCGGGCCGGAAGACCGCCGCGGCAGCCTGCCGATGGACGACTTGCTCGAGTGCCGCCAGGCCGGCGTCGCGGTGACCAGCCTCGCGACGTTCTTCGAGCGCGAGCTCGGCACGATCAAGTTGCACCTCGTCGATCCGTCGTGGCTCGTGTTCTCCGACGGTTTCGATGCCTCGCCGCTGCGGCGCCTGACCAAGCGCGCGTTCGACATCGTTGCGGCCATGATCGTGCTCGCGCTCGCTTGGCCGCTGATGCTCGGCGCGATCATCGCGATCCGCCTCGAATCCGGGCGCGGCGCGCCGATCCTGTACCGCCAGGAGCGCGTGGGCGAGCGCGGTCGCACGTTCCCGCTGGTCAAGTTCCGCAGCATGCGCACCGATGCCGAGAAGGACGGTGTCGCGCGCTGGGCGAGCAAGCAGGACGACCGTGTCACGCGCGTCGGCCAGTTCATCCGCAAGACGCGCATCGACGAACTGCCGCAGCTCTGGAACGTGTTGCGCGGCGACATGAGCCTCGTCGGTCCGCGGCCGGAACGCCCGCAGTTCGTCGCCGAACTCGCGAAGAAGATCCGCTACTACGAGCTGCGCCATTGCGTGAAGCCCGGGCTCGCGGGCTGGGCCCAGCTCAACTACCCGTACGGCGCGACCGAGGAAGACGCGGCGGAGAAGCTCAAGTACGACCTGTTCTACGTGAAGAACCACGACTTCATGCTCGACCTCATGATCCTGATCCAGACCGTCGAAGTCGTTGTGTTCCGCCGCGGCGCGCGCTAGCGTTGCGCCGTTCCGCGCAGCGCGGGACGCGCCTGCAGCCGCAGGCGCCGGCCTCGCGGCGTTCCCTGCCGTCGCGAGCCCCGCAAGCAGCCCGTCCGACGGTGCATCCATGCTTTCCGATCGATCTTCCGGACTTCGTTTCGCGGCGAGGCTCGTCGTCGCGCTCGCCTGCACCTCGGCGGCGGCCGCCCCGCGCGGCGATATCACGCTGGTGCCGTACGTCACCTCAGGACTCGAACAGCCGCTCGCGGTGCGCAGCCCGCATGACGGCAGTGGCCGGGTGTTCGTGGTCGAGCGTGGCGGCGCGATCCGCGTCGTCATCAACGGTGCGCTCCAGGCAGCGCCGTACTACACGCGTTCTGTCGACACCGGCGACATCGAGCGCGGCCTGCTCGGCCTCGCGTTCGATCCGCAGTTCGCGAGCAACGGCACGTTCTACATCGTCTACACCGCCGCGGGCGCCGGTGGCGAGCGCCTCGTGCGCCTGGTCGCGAACGATCCCGCCGCGAACGTGTTCGCGGGCAGCGAGACCGAGGTCATGCGCGTGCCGCTGTTCTACAACCACAACGGCGGCGACATCCATTTCGGCGCCGACGGGATGCTCTACTGGAGCACGGGATCGGGCACAGGCTCGTTCGACCCGGAAAACCTCGCGCAGGACCTGTGGAAGAAGACGATCGGCGGCCAGACCTACTACCTGATGGGCAAGATCCTGCGCCTCGACGTGCGCACGCCGATCGCATCGGCGACCGCGAACATGTGCGGCGCGACGCCGGGCCAGCCCGCGACGTATTCGATACCGTCGGGCAATCCCTACGCCTCCGACACGAACCGCTGCGGCGAGATCTGGCTCTACGGGTTCCGCAACCCGTGGCGCTTCAGCATCGACCGCGAGAACGGCGATCTCTGGATCGGCGACGTCGGCGAAGGCGCATGGGAAGAGGTCGACCGGCGCGCGGCGGGCGACAGCGGCAACCGCAACTACGGTTATCCGCAATGCGAAGGCCATCACCACGGCCGTCCGTCGGGCAGCGGCTCGGACTGTCCTGCGACGACCGGCACGGTCGCGCCGGTCATCGAGTATTCGCACGGCAACAGCCGGTGCTCCGTCACCGGCGGGTACCGCTACCGCGGCCCGGTCTCCGCGCTGCAGGGCCGCTACGTGTTCGGCGACGCCTGCACGGGCGAAGTGCTGGTCGGAACCGAGAGCGGCGGCGCCTGGACGTTCGCACCGCTGCCGCCGGGCGTCGGCGCGGGCTATGGCAGCGTCGCGGGCTTTGGCGAGGACGAGGCGGGCAATCTCTACCTCGTGGATCTCGCGGATGGAGGTGTCTGGCGGTTCGGTGGCGAGGCAGCGGCGGACCTGATCTTCGTCGACGGCTTCGAGTAGGGGGCAGGCTGGACGACCGAAGGTCGGCCGGCGTTCGCAGCGACGCGCGAAGAGCGCCGGCCGCGCTTGCGCGCGTCCAGCCTACGAAGGCCTGCGCCTGTGCATCAATCCGCCCGCGAACCGTCTGGCAGCGATCTTCCACAACCCGCGCACCTCGCGGCGCACGGCGGGATCGGGCGAGGTGCGCGCCGCCTTGCGTGCCCAGGTCCACGCATCGCGCCAGCGGCCCGCGAACAGCATGCCGCGTGCGTTGCGCAGGTAGGTCGTCGCGAGCGCGCGGTCGCGCAACGCCTGCGGCACCATCTCGCTCGCGCCCGCGACCGCGCGTTCCATCACGCGCGTGTAGTCGTCGTAGGTCTGCGCGAGCGAGGAGAGGCCGTCGTGGCCGCGGATCGCGCGCGCGAGCGGTTCGTCGACGACGCCGATCTGCCAGCGCCGCGCGATGCGCAGGTGGAAATCGAGGTCCTCGGCCGTGCGCAGCGATTCATCGAAGCCGCCGACGTCCGCATACACTTCGCGCCGGAACATCGCCGACACCGGTGCGAGCGCGGGGTTGGCGAGCACGTCGGCCAGCACCCAGCCGTCCTCGGGCAGGATCGCGCGGCGGCCGAGGAAGTCGATGCGACGGCGCTCGGCGTCGATGCGCTCGACGTCGCAGAGCACCATGCCGTAATCCGGATGCGCCTCGAGCCATTCGACCTGGCGCGCGGTCTTCTCCGGCAGCCACTCGTCGTCGCTGTCGAGCAGCGCGAGGTAACGCCCGCGCGCGATCGACAGGCCGCGGTTGCGTGCCGCCGACACGCCCGCGTTCGGCTGGCGCACGTAGACGATGCGATCGCCGAACTCGGCCGCGAGCGCCTCGCCGGTGCCGTCGGTCGAGCCGTCGTCGACGACGATGATCTCCTCCACCGGGCGCGTCTGGGCGAGCACGCCACGGATCGCGTGCGCGACCAGCTCGCGCCGGTTCCAGGTCGGTATGATGGCGGAAACCTCCGGACCTGCCGTCGTCATGCTGTCGGATCTCGTCAAGAAGACGCTCTATGGTAGCGGGCTGCTCGGCCTCTACCACCGCTTGCGCAACCGCCGCACGCTGACCGTGATCATGTTTCACCGCGTGCTCGAGCCGAGCGATCCGCGCTGGGCCTCGTGCGATCCCGACTACACGCTCGAAGCCGACCTGCTCGACCGCTGCCTCGCGTTTTTCCGCCGCCACTACCGCGTCGTGTCGACCGACGAGGTGATCGCCGCGCGCAGCGGCGGCGCGCGCCTGCCGGACCGTGCGCTGCTGATCACGTTCGACGACGGCTGGGCCGACAACGTCGACCATGCGCTGCCGCGCCTGCAGCGCGCGGCGATGCCGGGGCTGCTGTTCGTCGTCGCCGACGTGGTCGGCCGCCCCTACGCGTTCTTCCAGGAACGCCTGATCGGCGCCTGGCGCCTCGGCCGGCTGAAACTCGCCGAGCTCGCAGCCGCGCTGCCGCAGCCCGAACCCGTCGCCGAAGGCATCGGCGGCCTGCGCCGCACGATCGCACGGCTCGAAACGCTCGACGACGAAACCCGCGAGCGCACGCTCGCGCCGTTCGCGGGCCTGATGGACGATGGCCTGCGCCACATGGCCACCGCCGACGAATTGCGCGCGCTCGAACGCGGCGGCATCGCGGTCGGCCTGCACGGCAAGACGCATACGCCGATGACGCGTGCGCACGACCTCGACGCCGAACTCGGCGGCGCGCGCGCCGACGTCGCGGCGCACCTCGATGGTGGCCGCGCGCCGACCACGATGTCGTTCCCGCACGGGCGCTACGACGCCGCGATCGCGCGCCGCGCGCGCGAGGCCGGCTACGAACTCGTGTTCACGAGCGACCCGATCCTCAATCCGCTCGACCCGCAGCCCGGATGGCTGCTCGGGCGCGTCGGCTTCGAGCAGTCCGGCATCGTCGATGCACGCGGGGCCTTTCGTGCGGACCTCCTTGCGTTGTTGCTGTTCCGCAAGCCGGTTCGCCGCCTGGCCTGAGTCTCTCTCCACGGGGCCACGGCCGATACGCACGGCGGGTAGGAGCGCACCCTGTGCGCGATCGCGGAAATCCGGGTACCCGCGAACGACCGGTTTCCTGCGCGGATCGCACACAGGGTGGGCTCCTACGGACGGGGTTGGGTAGGAGCGCACCCTGTGCGCGATCGCGGGAATCCGGGTACCCGCGAACGACCGGTTGCCTGCGCGGATCGCCCACAGGGTGGGCTCTTACGGATGGGGTTTGCGCAGGAGCACACCCTGTGCGCGATCGCGTGAACGCGGATGACGGCGCACGATCCGTTGCCTGCGCGGATCGCCCACAGGGCGGGCGCCTGCGAAGCCTATTCGTCCTCGTCGGCCGAGGTCAGGTGGAGCTCGATCTCCGCACCACCTTCGTGCATGCGACCGAACACCGGTCTGCGGCTGCGCTCGATGAAGCCGTTCGCATGCCACCCCGCGAGCTTCGCGTCGGCGCCCGCGAATTCGACCGACACCGCGACATGGCGCGCGGTGCGCGCCGCGCGCAGCAGTGCATCGACGTACGCTGCACCGATGCCGCCCGCGGCGTCGTCGGACCAGAAGTCGCGCACGTGCAGTACCTCGTCCTCGACCTGGCAGGCGAACCACGCACGCAGCGTGTGATCGGCCGCATCCAGCAGCAACAGGTAGCGCGTGTTCGCGAGCGGCGAGGCGTCGAAGCGCCATTGCGCGAATGCCGCGTCACGCACCGCGACGAGCGCATCGCCGTGCGGCGAGCGTGCCCACAGCGCGTCGAAGCGCGCATCGGCGCGATCGGTCCATGTCGCGTCGAGGCGTTCCGCGCCGCGCCGGCGCCACGCATCGCGCAACCACGCGCGAGCATCGAGCACGGCGCCCGCGAACGGCGCAAGGATCCCCGGCAGTCGCCGCGCGACGTAGCGCGCATGCCGCAGCACGCGCGCATGCCGCATGATCTCGCCGAGCTTCGCGTAGCCGACGCGCTTGAACACCGCGGCGGCCTTCGGATTCGGAAAGCCGTACAGCACGTCATAGCGGCGCATGCCTGCATCGGCGAGCGCCGACTGCAGCATCAGCGCGGGGCCGAGCGAGCGATGTTCCGTGGTGACCGCAAGGTCGACGAGGACGCCGGCCACGATGTCGGAACCGCGCCACCGCATGCGCCGCGGTCCCGCGGCGGCCGCGCCGACGAGGCTGCCGTCGGGCAGGTGGCGCAGCAGGCACAGCAGCGGTTCGCCGTAGGGGCAGGAGGCGTAGAACCAGTCGTACTTCGCCTGCATGCGCGTATCGCGCCCGAGGTTGCCGCGCCAGATCGCGAGCACGCGCTCGCGGTCGCGCGCGACGTCGCCGCCTTCGATCGCGTAGACCGGCGCGGGTGCGGCCTCGGCCATCAGTGCAGGTCCAGCTCCGCGACTTCTCCGACGAGCACCGGCCGTGCGTGCAGGTAGCGCGTGGTGCGGCGCTTGGTGCGGATGTCCTCGTAGACGGCCTCGGCCTGCGCCGGCGTGATCTCGAGCACGCGCGCGAGTTCGGCCGCGGCCACGCCGTGGTTGAGCGCCCACAGCGCGAGGTCCATCGAACGGTACGGCAGCGCGAAGTAGAACTCGTCCTGGCCCTGCTCGAGGCTGTAGGTGTCGGTGGTCGGTATCGCCGCGCAGACGCGTTCGGGCAGGCCGAGGAAGCGCGCCATGCCATAGACCTGGCTCTTGTACAGGTGCGCGATCGGCTTCACGTCGGCCGAGCCGTCGCCGTTCTTGACGAAGAAGCCCTGGTCGTACTCGAGCCGGTTCGGCGTGCCGACCACCGCGTAGTTGAGCCGGTCCGCGTGGTAGTACTCGAGTGTCTTGCGGATGCGCTGCTTGAAATTCGTCGCGGCGACGATCTGCAGGTAGTCCGCAAGGCCGAGCGCGCGCTCCACGGTTTCGCCGGCCGGCGAGACCGCGACGAGGCGGAAGCGGTTGATGCGTCCTTCGATGCCGCCCTCGATGACGATCTTGAAGCGCCAGCCCTCGCCGTACTCGGGCAGTGCGCGGCGCACCGCGGCGTCGCGTTCGGCATAGCAGCCGATCGCGGCGAGCGCGGGCGCGATGTCGACGGCTTCGACGCGCACGCCGAGGTGTTCGGCGAGGATGCGAGCGCGCACGCCGCTGTCGTCGGAAGAATCCCGCTCGGGCAGGATCAGCGCGAACACGCGCTCCGGGCCGAGCGCGCGCACCGCGAGCGCGATGCTGCACGACGAATCGATGCCGCCCGAGATCGCGACGACGAGGCCGCGCTTGTGCAGCTCGCGCGCGGTGACCTCGCGCAGGCGCTGCGCGATGCGGTCGGCTTCGGCCGCGTAGTCGATGTCCAGTACATCCCAGCTCAACGTCGTCACGAGACCTCCCCCGGTGTGGAAGGCGTGCCGAGCTCGGCACGCCGGATCTTGCCCGATGCCGTCTTCGGCAGCGCCGACAGCAATTCGACGAACTTCGGGATCTTGTAGCCCGCGAGCCGTTCGCGGCAATGCGCCTTGATGCGGTCGGGCACGAGCCCGGCGCCATCGACGGGCACGATGCAGGCCTTGATGACCTGGCCGAGCAACGCGTCGTCGACGCCGACCACCGCGACTTCCGCGACCTCGGGCAATTCGGCGATGACTTCCTCGACGTCCTGCGGATGGACGCGGTGCGCGCCGGTCTTGATCATGTCGCTGCGGCGGCCCGACAGGAACAGGAAGCCATCCGCGTCGAGCCGGCCCATGTCGCCCGTGCGCAGCCAGCCCTGGTCGAGCACTTCGCGGGTCAGCACGGGATCCCGCCAGTAGCCGTGCATCACGTTCGCGCCGCGCACGTGCACTTCGCCGACTTCGTCCGCCGGCAGCACGCCGCCGTGCTCGTCGCGGATCTCGACCTCGACGCCGGCGACCGGGATCCCGACCGAACCTGGCTTGTCATCGAGACGATCGGGCGGCAGGTAGCAGAGCCGCGCGGTCGCTTCGGTCTGGCCGTACATCACGAACAGGCGCGCGTGAGGCAACGCCGCGCGCAGGCGCACCGCGACCGCGGGCGCCATCGCGCCGCCTGCCTGGGTCAGGTAACGCAGCGAGGACAGGTCGTGGTCGGCCAGCGTCACGCGGTTGAGCAGCAGCAGGAACGTGGAAGGCACGCCGGAAAAGCCGGTCACGCGCTCGCGCGCGATCGCCTCGACCACGAGGTGCGGGAACACCGTGTTCGCCTCGAGCACGACGCGCGCGCCGGCTGCGAGATGCGTATGCAGCACCGAGGAACCGTAGGAATAGTAGAACGGCAGCACCGAGACGGTGCTGTCGCTCGCACCGAGGCCGAGGTAGGCGATGATCGCCTGCACGTTCGCGGCGAGGTTCGCATGCGACAGCATCACGCCCTTGGGTCGTCCGGTGGTGCCCGAGGTGTAGAGGATCAGCGCGAGCGCATCGGGATCGGACGACGGCGCGGGCGGCTCGGCCTCGATCGCGAGCGCGGTGTCCCAGTCGAGCGCTCCCGCGCTGGCGCCGCGCGTCACGATCACCTGCGGCCGCGGATCGAGCGCCGCGACCGCGAGCGACGCATCGCGATGACCCGCCTCGTGCACCACGACGCGCGCGTCCGCATGGCGCAGCCATGGCTCGAAGTCGCGCGCCTTGGCTTGCGCGTTGAGCGGCACCACGGCCGCGCCGGCTAGCCAGCCGCCGTAGGTCGCGATGACCGCCTCGAGCCCGTTCGGCAGGACCAGCGCGAGCCGATCGCCCGGCACGACGCCGAGTGCGGCGAGGCGCGCCGCGAAGCGGCATGCATCGCGCCAGAGTCCGCCAAAGTCGAGTGCGCGCGCGTCGTCTTTGATCGCAATGCGCGCAGGAGCCGCCTGCGCGTGCCGCGCGACGCGATCGAGCAGCCAGGGAAGTGCCGGATCGTGCATCGCCATCATCGGCGCCGGGTGCGGTCGCGGCGCCGTCCGCGCACCACGTCAGGCCGGGAGCTTGCGCGCGACGTAGTCGCCGATCGCGTCGATCGAGTCGAAGTTCGCCGGCACCATCTCGGCGTCGGCGACCTTGATCGCGTAGGTCTCCTCGAGGTGCGCGATCAGTTCGAGCATGCCGGTCGAATCGACCGTACCGCCGCGGATCAGCGAATCGCCGTCGCCGAGCGCCGACTCGTCCTCGGTGAACAGGTAGTTCTTCAGCACGAACTGCTTGATCTGACGCTTGTGCTCCATCGCCCGGACGCCCCCTGGTGTGCGCCGCCGCACCCGGCGCGCCGCGCCGGGCCATCACGGCCGCAAGAAGCGCAATTGTGCACCAAAAACGGACGGACACGCTTCGACTCCGCGGCCTGCGGCCGCTGCGCCCGGCGCGAACGGAGAGTCGGGAGCCGGTGGCTGATGCGCTCGGCGCGAACGATCTCCCCGCCGTTCGCCCTGAGCGCAGGCCGAAGGCCGGAGTCGAAGGGCCAGGTCGCGCCGGAACCACGACGCGCATGCGCTTCGACTCCGCGGCCTGCGGCCGCTGCGCTCAGCGGGAACGGGGAGTGGGGAGCCCGCGGCCGCTGCGCTCGGCGCGAAGGGAGAGTCCGAGCCTGCGCCGCGCTCAGGGCACTGGCGCCCGTTCCGGCCCCAGCGCTTCGACCTGGATATCCAGCGCGACCTTCATGTCGAAGCCGTAATCCTTGCCCGCATCGATGCCGAACGCCGCGCGGTCGAGTACCGCAGACGCATCGGCGCCGCAGAGCTCGCGCGGCAGGACCGGGTGCTTCATGCACTTGAAGCGGTCGATCGAGAGCGAGAGCGGCTGCGTCTTGCCGTGCAGCTCGAGCGTGCCGTCGACGCGCGTCGGTGCACCGCCGACGAAGCCCACGAGGCGGCCGCGGTAACGGGCGTGCGGGAACGTGTCCGCGTCGAACAGTTCGGCCGTGCGCGCCTTCGCATTCATCTCGTCATGCCCGAAGTCGATGCTCGCGATGTCGATCGCGACGTCGACCGTGCCGCGACCCGCCTCGCGATCGAGCACGATGCGCCCGCTGTTGGCGTTGAACTTGCCGCGCCAGGAAGACAGGCCCATGTGGTCGGCCTCGAAGCTCGGGTAGGTGTGGGCCGGATCGATCTCGTAGACGACCTCGGCAGCGCCCGCGAGCGCCGGGACGGCGACGAAGACGGCGGCGAGCAGGACATTCGTGGGCAGGGACATGCAGGTTCCTCGAGGCTGGATGGATCGCGCACGGCGCGATGGCTCGTCGTCGACGAATGCGCGGCGCGCGGATCGACAGGCGCCTGCTGCACTATCATGGTGCAATGCGCCCGCCGAGCGACCCCAGCTGCCCCGACCTCGAACCATTCGCGACCGCGATGGCCATGGTCGATTCGCAGCTCGACCTGCGCGCGATCAATCCGGCGATGCACGAGTGGCTCGGCGCGGGCGCG
>JAEYZH010000086.1 GCA_023430685.1 Pseudomonadota bacterium | reverse complement strand
GCCGCCCCGGTCGCAGTCGAAACGCCGGCCCCGGCCGACCAGCCCGCGCAGGCGGTCCCGCCGCAGAGCGCGGCCGACGTCACCGGCGAGCGCCTCGCCGCCGTGCTCGCCGGCAGCTGGCGCTCGGAAGAGAACCGCGCGCGCGACGCGTGGCGCCATCCACGCGAGACGCTCGAGTTCTTCGGCGTGAAGGCCGGCGACACGCTGATCGAGATCTCGCCGGGCGGCGGCTGGTACACCGAGGTGCTTGCGCCGCTGCTCAAGGGCTCGGGCCGCTACATCGCGGCGATCGCAGCCGATGCGAGCTCGGACTACGCGCGCAAGAACAATGAGAAGTACCGCGCCAAGCTGCAGGCGAACGCGGCCGACTTCGGTGACGTCACGCTGGTCGAGTTCGATCCGAAGGCGCCTTCGTTCGGCGCGCCCGAATCCGCCGACGTCGTCGTGACCTTCCGCAATGCGCACAACTGGGCGCGCGCGGGCACCGCGCCGGCGATGTTCAAGGCGTTCCACGACGTGCTCAAGCCCGGCGGCGTGCTCGGCGTGACCGACCATCGCGCGGCCGCGGGCGCGCCGGCCGACCAGGTCGACGAATCGGGCTACATCCCGACCGAGTACGTGATCAAGCTTGCGACCGACGCCGGCTTCCGCCTCGCCGGCCAGAGCGAGGTCAACGCGAACCCGAAGGACACCAAGGACTACGAGAAGGGCGTCTGGACGCTGCCGCCGACGCTGACGCTCGGTGACCAGGACCGCGCGAAGTACGTCGCGATCGGCGAGTCCGACCGCATGACGCTGAAGTTCGTGAAGCCGAAGGCCGACGCGATCTTCCAGCAGGGCGACAGCCAGCCGGCCGACCCGGCCGCCGCGACCGAGCCCGCCGGCGACTGAGCAACGCACCGGCGCGGCGGGTGTTCCGCCGCGCCGTTGTCCCGATGCTGGTCCTGTTCAACAAGCCGTTCGGCGTGCTGAGCCAGTTCAGCGACCGCAGCGATCCGCCGCGCCGCACGCTCGCGGCCTACATCACGCACGCGGACGTCTATCCGGCCGGACGGCTGGATCACGACAGCGAAGGCCTGCTGCTGCTGACCGACGACGGCGCGCTCGCGCACCGCCTCACCGATCCGCGCCACAAGCAGCCCAAGACCTATCTCGTGCAGGTGGAAGGCACGCCAACGGGTGATGCGCTCGATTCGCTGCGCGCGGGCATCATGCTCAGGGACGGCCCGACGCTGCCGGCCGAAGTGGACCTGCTCGCGCGCGAGCCCGAGTGGCTGTGGCCGCGCGATCCGCCGGTTCGATTCCGCAAGAGCGTGCCCGATGCATGGCTGCGCCTGACGATCCGCGAAGGCCGCAACCGCCAGGTCCGGCGCATGACCGCGGCGGTCGGCCTGCCGACGCTGCGGCTCGTGCGCGAGCGTATCGGTGCCCATTCGCTCGGCGGCTTGCAGCCCGGGGAATGGCGCCTCGTCCGCGGGGACGCGACGGCGCGCGCACCACACGATCCGATCGGATAAACCGCATGCACTTCAAGGATCACTTCTCCGCCCACGCCGGCCTCTATCGCGAAGCACGCCCGCACTATCCCGATGCGCTGTTCGACTGGCTCGCGGCGCAGGCGCCCGCGCGCGGGCTCGCGTGCGACGCGGGTTGCGGCAACGGCCAGGCCAGCGTCGCGCTCGCGGCGCGCTTCGGGCACGTGCACGCGACGGATCCGAGCGCGACCCAGATCGCGGCCGCGGAACCGCGCGCGAACATCGACTATCGCGTCGAGCCCGCCGAAGCCTGCTCGCTCGCCGATGCGAGCGCCGACCTCGTCACGGTCGCGCAGGCGCTCCACTGGTTCGACCAGACGCGCTTCCACGCGGAAGTGCGGCGGGTACTCAAGCCGCACGGCGTGTTCGCAGCGTGGACGTATGCCGACTGCAGCGTCGACCCCGCGGTCGATGCGGCGAAAAACCGGCTCTATGTCGACCTCACGGGCCCGTACTGGCCGCCCGAACGCGTGCACGTCGAGGGCGGCTATCGCGACCTGCCGTTCCCGTACACGCCGATCGCCGCGCCGCCGTTCGAGATGGGCGCGCACTGGGACCTCATGCAGTTCCTCGCCTACCTGCGCTCATGGTCGGCGACGCAGCGCTACCTGCGCGAACAGGGTGAGGACCCGGTTGCGCTGGTCGAGCCGGAGCTGCGCTGGGTCTGGCGCGATCCCGCGCGCCGGCGCGAGGTGCGCTGGCGTTTCCACCTGCGCTGCGGGCGCCTGGACTGAGCGAGGAGCTGCGCGGCTGCAGCATGCTCCGCCGCAAGTGGCTCCATGCATGGCGCAACAACCGGATATTCCACGAGGCCATTGCATTCGTAGACTGCTCGCCTTGCCGGCTCAGACCGCCGCCGCTTCCGAGGCCGCACCGATGAACCAGACGCTCGCCTTGCCGGTCGCGCCGCCGCGCGTCGACTGGCGCACGCCGCTCGAACTGCTCGCACTCGGCGCGATCTGGGGCGGCTCGTTCCTGTTCATGCGCGTGGCCGCGCCCGACTTCGGGCCGCTCGCGCTGGTCGAGGTGCGCATCGTGCTCGGCGCGCTGTTCCTGCTGCCGTTCCTGTGGCGCTTTCGTGCGCGCATCGATGCGCGGCTGTGGCTGCGCTTCGCGATCGTCGGCGCGCTGAACTCCGCGATTCCGTTCACGCTGTTCGCCTGGGGCGCCGAACGCGCGCCGGCGGGCGTGGGCGCGATCGCGAACAGCCTGACCGTGCTGTTCACCGCGCTGGTGGGGTTGCTCGTCTATGGCGACCGCATCGGCGCGCGCCGCGTCGCCGCGATCGCGGGCGGTTTCGTCGGCGTCGTCGTGCTCGCGAGCGGCAAGACCGCGGGTGACAACGTCGCCGCGGCCGCGATCGCGGGCGCGATCGCGTCGCTGACCTACGGCTTCGCCGCGCAGTTCACGCGGCGCTGGTTCGCCGAGGTGCCGCCGCTCGCGGCGGTCGCGGGCACGCTCGGCTGCAGCGCGCTGATGGTCGCGCCATTCGCCGCGCTGGCGTGGCCGAGTGCCTCGCCGCCGCCGCTGTCCTGGGTCTGCGCGGCGCTGCTCGGCGTGCTTTGCACGGGCATCGCCTACGCGGTGTTCTTCCGCCTGATCCAGCGGGTCGGCGCCGCGCGCGCGAGCACCTGCACCTACCTGGTTCCGCTGTTCGGCGTGTTCTGGGGCTGGCTGCTGCTCGGCGAAACCCCGACCGCGACGATGCTCGCGGCGGGCGCGCTGATCCTCGGATGCGTGGTGATGAGCAGCAGGGAATAGGGAATGGGGAATGGGGAATGGTCAAGCGCGGCCATTCCGCCCGAACCATTCCCGATTCCCTATCTGTTGGTCAGCTGGATCTCGATGCGCCGGTTGCGCGCCCACGCATCGGGGGTGTCGGCACGGTCGATCGGCTGGAACTCGCCGAAGCCGTTGGCCGAGAGCCGGTGCGCGGGGATGCCCTGCACGACGAGGAACTTGACCAGCGCAAGCGCACGCGCGGTCGACAGTTCCCAGTTCGACGGAAACTGCGGCGTGTGGATCGGGCGGCGGTCGGTGTGGCCGTCGATGCGCAGCACCCAGTCGATGCCGGACGGAATCTCCGCGGCGACTTCGCGCACGCTCGTCGCGAGCGCCGCGAGCCGCGCCTGCGCATCGGCGCCGAGTTCGGCCGAGCCCGAGTCGAACAGGATGTCGGTCGGCAACACGAAGCGGTCGCCGACGATCCTGAGGTCGGTGCGGTCGCCGAGCGCGGCGCGCAGCTTGCCGAAGAATTCCGAGCGGTAGCGTTCGAGTTCGCCGACGCGATTCGCGAGCGCGAGATTGAGTTCCTTGCCGAGATCGGCGATTCGCGCGTCCTTCGATGCGATGTCCTCGTTGGCGATGTCGAGCGCGCCCTGGATCTTCGCGAGCTGCTGGTTCAGCGCCGCGAGCTGGCGGTTCAGGAGTTCCACCTGCGCCGCGGCGCTCGCGGTGAGGTCGGTTTGCTTGACGAGGTCATGCTTCGAGCCGTCCAGTTCGGCACCCAGGCGCGCGACCTCGGCCTCGAGCTGGCGCTTGAGCTCGGACAGCGCGGCAACGTCGGCGCCGAGTCTCGACGCCTCGGCGCTCGCGGCATCGAGCTGCACCTTCAACGCGTCGCGCTCGCTGCCCGCCGTGCCGAGCGAGGCCGCGAGCTCGGCCACGCGTGCATCGAGCGCCTGCTTCTGGTCTTCGCTGAGCGACAGCGTGCGCGCGAGTTCGGCGACGCGCGCGTTGAGCGCGTCGAGTGCACGGTTCTTGCCCGACAGCGTGTCCGACAGCACGAACTGGCCGATCGCGAACAGCATCAGCACGAACACCATGACCATGATCAACGAGGTCAGCGCATCGACGAAGCCGGGCCAGATGTCGAATGCGCGGCGCCGCCGCGACGATGCGCTCATCGGCGCGGCTCGCGCTCGGCCGTGATCGGCGCGGGCGCACGCGCGCGCTGGCCATCGAGCGCGGCCGCGATCGTGCGCGACAGCAGGCGCAGCTCGCTGCGCAGTTCGTCGGGAAACGCCGAAGCCGGCGCCTGCGCGGCGAGCTGGCGCAGCACCGCCTTGAGTTCATCCTGCACCTCGGCCGCGGCCTGGCGTTCGCGCGCATCGCGCCCGAGCAGGTCGGCGAGCCGGCCGAGCTGCGCGCCGAGTTCACCGAGTTGCTGGTTGGTGCCGTGGCGTTCGCGCTCGGATTCGACCACCGCGCGCTGCATGCGGTCGAGGCCGTCGGCGGTCTGCTCGAGCAGCGCCTGCACGTAGGCAGGCACCGACGCATCCGCCTCGAGCGCGGTGCCCGACGAGAGCCGCGTCATGCCCGACAGCCATTCCTCGAGCTCGTTGTGGAAGCGGTTCTGCGCGTGCCCCGCCTGCAGGTCGAGGAAGCCGATCACGAGTGAACTCGCGAGGCCGAACAGCGAGGTCGAGAAGCTCGTCGACATGCCGCCGAGCGGCTCCCTGAGGTTCTGCTTGAGCGCGCCGAACATCGCCACCGCGTCGTTGCCGACGTCGAGCGTGCCGATGATCTCGGACACCGACCGGATCGTGACGAGCAGGCCCCAGAACGTGCCGAGCAGGCCGAGGAAGATCGCGAGGCCGATCAGGTAGCGCGAGAGGTCGCGTGACTCCTCGAGGCGCAACGACACGCCATCGAGGATCGTGCGCATCGATGGCGCCGACAGCGCCGCGCGACCGCGCTCGCGGCCGTCGAGCATGCGCGCCATCGGTGCGAGCAGGCGTGGCTTGCCGTGCACGCGCTGGTCCGGTGGCGAGCGCTTGAACGACTCGATCCATGCGACCTCGCGCGACAGCACGAACACCTGGCGCAGGTTCACGAGCACGCCCGCGACGAGCACCGCGAGGATCACGCCGTTGAAGAACGGGTTGGCGAGGAAGATGCCCGCGAGCCGCGGCGCGAGCAGCGCGCCGAGCACGCCGACCGCGGCGAGGAACGCGAGCATCCAGGGCAACACGCGTCGGGGATCGCTCATCGGCTTCTTCCGTTTCCAGGTATCGGATGCATCCGGACTGCGACCAGTTGCATGCGCGAATGGTTCCGCCGATCCGGTGCAGGGGCGGAGAGTGAAACACCGGGCACGCCGAATACACGAAACAGCGGCGAAGAAGCGCGCGGGCGCGCCTTCGGCGAGCCCTGCGCGACTTCAGCGTGATGGCCGCGGCTTGGCGCGATGGGTCGGGGTCGCGGACCACGGATCATCGGGCCAAGGATGCTTCGGATAGCGGCCCTTGAGTTCCTTGCGCACCTCGGGATACGTGCGCTCCCAGAAGCTGCGCAGATCCTGCGTCACCTGCATCGGCTTGCCGCCCGGCGAGAGCAGGTGCAGCGTCAGGGGCACTCGGCCGTTCGCGATTCGCGGCGTGTCGGCGAGGCCGAACAACTCCTGCAGCTTGACCGCGAGCACCGGTGGCGCGTCCACCGCGTACTCGATGCGACGTTCCATGCCGCTCGGCACCCGGATCGCCGTGGGCGCCTGCTCGTCGAGTGCGCGGCGCATGCGATGGTCGAGGCGCGCCGACAACGCCTCCGACAGTTCCGCGGCCTGCAGCGCGTCGAGGCGCCGCTTGCCCGAAAGATGCGGCGCAAGCCAGTCCTCGAGCGACGCGAGCAGCGCGTCGTCGGAGAAATCCGGCAGGCCGAGTTCGGGACACCAGCCGCGCAGCGCCTGCACGCGCAGGCGCAGGCTGCGCGCGTGGTCGCTCCACGGGAGCACATCGAGGCCGAGTTCGCGCACGGCCGCGAGCAATGCGGGCACGCTGTCTTCGGGTCGCGCGGGCACGCTGCGACGCTCGAGCACGATCGCATCGAAGCGGCGTTCCTCGAACGCCTCGACCGCGCGGCTGTCGCGGTTCCAGCGCACGCTGCGCCGGTTCGCAAAACGATGCGGAAACGCCTGCGCGACACGCGCGGGATCCACCGGCGCGGCCGCGTACACGAGGCTGTCGCGCAGCTCCTGGCGAAGATCGACGATCACGAGCCAGGGTTCGCCGTACAGCGCGCTGTCGTCGGCGAGCCGCGCGCCGCGCCCGTTCGCGAGCTGGTAGCGGCGCGGATTGCCCGGATCCTGGCGCGCGATGCGATCGGGGAACGCATGCATCAGCACGTCGCCGACCGCGGTCAGTCGCGTCGCGGGCGTGGCGGTGGCCGCGCTGCGCGCGACTCCGGCCCGGCGTACCCACGCATCCGCGGCCTGCGCGATCGCGGCGAGCGCACGCGGATCCGCGCCGGACTCGCGCACGCCTGCGCGACCCTGGCGCCAGGCAGCGAGCGCCGTGGCGCGCACGCGGAAGT
>JAEYZH010000080.1 GCA_023430685.1 Pseudomonadota bacterium | reverse complement strand
GCGCGGGCGCCCGCCGCTGCGCCGGCGGCGCTGGCGGGCATGCCGTGCGGGCGGCTGCCGTGCGGCATCACGTGCCGCACCTGGGGCAGCACGCCGGCGCGGATCAGCTCGACATTGACCTCGTCGTAGACCGGTTCGAGGCCGGCCATCACGTAGCGGTCGAACAGCTTGTAGACGATCAGCTTGACCTGGATGTTGACGTCGAACTCGCGGATCGCGGTGCGGAACGCATGGCAGAGCACGGCCGGGCCGATCGGGTTGTTCGCGTCCTCGACCTTGCCACCGCCGATGATCACCGCGAGTCGCTGGTTCACCTGGTACAACGCGCGCTGCAGGCGACTGTCGGCCTTCGCGACCATGCTCGTGACCGCGAGCGATTCCTCGAGCTCGACGTCGTCGACGAGCGAGAGTCCTGGCGTCGACGAGGCGGTGCCCGCCTCGCCCTTGACCGGCTTGAGCTTGCCGTCGGCGAAATCGGTGAACGCCTTGGTCGCCTGTTCCTGGAAAAGGCGCTCGACCAGTTGGCGCTTCTTGCGCACCTCGCGCATGCCGTCGAAGTATTCGGTCTGGATCGCGTTGCTTCCTGCGCGTTCGGCGAGGTCGAACAGCGCGTCGTCGACGTTCTCGAACAGGGTCCCGACCAGCGCGTTGATGCGCTTGAGCGCCACGCTGCGCACGAGCTTGAGCAGGTCGCCGAGTCGATCGCCCGCGTTGCCGATCGGCTGGCGCTGCTGCAGGTCGACGACATTCGGATTGTCTTTGGCGGCGGTCATGCGCGGAATCCGTCGGACGTGGGCACGCGGCCGGCAGCCGCCGGCGGCGTATCGCCATCATAGATGCGGGCAGCGACGCGAATGTGCGCGACTTCACACTTGCCTGGGGCGGTGCGACGGGCGTTCACGTGCGCGGGAATCCTTCGATCGACGGCGAGGCGACGGCGTGGTCCGCGAGCAGCACCGGTATGCCGTCCTCGACGCGGTAGATGGTGCTTCCATCGCGCGTGATCAAGCCCTCGGCGATCGCGCCGGCGCATGCGCGCCCGCCCTGGTCGCGCAGCTGCCCGCCCGCGATCGCGCGGTTGACCGCCTCGAGCTCCGGCGCGGACAGTGCGCGCAACGGCGCGTGGGTGGCCGGGCAGCAGAGGATGTCGAGCAGGCGCTTGTCCATCGGTGGCAGGTTCGTCGTCGCCGGATGTGCGTACAATAACGATTTGGGCAGCGCTCGGCCATGGCAGAACGCGCGAAACTCGCGTTGCGGATAGGCGTCGTGATGGGGTCCCGGTCGGACTGGGACACCATGCGCCATGCGGTCGAGACCCTCGAGGGCCTCGCGATCGAACACGAGGTCCGCGTCGTTTCGGCGCACCGCACCCCCGACCTGCTGTTCGGCTACGCGGCGAGCGCGAGCGACCGCGGCCTCGCCGCGATCATCGCGGGCGCCGGTGGCGCCGCGCACCTGCCCGGCATGCTCGCGTCGAAGACGCGCGTCCCGGTGCTCGGCGTGCCGGTGCAGTCACAGGCGCTCAATGGCATGGATTCGCTGCTGTCGATCGTGCAGATGCCGGCCGGGATCCCGGTCGCGACGTTCGCGATCGGGCGCGCCGGCGCGGTCAATGCGGCGCTGCATGCCGCGGCTTTGCTCGCGACCTTCGACGACGCGGTCGCGCAGCGGCTCGATGCGTTCCGCCTCGAGCAGACGCGCGCGGTGCTCGCCAACCCCGATCCGCGCGAATCCGCATGAGCGCGCCCGTTCGCGCCTGCCGCCTGCCGCCTGCCTCGGCGCCCGAGGCGCACGCACGGCGTGCGGTCGCATCCGGATCGATCCGCGCATGTCGACGGTAGGCATCCTCGGCGGCGGGCAGCTCGCACGGATGATGGCGCTGGCCGGCGCGCCGCTCGGGCTGCGCTTCCTCGTCGTCGACAGCGCCGAAGACGCCTGCGCGGCGCAGGTCGCGCCGATGCTGCGCGCCGACTGGCGCGACTTCGATGCGCTCGGCGATTTCGCGCGGCGCATCGACGTCGCCACGTTCGACTTCGAGAACGTGCCGGCCGACACCGCGCGCTGGCTCAGCGAACGCACCCGCGTGTTTCCGAATCCGCGCGCGCTCGCGACCTCGCAGGACCGGCTCGAAGAGAAACGCCTGTTCGCGACGGTCGGACTCGATACGCCCGACTACGTCGCGGTCGACTCGCTCGCCGATCTCGAACGCGCGATCGAGCGCATCGGCACGCCGTCGATCCTCAAGACGCGCCGGCTCGGCTACGACGGCAAGGGCCAGTTCCGTTTGAAATCGCCCGCGGATGCCGAATCGGCATGGAATGCGATCGCGGCGGCGCCCGCGGTACTCGAGGCGTTCATCCCGTTCGAACGTGAGCTCTCGGTGATCGCGGTGCGTTCGCGCGAGGGCGAGTTCCGCACCTGGCCGCTGACGCGCAACTGGCATGCGGACGGCATCCTCTCGGCGAGCCTCGCGCCCGCACCGGGCAGCGAACCGCTGGGCCCGCAGGCGGTCGCGCACGCGCGACGCATCGCGGAAGAGCTCGACTATGTCGGCGTGTTCGCGCTCGAGCTGTTCGTCGTCGGCGACCGCCTGCTCGGAAACGAGATGGCCCCGCGCGTGCACAACTCGGGTCACTGGACGATCGAGGGCTCACCCGCGAGCCAGTTCGAGAACCACGTGCGCGCGGTGCTCGGCCTGCCGCTCGGCGACACGCGTGCGCTCGGCATCCACGTGATGCTGAACTGGGTCGGGGAGTTGCCGCCGGCCGGTCCGGTGCTGGCCGAACCGCGCGCGCACTGGCATGACTACGGCAAGAGTCCACGCCCGGGTCGCAAGGTGGGCCATGCGACGATCTGCGCCGACGACGCGGCTGAAATGGTCGAGCGCCTGCAGCGCATCGGCACAGCGCTCGGCCGCGAGGCGCAGGTCGCGCCCGTCATCGCGGCACTGAAGGCTGGCGACTGAGGTGCGAGGGCGGCGCGACGTTCATCGCGCCACTCCCGGCACCCGATCCCGGCCTCAGGCCATCTGGCTCGCCGCGAACTCCCAGTTCACGAGGTTCCAGAACGCCTCGACGTACTTCGGCCGTGCGTTGCGATAGTCGATGTAGTACGCGTGTTCCCACACGTCGCAGGTCAGCAGCGCACGATCGCTGCCGGTCAGCGGCGTGTTCGCGTTCGAGGTGCTCGCGAGCGCGAGGCTGCCGTCCGGGCGCTGCACCAGCCAGCCCCAGCCCGAGCCGAACGTGCCGATGCAGGTCTTGGAGAACTCTTCCTTGAACTGCGCGAACCCGCCGAATGCCTTGTTGATCGCATCGGCGAGGCGGCCGCCGGGTTCGCCGCCGCCGTCGGGCGCGAGGCAGTTCCAGTAGAACGTGTGGTTCCAGACCTGGGCCGCGTTGTTGAACATGCCGCCGGAGGACTTGCGGATGATCTCCTCGAGCGGGAGTTGCTCGAACTCGGTGCCCTTGATCTGGTTGTTGAGGTTGGTGACGTAGGCCTGGTGGTGCTTGCCGTAGTGGTAGTCGATGGTTTCGGCCGAGATGTGCGGCGCGAGTGCGTCGCGCGCCCACGGAAGCGGGGGAAGTTCGATCGCCATGGAGTCACTCCTTGCCGGCAGGTAGGGCCTGCGAGTCTAGCGCGGACGTGGCGCCCGCTGCTCGGTGGTAACATGGGCGATTGTGCGCCGGTGTCGGCGCGGATTCATCCAGGGCCGGGTTATGGACGTCATCGAACGCATCAAGGGCACGCTCGATTCGCATCCGATCGTGCTGTACATGAAGGGCACGCCGCAGTTCCCGATGTGCGGCTTCTCGAGCCGCACCTCGCAGGCACTCAAGGCCGCGGGAGCGGAGTTCCACTCGGTCAACGTGCTCGAAGATCCCGAAGTGCGCGCGAGCCTGCCGCGCTATTCGAACTGGCCGACCTTCCCGCAGTTGTTCATCAACGGCGAGCTGATCGGCGGCTGCGACATCACGCTCGACCTCTACGAGTCGGGCGAGCTCGCGCGACTCGTGCAGGACACGAAGAAGGCTTGACGCATGCTGCTGGCGGAACGTCCGGCGCAGGCTGTTCCGGCGCCCGCCGCCGATGCGCTGCGCGAGCGCGTCGTGCTCGTCACGGGCGCGACCGGCGGGCTCGGGCGTGCG
>JAEYZH010000061.1 GCA_023430685.1 Pseudomonadota bacterium | reverse complement strand
GCGGCGCCGCCTTCCTCGAGGATCGCGAGCAGCTGCTGGCTCGTCACGGTCGCGCCGGTCTCGAACTTGATCTCCTTGAGCACGCCATCGGCCGGTGCCGGCACTTCGAGGACGACCTTGTCGGTCTCGAGGTCGACGAGGTTCTCGTCGCGCTTGACCGCATCGCCGGGCTTCTTGTGCCAGGTCGCGATGGTCGCGTCGGAAACCGACTCGGGCAGCACGGGGACTTTGACTTCGATGGACATGGTTCTGGCCTTGGTCATGCGATCATCCCCGATCGCGGAAATCTGGGAAGCGGCCGTCCGTGGCCGCACAGTTCGATGGAGGATTATTCCGCGATGTCGTCCGAGCCGGCCGGCGCGACGAGCGCCTGCTCGAGCAGCGCCGACTGCTCGGCGACATGCGTCGCAAAATGGCCGGCTGCCGGCGCCGGCGAACGCGTGCGTCCGGCGTAGAGCAGGCGCTGATTCGGCGCGAGCACCGCATTGAGGTGGTGCTGGATCTGGTACCACGCACCCTGGTTCATCGGCTCTTCCTGGCACCAGACCACGTCGTGAGCGGCCGGGTAGCGAGCGAGCTCGGCGCTGACTTCGGTGCGCGGGAACGGGTAAAGCTGCTCGACGCGCAGGATCGCGACGTCATCGATGCCGCGCTTGGCCGCGTCCTCGACCAGGTCGTAGTAGACCTTGCCCGAGCACAGCACGACGCGGCGGACCTTGGCCCCCTTCTTCGCGCTGCTGTCCGGGATCGCGAGCTGGAAACCGCCCGAGGCGAGCTCGTCCAGCGTCGACACCGCGAGCTTGTGGCGCAGCAGCGACTTCGGCGTCATCACGATCAGCGGCTTGCGGCAGTCGCGGAGCATCTGGCGACGCAGCAGGTGGAACATCTGCGCCGGCGTGGTCGGCACGCAGACCTGCATGTTGTCGAGCGCGCACAGTTGCAGGTAGCGCTCGAGTCGCGCGGAGGAATGCTCGGGACCCTGGCCTTCGTAGCCGTGCGGCAGCAACAACACGAGGCCCGAGAGCCGGTCCCACTTCGCTTCGCCCGAGGACATGAACTGGTCGACCACGACCTGCGCGCCGTTCGCGAAATCGCCGAACTGCGCTTCCCACAGCACGAGCGTGTTCGGCTCGGCGGTGGAGTAGCCGTACTCGAACGCCATCACCGCTTCCTCGCTCAGCAGCGAGTCGATGATCGTGACGACCGCGCCGTCGCGCACGCGCCGAAGCGGCAGGTATTCGCCGCCGCTGTGCTGGTCGTGCAGCACCGCGTGGCGATGGAAGAACGTGCCGCGCCCCGAGTCCTGACCGACCAGGCGCAGGTCGTTGCCGTCGGCGATCAGCGAGGCATACGCGAGGTTCTCGGCCGCGCCCCAGTCCAGCGGCTGGGCGCCCGCGGCCATCTTCGCGCGGTCCTCGTAGATCTTCGCGACCCGCGGATGCAGGCCGATGCCCTGCGGGATCTCGAGGATCTTCGCATTGAGTTCGGCCAGGCGCGGCTTCGGCACCGACGTGTCGACCTGCTGCGACAGCTTCGCGCCGACGTGCCTGCGCCAGTCGACCGCGAATTCGTCCTCGAAGTCCGGATCGAGCTCGGCGATCGGCGTGCCGGCCTCGAGCCTGGCCCGATAACCTTCGACCAGCGCGCCGGCGTCGCCCTCGGCAATGACGCCGGCGGCGACGAGCTTCTGCGCGTACAGCTCGCGCGCCGGCGGGCGCGCGCGGATCACCTGGTACATCAGCGGCTGGGTCGCGGCCGGCTCGTCCGCTTCGTTGTGGCCGTGGCGGCGGTAGCAGACGAGGTCGATCACGACGTCGCGCTTGAACTTCTGGCGGAAATCGAACGCGAGCCGCGCGACGAAGATCACCGCGTCGGGATCATCGCCGTTGACGTGGAACACCGGCGCGTTGACCATCTTCGCGACGTCGGTGCAGTACAGCGTCGAGCGCGCGTCATTCGGGTTCGAGGTGGTGAATCCGACCTGGTTGTTGACGACGACATGGATCGAGCCGCCGACGCGGAAACCACGCGCCTGCGACATGTTGAGCAGCTCCATGTTGACGCCCTGGCCCGCGAACGCGGCGTCGCCGTGGATCAGCACCGGCACGACCTGCGCGTGCGCGCTGTCGCGCCGGTGCGTCTGCCGCGCGCGCACCGATCCGCACACGACCGGGTTGACGATCTCGAGGTGCGAGGGATTGAACGCGAGCGCGAGATGCACGGTGCGCCCTGGCGTCTTCACGTCGGCCGAGAAGCCCATGTGGTACTTCACGTCGCCCGAATGAGCGGGATCGTCCGGGTGGTCGAACTTGCCGTCGAACTCCTCGAACAGCTTCTGCGGCGACTTGCCGAGCACGTTGACGAGCACGTTGAGGCGCCCGCGGTGGGCCATGCCGATGACCATGTCCTTCATGCCGTCGGCGCCGCCGCGGCGGATCAGCTCGTCGAGCAGCGGGATCAGGCTGTCGCCGCCTTCGAGCGAGAAGCGCTTCTGGCCGACGTACTTGGTGTGCAGGTAGCGCTCGAGCCCATCGGCTTGCACGAGCTTCTCGAGCACGCGCTTGCGCTCATCGGCCGACAGCGCGTACTCGCCGCCCGCGCGTTCGAGCTGCTCGTGCACCCACTGGCGCTGCTCGACGTCGGAGATGTGCATGAACTCGGCGCCGATGCTGCCGGTGTAGGTCGCCTTGAGGCGCGCGACGAGCTCGCGCAGCCGCAGGCGCTGCGGCCCGGCCAGCGAGCCGGTGCTGAATTCCTTGTCGAGGTCGCTGTCGGCGAGTCCGTGGAACGCGGGCTGCAGGTCGGGTGCGGAAGGACGCGGCAGCAGGCCGACCGCCGCGAGGTCCGCATCCGGGAACGCGCGCAGCATGTCGAGCGGATCGAGTTCGGCAGCAAGGTGGCCGCGCGAACGGTAGGCGGTGACGAGCTTGAGCACGCCCGCCTGCTTGTGCGACAACAGGTCCGCCTCGGCCGGCGTCGACGCCGCGGGCGCGCGCAGGCGCTGCTTTTGCGCAGCCTCGATCCGCGCAATCGCGGCGGCATGGGGTCGGTCGCCGGCCTCGCGTCCCTTCAGCCGGTCGAACCAGGCGCGCCACTCGGGCGAGACCGACGACGGATCGCCGAGGTACTGCTCGTAGAGGCCCTCGATGAAGGCCGCATTGCCCGCGGCGAACGCAGAGGAGGACTGGAACTGCTGGAGGATGCTGGGCTCGTTGGCGCTCACGCTGACACCGTGCAGACGAAAAAGGGCGCGCCCACCGCGCGCCCCGGAATGCTTCGCGATATCCGCTGCCGCGGTGCGCGTAGCCTCGGAATTATAGCCGCTCGCGCATGCTTTTGCTGCGCTGCGTCCAATGCCTCGGGGTCCGCAGGAGCGGATCCATTCGAACTGGGGTCGGTCGCGGTGATGGCAAGCTTCGTCGCGCCGCGCGCGCTCCACTCACAGATGGCTGAACTGGCGCAGTTCCTCGCTCGGAACCGCACGCTCCCACATCTGTTCGAACAGCGAGAGCAACTGGCCGTGGCGGCCGGGCGCGTGGGTCGATCCCTCGCATTCGTGCCGGCTCGCGAGCGGGCGATACAGGTACGCGAGTCGATCGGTCACGAGGAACGCGGCCGCGTATTGGAGGTCCTGCTCCTCCACCGGCGTGCGCACTTCGATGATGCTCGGCAGGCGCTGCACGAGCGCGATCAGGCGGTTGCCATCGGCGACGGCCTTGCGCGGATCCTGCAGCAGGATCCGCACGCGCGCGTGGCGGCCGGACAGCGCGACCTGCTTGATCTGCGCGAGCACGTCCGGCGCGTCGAGCAGCCCGGGATCGAGGTCGCGCGTGAACAGCGCGATGTCGTTGCGCGCATCGGCGAGCAGGTCGACCAGCGCGGCGCGACCGCCGAGTCGATCCTGCACCGCGATCGCGCGCGCTTCCGGCCGCGGCGACAGCAGCCGCTCCGGTCGCTCCGCGGGAGGTTCGAGTTCGCAGCGCATGCCCCGATGCGGGATGCCGCACTCCATGAACTCCTCGCCGTCGACGCGGAAGCCGCACTGCTCGTAGAACCCGATCGCGTACGACTGCGCATTCAGCCTCACCTCGGGCAGGTGCAGCTCGCGCGCCTGTTCGAGCAGCACCCGCATGAGCGCCGCGCCGACGCCGCGCCTGCGCCATTCCGGCAGCACGGCGATGCGGCCGATCATCGCCGCCGGCGTCAGCCGGCCGGTTCCGATCGCGCGGCCCCCGGCGTCGCGTGCGAGCACGTGGCGCGAGTGCGGATCGAGCTCGTCCCACTCCTCTTCGGGCGGGATCCGTTGCTCGACGATGAAGACGCGCTCGCGTACTTCGCGCAGGTCGGCCTCGTCGGCGTCCCAGGAAGCGGGCTCGACGCGGAAGTCGTCTGGAATCGCGGTCGCGGTCGTCATCGTGGAGTCCTCGTGCGCAACAACACCAGGTCGCCGCGGTCGAGCAGCGTGCGCAGCACTGCGCGGTCGACCTCGTTGGCCGCGGCCGCGAGTTCGAACTCGATGCGCGAGCAGGCGGCGCGCGCGAACGCGATCGAGCAATCGTACGCCTCGCCTGCGACGAACAGTCGCGCTCCGCGGCCCTCGCGCATCCATGCGACGCGCGAGAATGGATTGCGGCGCACGCAGGCGCCGCCCGTACGCGCGCGCTCGAGTGCCGCGTCACCGATCCGCCGCGGCGGCGGGGCGGCGACCTGCGCGCTGCGGTAGCGCGTGATGAAGCGGCCGAACCAGGCGCGCAGCGACGACAGCGGGATCCCCGCGTCATCGGTCCCGGCCAGCCGCAGCCAGGGCATCGCGCTCGCGACCCGCTCGATCGCCGCATCGTCGATCTCGCCGTCGCCTCGCGCGGGGGCGAGGTCGGGATCGGCATAGCGCGCGGACTCCGGCAGCGCATCGACGAGGTGGTCGATGAAGTCCCCGGCCATCTCGGCCTGCGAGGGCGCTCGCATGCCGAGCGAGAACGTCATGCACGCACCCTGCGCGACGCCGTGATGTGGCAGGCCGGGCGGCAGGTACAGCATGTCGCCGGGCTCGAGCACCCAGTCGTGCGTCGGCGTGAAGCGGCGCAGAAGCTTCAGTTCGACGTCGTCGCGGAATCCCCGTGGAGCGTCGGGATCGGTGCTGACCTGCCAGTGCCGCCGGCCGAGTCCCTGCAGCAGGAATACGTCGTACTGGTCGACGTGCGCGCCGACCGAGCCGCCGTCCTCGGCGTAGCTGACCATCACGTCGTCGATGCGCCAGGACGGCAGGAAGCCGAAGTATGCAAGCAGGGCCGCGGCGTCCGCGTCCCATTTGTCGACGTCCTGCACGAGCAGGGTCCAGTGCGTCTTCGGCAGGCGCGCGAAGTCGTCCTCCGCGAACGGACCGTTGCGCACGCTCCATCGGTCGCTGCGCGGATCGTGCGACACGATTCGCGCGAGCGCGAACTCCTCGCAGGCGAGGCCCGCGAGGTCGTCGGGCTGCAACGGTGGTGCGAACGCGGGGAATGCCTGCCGTACCAGCAGCGGGTGCTTCTGCCAGTAGTCGCGCAGGAATTGCGCAGGTGGCATCCCGAGCGGATGGCCGTCGGTGGCGTCGACTTCGATCGGTGGCGGGTTCGTTCGCACCTGCTCAGGCATCCACCGTGCCATCAGGGCCGCGGGCGCAGGATGTTGCGGTCGCCGAGATCGTGCACCGACGGCGAACCCGCCGACCACTGCACCTCGTTGCGGCTGCCGGCCAGCGTGACCGCGCCGATGCGCGCGGCTTCCACGCGCAGGTCGTCACCGTTGACGCGCAGGTCCTCGACCGATTCGAAATGGAACGTGCCGCCGTTGCCTGCGAGCAACGCATCCGCGAGCGCGCTCTTGACGCGCAGGTTGGTCGCCGCGCCGGCCACCTGCAGCAGCGTCGCGGACTCGACCGTCGCGGTGGTGCGGTCGCCGGTGAAATGGAGCTGGCCGCAGCGGCCGGTGAACACGAGGCGCGCGTCCGAGGCGATCACGTCGACGTCGCGTCCGCTGCAATCGATCGTGCCCGTGGTCGTGTTGACGACCAGTCCCTCCGCTTCGCTGCCCGACGCAACGGCGGATGATGCGAACAGGGCGGCGACGAGCAGGGCAGCGGTCGAATGTCGCATGGAGCAGATCCTCGAAGTCGGGACGCGAATATAGCGCGCGATCGATCCACCGCGATCGTCCGGAAACAGGCAGCCGTGCCGCGCGTCGGGCCGCTCGCTGCATGGGCGCTCGCGGGATGGGCTTCGGCCCCGGGCTTTTCGCGTGAAGAGCCCGGACTGAGTCCTCTTGCGCAATCCACCCGTGACAAAGGCGAGTCCTAGCGCTCGCTGCGCGCGCGGCGGACTAGATCCGCTGCGCGAGTTCCTTCGCGAGTCCGGTGTAGCTCGCCGGTTCGAGTGCGAGCAGGCGCTGCTTCGCGTCGGGCGGCAGATCGAGGCCTTCGACGAAACCGCGCAGCGCGTCGCGCGTGATGCCCTGGCCGCGCGTGAGCGCCTTCAGCTGCTCGTAGGGTTCGGGCAGGCCGTACCGGCGCATCACGGTCTGCACCGCTTCGGCCAGCACTTCGGGATTCGCGTCGAGGTCGGCCGCGAGGCGTTCGGGATTCACCTTGAGCTTCCCGAGTCCGCGCAGCAGCGCATCGAGCGCGACCTGGGTGTGCCCGAACGCGGTGCCGAGCGCGCGCAGCACGGTCGAGTCGGTGAGGTCGCGTTGCCAGCGGCTGATCGGCAGCTTCGCGCCAAAATGGCCGAACAGCGCATTGGCGAGGCCGAGGTTGCCTTCCGCATTCTCGAAGTCGATCGGGTTGACCTTGTGCGGCATCGTCGACGAACCGACTTCGCCGACCTTGAGTGCCTGGCGGAAGTATCCGAGCGAAATGTAGCCCCAGGTGTCGCGCGCGAAATCGATCAGGATCGTGTTGGCGCGGCACACCGCATCGCCGAGTTCGGCGATGCAGTCGTGCGGTTCGATCTGGGTCGTCCAGGGATTGAACGCGAGATCGAGGCTCTCGACGAACGCGCGCGCGAACGCGGGCCAGTCGACGTCCGGATACGCGGCGACGTGCGCGTTGTAGTTGCCGACCGCGCCGTTGATCTTGCCGCTGATCTCGACTGCGGCAATCTGCCGCCGCTGGCGGTCGAGCCGCGCGACCACGTTCGCGAGTTCCTTCCCGAGCGTGGTCGGCGAGGCGGTCTGGCCATGCGTGCGCGACAGCATCGGCAACGCGGCGTGTTCGTGCGCCATCGCGCGCAGCTTCGCGATCACCGCATCGAGCGCGGGCAACAGCACCCCGTCGCGCGCGTCGCGCAGCATCAGCGCGTAGGCGAGGTTGTTGATGTCCTCGCTGGTGCAGGCGAAGTGGATGAACTCCTTCGCGCCTGCGAGCCCGGCGACGCCGGCGACCTTTTCCTTGATGAAGTACTCGATCGCCTTGACGTCGTGGTTGGTGGTCGCCTCGATCTCCTTGACGCGCGCGGCGTCCGCGTCCGAGAAACCCGACGCGACCGCCAGCAGCGCCTCGCGCGCCGCGGCGCCGAACGGCGCGACCTCGACGATGCCGGGCTCTTCGGCGAGCGCGAGCAGCCAATGCACTTCCACCAGCACGCGCCGCTGCATCAGCCCGGCCTCGCCGAAGATCGGACGCAACGCGGCGACCTTGGCTGCGTAGCGGCCATCGAGCGGTGACAGGGCGCTCAGCGTCGAACTCATTCGGATTCCTTCGGGGTCGGATGCACGAGGATGCTTTTCGCGCGCGCGCCCTGCATCGAACGCACGGTGAGGTCGAAGCCGTCGAACGACAGGGTCTCGCCCTCGGCCGGCAGGCGCTCGAGCCGGTGGATGATCAGGCCGCCGACCGAGTTGACGTCGGCGGGCGCATCGATGTCGCGCTCGAGCAGGCGCTCGAGCTTGTAGATCGGCGTGCCGCCCGTGATCGTGAAGTCGGCACCCGGTGCGACGCGCGCAGGCGCGCCCACGCCGCGTGCATGCTCGTCCTCGATGTCGCCGACCAGCACCTCGAGGATGTCCTCGAGCGTGAAGAAGCCCGCGACCCGTCCCGATTCCTCGACCCCGAGCGCGAGGTGCGTGTCGCCCGCGCGGAAGCGCTTGAGCACCGAGAGCACCGGCGTGTGCAGCGGCAGCAGGATCGGCGGGCGCAGCAGGCTGGTCGGGTCGGCGGCGCTGCCGTGGCCGGACATCGCGTGCAGCAGGTCCTTCATGTGCAGGATCCCGCGCACCTGCTCGCCGTCGGCGTCGAACCACGGATAGCGGCTGTAGCGAGTCTGGTGGAATTCGGCCAGCACTTCCTCCAGCGTCATGCCGGCGCGCAGCGCCGCGAGCTGGTCGCGCGTGCGCAGCACGTCGCCGACCACGAGCTCGGGCAGGTCGAGCGCATGCTTGATCATCGAATATTCCTCGCCCGCGCGGCTCGCGCGCTTGGCGTGGATGATCAGCTTGAGCTCGTCGCGCGAATAATGGTGCTGCTCGCCGGACCCCGGCTCGCCGAGGCCGAACGCGCGTAGCATCGCATTGGCGCTGGTGTTGAGCACCCAGATCGCGGGGTACATGAGCCAGTAGAACGCGTACAGCGGCGCCGCGGTCCACAACGACATCGCTTCCGGGCGGCGGATCGCCATCGATTTCGGCGCGAGCTCGCCGAGCACGATGTGCAGGTACGAGATCAGCGTGAACGCGATCACCAGCCCGACCAGCGAAGTCGTCTCTGGACTCGCGCCCATCGCGGCGAGCAAGGGTTCGAGCAGGTGCGCGAAGGCGGGTTCGCCGATCCAGCCGAGGCCGAGCGAGGCGAGCGTGATGCCGAGCTGGCAGGCCGACAGGTAGGCGTCCAGGTGCTCGTGCACGTTGATCAGGATGCGACCGCGCCAGCCATGGTTCGCGGCCAGCGTCGTGGCCTGGGTATGGCGCAACTTGACCAGCGCGAACTCGGCAGCGACGAAGAAGCCGTTCAGCAGGACCAGCAGCAGCGCGGCACCGACGAGAAGCAGGTTCTGCAGCATGGGGGGGCGCGGTGGGAGCGGCCGGGCATTCTAGCACCGGGCCCGGGGCGGCCCGGCCGCGGCGCCGGGCCGCGTTATAATCGGCGTTTTCCGAAGAGCAGGCATTGCATGAGCCAGTTCCGCATCGAGCGCGACAGCATGGGCGACTTGAAAGTCCCGGCCGACGCGCTGTACGGCGCCCAGACCCAGCGCGCAGTCGACAACTTCCCGATCTCGGGTCTTGCGATGCCGCGCGAGTTCATCCGCGCGCTCGGCCTGATCAAGTCGGCCGCGGCGCAGGCGAACGCCGACCTCGGCCACCTCAGGAAGGCCAGCGCGAAGGCGATCCGCAAGGCCGCCGAGCGCGTCGCGCGCGGCGAGTTCGATGCGCAGTTCCCGATCGACGTGTTCCAGACCGGCTCGGGCACCTCGAGCAACATGAACGCGAACGAGGTGATCGCGCACCTGTGCACCGCCGCGGGCACCAAGGTGCACCCGAACGACGACGTCAACAACGGGCAGTCGTCCAACGACGTGATCCCCACCGCGATCCAGGTCAGTGCGGTGCTGACCGTCAGCGAGAAGCTCCTGCCGGCCCTCGTGCACCTGCGCAAGGTCATCGACCAGCGCGCGAAGGAACTGAAGAAGGTCGCCAAGACCGGTCGCACCCACCTCATGGATGCGATGCCGGTGACCTTCGGCCAGGAACTCGGCGCCTGGTCGGCGCAGCTGCGCTCGGGCATCGCGCGGCTCGAGGATGCGCTGGTGCGCGCGCGCAAGTTGCCGCAGGGCGGCACCGCGGTCGGCACCGGCATCAATGCCGATGCCGAGCTCGGGCCGCGCATCGCGGCTGAACTCTCGCGCATGACCGGCGTGCGTTTCGAATCGGCCGACAATTATTTCGAGGGCATCGGTTCGCAGGACGCGGCGGTCGAGCTCTCCGGCCAGCTCAAGACGCTCGCGTGCTCGCTGATGAAGATCTCCAACGACCTGCGCTGGATGAACTCCGGCCCGCTCGCGGGTCTCGGCGAGATCGAGCTGCCGGCGCTCCAGCCCGGTTCCTCGATCATGCCGGGCAAGGTGAACCCGGTGATCCCCGAAGCGATGGCGATGGTCTGCGCGCAGGTGATCGGCAACGACACGACGATCACGATCGCGGGGCAGAGCGGCAACTTCCAGCTCAACGTGATGCTGCCGGTGGTCGCGCTGAACCTGCTGCAGTCGGTCGAACTGCTCGCGAATGCATCGCGCCTGCTTGCCGACAAGGCGATCGCGGGCTTCAAGGTGCGCGAGGACAAGATCAAGGAGGCGCTCGACCGCAATCCGATCCTCGTGACCGCGCTCAACGCGGTGATCGGCTACGACAAGGGCGCAGCGACAGCGAAGCAGGCCTACAAGGAAGGCCGGCCGATCCTCGACGTCGCGCTCGAAACCACCGGGCTGTCGCGCAAGCAGTTGCAGGAATTGCTCGATCCGGCCGCTCTGGCCAAGGGCGGCATCCACGGAGGTTCGGCCGGCGGCTGATCGGGTGTAGCGTGACGGCGGTCACGCTAGTGGCGTCCGGCACATGTTGATCCGCGTCGCCACCGACCATACTTCGGCGATTCATGCTGCGCGGCGACGTCGCCGCCCGTGATCCGCTCGCCAAAGTGGCTCCCCGGCACTTGCCGGAGCAGGCGCGTCGGCTCCCCGACCGCGCGCCACGCGGGGACGCACGTCGTCCCCGTTTTCGTACATCTATCCGGAGCGTTGTCATGTTGAGAAAACTCATCCTTGCCTCGGCGCTCATCGCCGGCACTGCGCTCGCGCAGCAGAACGTGGACATCAGCGGAGCCGACTTCCAGTCGGGCGGCGCGGACGCGACGCTGGCAGATCTCGGCCGCAAGTCCGCCGCCACGGGCAACCGCCTGATCATCACCGCGCCGCCGGAATGGCATGCGCGCATCGCCTCGAAGGTGCGCGCAGGCGGCGCCGCCGACCTCGTGCTGCGCGAAGGCTTCTACGAGAACGTGCTCGTGCGCGTGCAGGCCAAGGGTGCCGAAGCCGCGGCCGAACCGGCGCGCGCCGATGCCGAGCGCAGCCGCGCCGAGGCCGAGCGTGCGAAGGCGGAAGCCGAGAAGTCGCGCGCCGAAGCCGCGAAGGCCAAGGCCGAAGCCGAGAAGCTGCGCGCCGAAGCCGAGCGTGCGCGTTTCGAAGCGGAGCTCGCGAAGGCGCAGGCTGCGCAAGCCGCGCAGGCCGCCGCGGCCGCGCAGGCCGCATCGACGCCTGCGCCCGCAGCGGCGACCACCCGGCCGTCTTCTCCGGCGGCCTCCGCGACGGCTGCCGCAGGCGCCCCGGCGTCGGGCGACGATGAAGCGATTCGGCGCAAGTTCGAGCAGTCCCTCAATGGCGGGCGCAGCGCCGATGGCAGCCTGACGGTGGCCAAGCTGGAATCCGGCGACACGCTGTACGTCGATGGCGCCGTCAAGGCCGTGACGCGCCGCGAGGGTCGTCGCCTGCTGATGTACTGGCTCGCCGACGACATCGACCTGCGCCGCACCGAGTTGCGCCCGCTCGCGCCGGACCGCTACCAGGTGCTCGGCACGATCCGCGGCGAGGCGAGGCTCCGCGATGCAGCGACGGCTTCGAACGTGGTCGTCGCGCGCGAACCCGCGGCCGACGCCGCGGGCCGCCTCGCGCTCGAGAAGAGCCTCAACGACGGCCACAGCGTGACGCAGACGATGCCGCCTTCGCGACTCGGCAAGAACGACATGCTCTACGTGGATGGCGACAGCGTGCTGGTCGTGCGCCGCATCGGTCGCGACCTCGCGCGTTCATGGCTGGTCGGGTCGATCGACCTCGGCCAGACCGGCATCCAGGTCGACGGTCCGAATCGTTACAAGGTGCTCAGCGACACCGTGCGCTGACCGGTCGAGAGACCCGACGGCCCCTGGCCGCGGGTCACTCGCGCCGCGCGCTTCGACGCCAACGAGTCATGCGGCACGCGATCGTGCCGCGATGGCGCGGGCGTGCTGCGCTCCGTCGATTCCCGTGCTGGCAACATCCGGGTCGCGGGGTTACAGTCGATCGGCACGCCCGTTGCCGGGACTGCAGCCATCCGCGTACGGGCCCGATGGCCGGAGACGACCGTGACCCACAATTCCCGGCCGGATCCGCGACCACGCCGGATCCTGCTCGCCACCGACCTCAGCAGCCGCGGCGACCGCGCGTTCGACCGCGTGGTGCAGCTCTCGCGCGAGTGGGATGCGGAACTGCATCTCGTGCACGCGGTGGAGGCGGAGCCTGCGGTCGTGCCGGCCGGCGTCGATGCGGACGCGTGGCTGCGCGAACATCCCGATCCGGTCGCATCGGCACGACGCGAACTGCACGATCTCGTCGCGCATTCCGACGCGCACGCGGAGATCCACGTGTCGCCGGCGCCCGCCGCGGAGGCGATCCTAGAGGTGGCCGAAAGCGAGCAGTGCGACCTCGTCGTACTCGGCGAATCGCGCGAGCGCATCATCGGTCCGCTCGAAAGCACGCTCGAATTCATCGTGCGCAGCTCACCCGTGTCGGTGCTGGTGGTACGCAACCGCCCGCGCGGCCGCTACGCACGACTGCTGGTCGGCACGGATTTCAGCGACGAGGCGCGCGAGGCGCTGCGGTTCGCCGCCGACGTGTTCACGCAAGCCGAGATCACCCTCGTGCATGCCTACGCGATGCCCTACGCGGGCCTGCTTGCGAGCGAGGCGGACGAACCTGCCTGGATCACGAGCGGGCGCGAGCGCCTGCGCGGGCACGTCGCGGAGGCCGGCCTCGCGGCGGGGCGCAGGGCCGAGCTGCGCCTGCGCGTCGAACAGGCGCCACCGGCCGCCGCGCTGCGGCGCCGCGTGCTCGAAGACGGCATCGACCTCACCGTGATCGGCGCGCTGCGTCGCGGGATGCTGTTCGACGCGGTGGTCGGCAGTTCGCGTTCGATCGTCGACGCGATCCCCGGCGACGTCCTCGTCGTGCGCGCGACCGGGCAGCCATCGGCATGAAGACGCCGACTCGCGCAGGGTGCGTGCGTTCCGCACCGCCGGTGCGGCGAAGCGCAGGCGCCGCGCCCCGGCCAGGCGACAGGCGCACGCGTGCATGGCGAGGACCCGCGCGATGCCGCTGATCTTCCTCGTCCTGCTGCCGTTCCTCGGCGCGGCGGTCACGGCGCTGCTGCCGACGCGCGCGCGCAACGTGCTGGCCGGAACCGCGGGCATGTTCTCGGCTGCCGCGGCGGCGTGGGTGATCAGCCTGTTCCCGCGCGTGCGCGCGGGCGGCGTCGTGCGCGAAACGGTCGCCTGGGTGCCGTCGATCGGGCTCGACCTCGTGTTGCGCGTCGACGGATTCGCGTGGATGTTCGCTGTGCTCGTGACCGTGATCGGCGTGCTCGTGTGCCTGTACGCGCGCTACTACATGTCGCCGGACGACCCGGTCGCGCGCTTCTACGCGCTGTTCCTCGCGTTCATGGGCGCGATGCTCGGGGTGGTGCTGTCCGGCAACCTGCTGCAACTGGTCGTGTTCTGGGAACTCACGAGCCTGGTGTCGTTCCTGTTGATCGGCTACTGGCATCACCGCGTCGATGCGCAGCGCGGTGCTCGCATGGCGCTCGTCGTGACCGGGATCGGCGGCTTGTGCCTGCTCGCGGGGGTGATCCTGCTCGGCCACATCGTCGGCAGCCACGACCTCGACGACGTGCTCGCCGCCGGCGACCGCATCCGCGCGCATGCGTGGTATCCGGCCACGCTCGCGCTGATCGTGATCGGCGCGCTGACCAAGAGCGCGCAGTTCCCGTTCCACTCCTGGCTGCCGCGCGCGATGGTTGCACCGACGCCGGTATCGGCCTACCTGCACTCGGCGACGATGGTCAAGGCCGGCGTGTTCGTGCTCGCGCGGTTCTGGCCGGTGCTCGCGGGCACCGAATGGTGGTTCTGGCTCGTCGGCGGGGCCGGCGCGACCACGCTGCTGCTCGGCGCCTTCGTCGCGATGTTCCAGAACGACCTCAAGCGCGTGCTCGCGTACTCGACCATCAGCCACCTCGGCCTGATCACGCTGCTGTTCGGCCTCAACAGCAAGCTGGCCGCGGTCGCGGGCGTGTTCCACATCATGAACCACGCGACCTTCAAGGCTTCGTTGTTCATGGCCGCGGGGATCGTCGACCACGAAACCGGCACGCGCGACATCCGCAAGCTCAACGGGCTGATCCGCGCGATGCCGCGCACCGGCGCGCTCGCGCTGGTGGCGACCGGCGCGATGGCCGGCGTGCCGCTGCTCAACGGCTTCCTGTCCAAGGAGATGTTCTTCGCCGAAACCGTCTACGCGGCCTCCTATCCGATCGTCGGCTGGGCGCTTCCGGTGATCGCGACGGTCGCGTCGGCATTCGCCGTCGTGTATTCGCTGAGGTTCGGTTTCGACATCTTCTTCGGCGAACCCTCGCGCGACCTTCCGCGCATGCCGGAGGAACCACCGCGCTGGATGCGCGTGCCGATCCAGTTGCTGGTGCTGACCTGCCTCGTCGTCGGCGTGATGCCGGAGCTTGCGGTCGGCGAGATCCTCGCGGCGGCCGCGGCGCCCGTGGTCGGCGGCGTGCTGCCCGCGTACAGCCTCAAGGTCTGGCACGGCTTCACGATGCCGCTGTTCATGAGCCTGCTCGCGATCGGGGGTGGGATCGCCGGCTACCTGTGGCTCGGCCCGCGCATGGAGCGAGGGCGGTTCGACGGCCCGCCGCTGCTCGCTCGGCGCCGACCCGGCAAGGGTTTCGAAACCGCATTGCTCGCGCTCACGCGTCGCTCGCGCGACCTCGTGCGCGTGGCCGGCACGCGACGACTGCAACCGCAATTGTTCATCGCGATCGCGACCGCCATCGTGCTCGCGACGCTCGCGGTGCGCGGCTACCCGTTCGGTGCGGGCGACCGCACGCGCCTGCCCGCGTCGCAGGCGTTCGTGCTGCTGTGGATCATCGGCATGGTCTGCGCGGTCGGCGCCGCCTCGATGGCGAAGTTCCACCGCCTCGTCGCCGTCGCGCTGATGGGCGGTGCCGGTCTCGTCACCTGCCTCACGTTCGCGTGGTTCTCGGCGCCCGATCTCGCGCTGACCCAGATCGTGGTCGAGGTCGTCACCACCACGCTGTTCCTGCTCGGCCTGCGCTGGCTGCCGATGCGACAGGCGGGCCGCGAGCGCATCCGGCTGCGCGACCGCGCGCGCCGCGCGCGCGACCTCGTGCTCGCGATCGTCGCCGGCGGCGGCATGGCGGCGCTCTCGTTCGCATTCCTCACCCGCCCCGCGCCGCACAGCATCTCGCCGTTCTTCCTCGAAACGGCGCTGCCGGGTGGCGGCGGCGCGAACGTCGTCAACGTGATCCTGGTGGACTTCCGCGCATTCGACACGCTCGGCGAGATCACCGTGCTCGGCGCGGTCGCGCTGACCGTGTTCGCGTTGCTGCGTCGCTTCCGGCCACCGCCCGAAAGCGCGGCGCAGCCGCGCCAGCAACGCGTATTGGCGCCGGACGTGAGCACCGACCTGGTCAAGCCGCGGCGCGAGGAGGAAGTGCAGGGTGGCTACATGCTGGTACCGTCGGTGATCGTGCGCATGCTGTTGCCACTCGCGTTGCTGGTGGCGGCGTACATGTTCCTGCGCGGCCACAACGAACCCGGGGGCGGATTCGTCGCCGGCCTGATCGTGGCGATCGCGATGATCATGCAGTACCTCGGCTCGGGCACGCGCTGGGTCGAAGCCCACGCGAACGTCTGGCCCGCACGCTGGGTCGCGAGCGGCCTTCTGGTCGCCGCGGCCACCGGAATCGCCGCGCTCGCGTTCGGTTTCCCGTTCCTCACCAGCCATACCGCGCACGTGATCCTGCCGGTGCTCGGCGAGGTGCACCTCCCGAGCGCCGCGCTGTTCGACTTCGGCGTGTTCTCGGTGGTGGTCGGCGCGACGCTGCTGATCCTGACCGCGCTCGCGCACCAGTCGATCCGCTCGCACCGGCAGGCGGCGCCCGCGAACGACGGCATGGAGCTGCGCTGATGGAAGTGCTGCTCGCGCTCGTGATCGGCGTGCTCGGCGGAGCCGGGGTCTGGCTCTTGCTGCGGCCACGCACGTTCCAGGTCGTGATGGGCCTCGCGCTGCTGTCCTATTCGGTGAATCTCTTCATCTTCAGCATGGGCAGCCTCTCGATCGACCAGCCGCCGATCATCGCTCCGGGCATGCCCGCCGATCTCGAACACTATTCGGACCCGATGCCGCAGGCGCTGGTGCTGACCGCGATCGTGATCGGATTCGCGACCACCGCGCTGTTCCTCGTGGTGCTGCTGGTGTCGCGCGGACTCGCGGGTACCGACCACGTCGACGGGACGGCCGACGAATGAACGCATTGCAGGCCTTCGTGGTTGCACCCGTGGTGTTGCCGCTGCTGGCCGCGGCCGTGTTGTTGCTGCTCGGCGACGGTCGACGCCCGCTCGGCGCGATCATCAACGTGGCAGCGACGGCAGCCGGTCTTGCGGTGGCGCTCGCCGTGTTCCACGCGGTCGACGCGGCGCCCGGCCCGGGCGCGATCGCGGTGCACCTGGCGGCCAACTGGGCCGCGCCGTTCGGCATCGCGCTGGTCGCGGACCGGCTGTCGGCGCTGATGCTGGTGCTGGTCGGCATCGTCTCGCTCGCGAGTGCGCTCTACGCGACCGCCGGCTGGTCGCGCGCGGGCGCGTATTTCCATCCGCTGTTCCAGATCCAGCTGATGGGGCTCAACGGTGCGTTCCTGACCGCGGACCTGTTCAACCTGTTCGTGTTCTTCGAAGTCATGCTGGCGGCATCCTATGGCCTGCAACTGCATGCGTCGGGGTGGCCGCGCGTGCGCTCGGGGCTGCATTACATCGCGGTCAACCTGCTCGCGTCGTCGATGTTCCTGGTCGGCCTCGCGGTGCTCTACGGCGTGATGGGCACGCTCTCGATGGCCGACGTCGCCGACAAGATGGCGCTGGTGCCCGCGGGTGACCGCGGCCTGCTGCATGCGGGCGTCGCTATCCTCGCGATGGCCTTCCTCATCAAGGCCGCGGTGTGGCCGCTCAATGCGTGGCTGGTCCCGGCCTACAGCGCGACCAGCACGCCGGTCGCCGCGTTGTTCGTGCTGATGACCAAGGTCGGCGTGTACGCGGTGCTGCGCATCTGGACGCTGATGTTCCCGTCCGACGCGGTGCCGGCCGCGCAGTTCGGATGGCAGCTGCTGCTCGGCGGAGGCCTCGCGACGCTCGCGTTCGGCGCGTCGGGGGTGCTTGCATCGATCCGCCTCGACCGCATTGCCGCGTTCTCGGTGATCGCTTCGTCCGGCACGCTGCTCGCCGCGTTCGCGTTCGGCGCGTCGTCGGTCAGCGCGGCCGCGCTGTTCTACCTCGTCGGCGCCACGCTCGCCGCGAGCACGCTGTTCCTGCTGGTCGAACTCGTGCAGCGCACGAGCGCGGCGGGGCAGGCACGGCGCACCGCGTTCGCGGAGGTGCCGGACGAGGACGACAACCTCGACGACGACCAGCTGCCGCTGGTCGGACGCGCGTTCCCGGTATCGGTGGCCGCGCTCGCGCTCGCGTTCCTCGCCTGCGCGCTGCTGGTGGCCGGACTGCCCCCGCTGGCCGGCTTCCTCGCCAAGGCCTCGCTGCTCGTCGCGGTCTTGCAGCACGGCGCCCCCGGCCTCGCCGGCGACGGAGCGATCGCGGCAACCTGGCTGATGGTCGGCCTCGTTCTGTATTCGAGCCTGTGCGCATCGATCTCGCTGATGCGCGCAGGCATCCGGCACTTCTGGGCCAAGGGCGGCGGCACCGCGCCGGTGCTGCGCAGCGTGGAGGGGATCGCGGTGATGCTGTTGATCGGCGCGAGCCTCGGGTTGACCGCGTTCGGCGAGCGCGCGTTGCGCTATACCGAAGCGACCGCGGCCTACCTGCAGGCGCCGCGACCGTACATCGACGCGGTGCTCTCGGCGCGCAGCCTCGAGCGGGTGCCGGCGGCCGCACCGGAGCGGGAGGCGGGACGATGAGCGCGCTGCGCAGGCTGGTACCGTCGCCGCTGACGTCGGCCGGCCTGCTCGCCGCGTGGCTGCTCCTCGCGCGCGCGCCGGGCAGCGTCGACGTCGTGCTCGGCCTCGTGCTCGCGCTCGCGATCCCGCATGCATTCCCCGGGCTCCGCTTCGCGGACGCGCGACCGCGCCGCCCGCTCGTCATCGCGCGCTTCGTGCTGCGGGTGTGCGCGGACGTCGTGGTGTCCAATGTCGAGATCGCGCGCGACACGTTGCGCTGGCGCTGGCGCCGTCCCTCGCACGCGTTCGTCGTGATCCCGCTGGAGCTGCGCCACCCGGTCGGTCTCGCCGCGCTCGCGATGGTGACGACGATCGTCCCCGGCACGGTCTGGTCGGAACTCGCGCTGGATCGCAGCGCGATGCTGCTGCACGTATGGGATGCCCCCGATCCATCGGCGTTCGCGGAGCGCTTCAAGGCGCGCTACGAGCGCCCCCTGCGCGAGATCTTCGAATGAGCATGCTGCTGTTACAGGCGATCACGTTCACGCTCGTCTGCTACGCGATCTCGTCGGTGATCGTGCTGGTGCGCCTGGTGCGCGGGCCGCGCGCGCAGGATCGCGTGTTCGCGCTCGACCTCCTGTACATGCACGCGGCGCTGGTCGTGCTGGTGTCCGGGATGCTGCACCAGAGCGATCGCTACTTCGAACCGGCGCTGCTGATCGCGCTGTTCGGCTTCGTCAGTTCCGCCGCGATGGCGAAGTTCATCCTGCGCGGCGAGGTGATCGAATGAGCGGCGCATCCCCCGCGGTGGAGGCCGTGGTCGCGGCGTTGCTGGTGCTGAGCGGACTGCTGGTGCTGGTGTCCGCGCTCGGCTTCCTGCGACTGCCCGAGTTCTTCCTGCGCATGCATCCGGCCGCGCTCGCCTACACGCTCGCGAACTGGTGCGTGGCGATCGCGGGCACCGTGTATTTCTCCGCAATCGAAGGTCGCCTGCTCGCGTATCCACTGCTGATCCCGCTGGTGCTCGCGTTCACCGTGCCGGTGACGACGGTGCTGCTCGCACGCGTCGAGCTGTTCCGGCGGCGACTCGCCGGGGCCCCGGACACCCCGCCGAGCGTCACGCCGCCCGATGCGCTGCCGCCGCACGCGATGCGCGACGAAGGCTGAATCATCGCCGCAGGGCCGGACGGCAGACGGCCCATGCGGCGCGAGCCGGCATGGGCCGTCGAGCGGAGCGAGCGAACACGCGCTCAGGTGTTGACCTCGATGCGGCGACCGCGCATCCAGGTGGCGGCAGCGACGAGCGCGGCCCCGACCGTCGCGCCGATCCAAAGGTTGGCGGTGCCGAGCAATGCATAGACGCGCCCCGGGTCGAAGCTGCGCATCACGTCTTCGTCGTCGAAGCGCACCTGCATCGCACGCCAGCTGTCGTCTCCGAGCCAGCCGCCCGGCATCACGCTGAGCAGCAGGCGCGCCGCGACATCCTTGATCGCCACCAGGTTGTCGAAGTTGGGCAGGCCGAGCGCGCCGAACCAGAAGTTCAGGAACACCGCGAGCAGCGGCAGCACCACGGCCCAGAGGAACGGCTTGCTGCGCGCGAACGCGGACCAGAACAGCAGCCAGCCGACCGTCGGCAGCGCCCACAGCGCGTCGACCGGGATCGTCAGCAGCAGTCGCCAGAACATCCCGATCGGATGCGCGGCAGCGATCGCGGGCAGCGCGTTCACGCCGTGCGCGGCCGTCCACAGCGTCACCAGCAGCAGGAACACGAGGTAGGCGGCGGTCGCGACCACGAACGAAAGCAGCGGGGCGAACAGCATCGCGGCGAGCGCCTTCGACAGCACCGTCGAGCTGTCGGAAACCGGCAGCGATTTCCAGAACAGCACGCTGCGGTCGCGGCGGTCGTCGTAGAGTGCGCCGAGCAGGTAGAAGAACAGCACGAAGAACAGTACCAGGCAGGTCACCACGCCGAACATCAGCTGCACCATGTCGAGCGCATTGCCGGCCTGGATCATGTCGTTGGCGTCGAGGCTCGACTTCAGCTTGTCGAGCGAGAAGCCGAAGTGGATGCTGTTGCGGCGCCCGACGATTTCGGCGGTGAGGATGCCGAACACGGTGACCACGAGGATCGTGACGCAGGTCCACACCGGCGCCCAGAAGAATCCTCCGCGGTGCTCCCAGTATTCGCGCTTGAGCAGGAGGGCGAGCTTGTTCATGCGTAGGTCCCCTTCATCGTCGCGACGAACAGGTCGGCGACGCTCGGTTTGTGCAGTTCGCCGAGCTCGGCGAGGCGCGCGCGCTCGACGCCGTCGAACAGGAAGATCGATTTGCCGAACACCTGGCGCTCGTTGAGCGGCTTGAGTGCGCGCGCGGCTTCGGCGCGGTCCGGATTGACCATCACTTCGGCGTAGCGCTCTGCCACTTCATCCATCGTCGCGGCTAGCGCGATCCTGCCTCCCTGGATGAACATGAGGTCGGTCAGGATGTGCTCGACCTCCTCGACCTGGTGGGTGGTCACGATGATCGTCTTCTGCTCGTCGAAGTAGTCCGACAGCAGGCTTTCGTAGAACGACTTGCGGTACAGGATGTCGAGGCCGAGCGTCGGCTCGTCGAGCACCAGCAGGCGCGCGTCGATCGCCATCACGAGCGCGAGGTGCAGCTGCACGATCATGCCCTTGGACAGTTCGCGCACGCGCATGCCGTGGCCGATCTTGGTATGCGACAGGAACGCGAGACACTTTTCGCGCGAGAAGCGCGGGTGCACGCCGGCGACGAATTCGATCGCCTCGCGCACGCGCAGCCAGCGCGGCAGCACCGCGACGTCGGCGATGAAGCACACCTGTTCCATCAGCTGCGCGCGCTGGCGGCGCGGGTCGAAACCGAGCACCGACAACTCGCCGTCGAAACCGGTGAGTCCGAGGATCGCCTTCAGCGCGGTGGTCTTGCCGGCGCCGTTCGGGCCGATCAGGCCGACGATGCGCCCGGCCTCGATCTCGAAATCGACCGAATCCAGCGCGACGGTCTTGCCGTAGCTCTTGCGCAGCCCGCGGGCGTGGACGACGGCGTTCATCGGCCCTCCTCCTGGCGCGGCGCGCGCATGAGTTCGGCGAGGTCGAGGCCGAGCCGGGCAAGGCGCGCGTGCAACGCGGGCCATTCCTCGCGCAGGAAACGCTCGCGTTCGGATTCGAGCAGCGCGGCGCGCGCGCCTTCAGTGACATACATGCCCAGTCCCCTCCGTTTTTCCACGAGATGCTCGTCGACCAGTTCCTGGTACGCCTTGGACACGGTGATCGGATTGATCTGGAAATCACCCGCGACCTGGCGCACCGAAGGGAGCGGATCGCCCTGCTTGAGGACGCCATCGAGGATCATCGCCACCACGCGGTCGCGCAGCTGGCGATAGATCGGCGTCGAATCGTTCCAGGTGATGCTCATCTGGTTCATTCCCGGTAGGCGCGATGCATGGACTTGCCGAAGGAATAGTAGGGCATGCCTGTTCCGCCCCCGGCCGGCGCCGCGGAGTAGTTGAGCGAGGCGACGAAGTCGACGTGCTCGTCGTCGGAACCCGACGCAGGCGCGCGCACCGTGACGGTCGCGAGCATCGTCGGCTCTACGTCGGGCACGACCTGCACGACCGGAAGCGTGACGACTGCGTCGTCGAGCGCGGCCGCGACCGCGGCGGGGGCCGGCAGCGCGGCGCCGATGGTGCCGGCGGGTTCGGGCGAACCGGACATCAGGGCAGCGACGGTCGCGCCGGTGGCGGCGACGGCGAGCGCGAGGAGAAGGGTGCGGGTCAGTCCAGCGTTCATGACGGCCTCGTGGGCGGTTGATGAAGTAGTGTTGTAGTTAACTATAACACCATATTCGCGGCCGTCAAGGGGCAGGCACCCATGACCGATGGGGGATCAGCTGCGGCTGGCGGCCTCGATCGCCTCGTGGGCCTCGAGCCAGGCCTCTTCGAGTTCGGCGATGCGCGCATCGAGCTCGGACTGACGGCGCGTCATCGCGGCAACCTCGGTCGAGCGTGGACCCGCGTAAAGCGCGGGATCCGCGAGTTCGGCGCGCAGGCGTGCGCGCTCGGCCTCCAGCGACGCGAGGTCGGTCTCGACGCGCCTGGCCTGGTTGCGCAGCGGCGCAAGCCGTGCGCGCTGGTCGGCGCGGTCGCGCCGCCCCTCGCGACGGGTGTCGGCCCCCGCGGCGGCCGAAGCCGCCGTGTCCTGCGTGCCCGCGAGCACGAGCCGGGCGTAGTCGTCGAGGTCGCCGTTGAAGGGACGCACGCGGCCAGCGGCAACGAGCAGGTAGTCGTCGCAGACCGCGCGCAGCAGGCCGCGATCGTGCGCGACCAGCACGACCGCGCCCGCGAAATCCTGCAGCGCCTCCGCCAATGCCTCGCGCGTGTCGATGTCGAGATGGTTCGTGGGCTCGTCGAGCAGCAGCAGGTTGGGGCGCTCGAACACGATCAGCGCAAGCGCGAGCCGTGCCTTCTCGCCGCCCGAGAACGGGCGCACCTCGGCCAGCGCACGTTCGCCGCTGAAACCGAAGCGGCCGAGGAAGCTGCGCGCCGCGAGTTCTCCGAATCCCGGCGCAAGCCGCAGCAGGTGCTGGACCGGTGTCGCGCCCGGATCGAGCTGCTCGATCTGGTGCTGCGCGAAATAACCGATCGCGATCCCGCGATTCTCGATGCGCCTCCCCGCGAGCGGCGCGATGCGACCCGCGATCGTCTTGACGAGCGTCGACTTGCCCGCGCCGTTCGCGCCGAGCAGGCCGATGCGATCGCCGGGCCGCAGCGACAGCCGCACGGCTTCGACCACGCGCCGCTCTCCGTATCCGGCGGATGCGTCCTCGAGGGTCAGCAACGGATCGGGCAATGCATCGGGCGCGGCGAACTCGAACTCGATGCCCGATTCCGCGCGCACCGCGGCGATTTCGGTCATGCGCTCGAGCGCCTTCACGCGACTCTGGGCCTGGCGCGCCTTGGTCGCCTTCGCCTTGAAGCGGTCGACGAAGCGTTGCAGTCGCGCGCGTTCGGCCTGCTGGCGCTCATGCGCGACCTGCTGCTGCGCGAGCCGCTCGGCGCGGCGCCGCTCGTTGGCGCTGACGCTGCCCGCGGCCAGCTCCACGCAGCCGTCGGCGATGTGCAGCACATGCGTCACGACGCGATCGAGGAACTCGCGATCGTGCGAAACGACGACGAGGGTGCCGGCGTAGCGGCGCAACCAGTCCTCGAGCCAGAGCACCGCGTCGAGGTCGAGGTGATTGGTCGGCTCGTCCAGCAGCAACAGGTCCGAGCGACACATCAGCGCCTGCGCGAGATCGAGGCGCATGCGCCAGCCACCCGAAAAATCGGCGACGGGCCGCTCGAGGTCGGCCCACTTGAAGCCGAGGCCGTGCAGCAGCGCGCCTGCGCGCGCGCGCGCCGCATAGCCGTCGATCGCGCGGATCCGTTCGTGCAGCACGGCCTGGCGCGCCGCATCGTGCGCCGCCTCGGCTTGCGCGAGTTCGGTTTCGAAGCCGCGCAGCGCGGCGTCGCCGTCGAGCACGTGGTCGAGCGCCGAGTGCCGCGGCACGTCGGCCTGCTGGCGCACGTACGCGAGCACCCAGTCACGCGGTCGCGTGAACGTGCCGGAGTCCGCGCCGATTTCACCGGCGACCAGCGCGAGCAGGCTGCTCTTGCCGCTGCCGTTGCGACCGGTCAGCCCGACGCGCCAGCCCGGGTGAACGATAAAGTTCGCGCCGTTCAGCAACAGCCGGGAACCACGACGCAGGTTGACGTTGTCAAAGCGGAGCATCCGGACAGTTTAGGGGTTCGACCGCCGGCCTGGCAGCGGCGGCGGGAGCGGGCGCGGGACGGTCCGGATTGCAGCGGCGGCGCGTTTGCCATCGCCGGGCGCCCCGTACACAATACGCGGCCCCGCATGTTGGCCGGGTCCGGCCACGCCGCGACGCCGACGGGCATCCCCCGTCGATCACTGGAAAACCTTCAGGAGCAGAAATGACGCGTTTCGTGCAGAAGTCCCTCGTGGCCGCGCTCGCCCTCGGCCTCGCGATCGGCCATGCGGTCGCCGCCGAGCCGGCGGCCAAGCCGGACGCCCCGGCGGTCAAGCTCGACAAGGCCAAGATCAGCACGATGGTCGGCATGGACATCGGCAAGGGCCTCACCCAGATCAAGGACGACATCGACATCAAGGTCGTCGAACAGGCGATCGAGGCCACGCTCAAGGGCGAGAAGACCGCGCTCACGCCGGAAGAGGCGCTCGCGGTGCGGCAGGAATTCATGAAGCAGATGCAGGCCAAGCGCGTCGCCGAGCAGAAGGCGGCCGCCGAGACCAACAAGAAGGAAGGCACCGACTTCCTCGCCAAGAACAAGTCCAAGGCCGGCGTCAAGACGACCGCCTCGGGCCTGCAGTACTCGGTCGAGAAGGAAGGAACGGGTCCGAAGCCGAAGGCGACCGACACCGTCAAGGTGCATTACCTCGGCACCAAGATCGACGGCACCAAGTTCGACAGTTCGTATGATCGCGGCCAGCCGGCCACGTTCCCGCTCAACGGCGTGATCAAGGGCTGGACCGAAGGCCTGCAGCTGATGTCGGTCGGATCCAAGTACAAGCTGTACGTGCCGGCGGATCTCGCTTACGGCGAAAACGGCCCGGGCCAGATCGGTCCGAACGCGACGCTGATCTTCGACGTCGAACTGCTCGGCATCGAGAACCCGGCGGAAAAGCCGGCCGCCGCCAAGGCCGCCGAGAAGCCGAAGGCCGAAGCGAAGAAGTAATCGCTGCCGCTGCACACGCGAAGGCGCGCCGCTGTCCGGCGCGCCTTTGTTTTTGCGATCATCCATGATCGCTGCCTGATGCAGTTGCGAGGGCAAAGTGAAGCGCGTGGCTGTGCTGGAGTCCACAAGCGGCCTTCCATGGCCGCGCTTTTCATCAACAGCCAACGAGTCCCGCAGCCTGAGGGAGTCCATATGCGCGTGACGATCTTCGGTACGGGTTACGTCGGCCTGGTCACGGGCACCTGCCTTGCCGAGGTCGGCAACGAGGTGGTCTGCGTCGACGTCGACGCAGGCAAGATCGCGCAGCTCGAGGCGGGTGGCATCCCGATCTACGAGCCCGGGCTCGAACCGCTGGTGCGCGCGAACCATGCCGCCGGCCGCTTGCGCTTCACCACCGACGCGGCGTCGGCGATCGCGCACGCGCAGGTGATCTTCATCGCGGTCGGCACGCCGCCCGACGAAGATGGCAGCGCGGACCTGCGCCACGTGCTCGAGGTCGCGCGCACGATCGGCCGCTCGCTCGCCAGGCCCGTGGTGGTCGTCAACAAGTCGACCGTGCCGGTGGGCACCGCGCACGCCGTGCGCGACGCGATCGCGGCCGAGCTCGCGGCGCGCGGCGCCGACGTCGCGTTCGACGTCGCCTCCAATCCCGAATTCCTCAAGGAAGGGGATGCGGTGCAGGACTGCATGCGCCCGGACCGCATCGTCGTCGGCGCCGACAGCGCGCGCGCGATCGAACTGCTGAAGACGCTGTACGCGCCGTTCAACCGCAACCACGAGCGCTTCGTGCTGATGGACGTGCGTTCCGCGGAACTGACCAAGTACGCGGCCAATGCGATGCTCGCGACCAAGATCAGCTTCATGAACGAGGTCGCGAACATCGCCGAGAAGGTCGGTGCGGACATCGAGCAGGTGCGACGCGGGATCGGCTCTGATCCGCGCATCGGCTGGCACTTCATCTACCCGGGGGCGGGATACGGCGGCTCCTGCTTCCCGAAGGACGTCAAGGCACTCGCGCACATCGCGCGCGCGAACCAGTACGAAGCGAAGCTGCTCGGCGCGGTCGAGGCGGTCAACGCGCACCAGAAGGGCAAGCTGTTCGAGCTGCTGCAGCGCCATTTCGAAGGGCGGCTCGCCGGCCGCACGATCGCGCTGTGGGGTCTTGCGTTCAAGCCGAACACCGACGACATGCGCGAGGCGCCGAGCCGCACGCTGCTCGAACAGCTGTGGGCCGCCGGCGCGAGGGTCCGCGCGCATGATCCCGAGGCGATCGCGGAAACCGCGCGCCTGTACGGCCAGCGCTCCGACCTCGCGTTGTGCGCAGAGGCGTATTCGGTCCTCGACGGCGCGGATGCGCTGGTCGTGGTGACCGAGTGGAAGGCCTATCGTGCGCCGGACTTCGAACGCATCCGCGCCGCGCTCTCGACGCCGGTGCTGTTCGACGGCCGCAACATCTACGAACCGGCGGCGGTGGAAGCCGCCGGGCTCGCCTATTACGGGATCGGGCGCGGTCGCAGCGTCGCCCGGCCGGGCTGAGGCTTCGCAAACCGCCGATCTCCCCACAGTTCGCGCGTTGGAAACGTGTACGATCCCAGCGCGTTCGACGAGGGGTGACAGGCATGGGCGTTCTGGAATCGGCCCCCGGCGCGATCACGCGCCGCGGCTTCCTTGCAGGCAATCGTTCGCCGGTCGCCAAGGGCGGGACTGCGACCAACGGTTTTTCGAGCAGCGCGCTGACGCCGCCGTTCGCGGTGTACGTGCTCGGCCGGCTCGGGCACGGGCCGAGCCCCGGCACGAACTACTCGGTCGCACATTTCAATTCGCTCGGCGCGACCGATGACGCGCGCCTCGTCGCGTTCGTCGACGAGCAGCTTGCTCCGACCACCGACGGCAGCGGCAACGTCACGGACGCCGAAGTCGACGCGCGCCTCGCACATCCGGCCTACTACACGCTCGGCAAGTCGTTCGCGCAGCTGTGGACCGACCACGAGATCAACGGCAATCCGGGCGGCGGACTGCCGAACGTGCGCGATCATCCGGCGCGCGAGGGCGAGCGCGCCGTGTTCGTGCGCGCCATCTACTCGCGCTGGCAGCTGTTCGAGCGCATGGTCGATTTCTGGCACGACCACTTCAACGTGCCGTGCTACGACCGCTATGCCGCGCCGACCTGGAGCAGCTGGAGCCGCGACGTCGTGCGCCGCAACGCATTTGGCAACTTCCGCGAGCTGCTGCAGCAGACGTTCGCGTCGCCGGCGATGCTGTACTACCTCGACAACTACATCAATCGCGCCCCGAGCTTCAACGAGAACTACGCGCGCGAGGTGATCGAGCTGCACACGCTGGGCGCGATCAACTACCTCGGCCCGACGCTGCAGCAGCACGAGGTGCCGCTGATTCCCCCCGGCGAGGACGGCGCCGGCCTGCCGGTCGGCTATGTCGACGCCGACGTCTACGAACTCGCGCGGGCGCTCACCGGTTGGACCTTCCACCGCGCCTCGAGCCCGGACACGGTCAACGACGGCACGCTCTACTGCATCGACGGGACCACGACGCCGCCGCAGACGAGCCAGCATGACATCGGCCAGAAGACCGTGCTCGGCGCGTTCGTGCCGGCCAACACGCCGACCGCGACCGAGATCGACACCTTCCTCGATCGCATCGCGACGCATCCGGGCACCGGTCGCCACATCGCGCTGAAGCTCGCGCGTCGCTTCATCGGCGAGGATCCGCCCGAGGAAATCGTCGCGCATGCGGCGCACGTGTTCCACGCCAACGCGGCTGCGCCCGACCAGATCAAGCGCACGTTGCGCGCGCTCCTCGTCTACGGCGCCGAAGCCGGCGATCCGCAGATCCCGGGTGCGTTCCGCGACCTCGCGAACTTCGGCAACAAGGTCAAGCGCCCGTTCGACGTCGTGGTGTCGGCGCTGCGTTCGGTCAGCGTGGACTTCACGATCCGCCGCAACGTCGACGGCGAATCGCCCGAGAGCGATTCGTTCATGGACCGCTTCCGCCGCAGTGGGCATCGGCCGTTCGACTGGCGCCCGCCCGACGGCTTTCCCGATGCATCCGATTACTGGATGGGCTCGGCCGCATTCGTGCACGCGTGGCGCACGATCGACTGGACGCTCGACCAGGGCACCGGCACCGACCAGACGCCGCTCGCGCCTGTACTCGCGATCACGCTCACCGAGTTCAGCGCGTCGGTCGCGCAGCACACGCCGACCAAGCTCGCCGACTTCTGGTTGCGGCGCTGCTTCGGCTGGGCGCCCGATGCGACCAACGGGTGGATCGGCACCGGGCTGCACCAGAAGGTGCGCGACTTCATGTGCCGCAACACGGATACGCTCAACATGTTCCCGTCCGAGACCGGCATCGGCGCCGGTCCGGCCGGGAACACCGACGGCATCGGCACGAACACTTCACCGAACTACTGGTACAACCGGCTGCGCGGCATGGTCGGCTGCATCCTGTTCAGTCCGCAGTCGATGCTGCGCTGAGGAACGACGACCATGGGCAACCTCACGCGACGTTCATTCCTCAAGGGTTCCGCACTCGGCGTCACCGCGCTCGGCGGACTCCGGCTGGGTTTCAACACCGGCATCGCGCGCGCCGACTGGGAAGGCAACCGCTTCATCGTGTTCGTGTTCCTGCGCGGCGGCATGGACGGCCTCAACTTCGTCGCGCCGATCGCGGGTCCCGACCGCGCGATCTACGAAGCCAAGCGCCCGACCATCCACCTGCGCACGACCGGGGAAACCGCGGCGCTGCCACTGGCCGGCAACTTCGGCCTCCACTTCGCCGCGGCCGGCCTGCACCAGCTCTACCAGGCAGGCAGGTGTGCGTTCGTGCACGGCATCGGGTTCCCGCAGGGCTCGATCTCGCGCAGCCATTTCGACGCACAGGATTACGTCGACCTCGGCACGCCGGGCGAACTGCACACGCCGAGCGGCTGGCTCACGCGCCACCTCGAGTCCGCGGGACAGGTGCCGGACAACGCGCAGATCCCGGCGCTGTGCGCGGGTTCGGCGCCGCCCGACAGCCTGCTCGGTCGTCGCGACACGATGACGCTCGACGATCCGGGCAGCTTCCATCCGAATGCGAACAGCGGCACCCAGGTCGGCGGCCAGCCGCTGTACAAGCTGTCGACGATGATCACGTTGAACCAGATGTATGGCGGTGCGGGCGTGCTCGAGCAGGCCGGCACCGGCGCGGCGACCACGGTCGAACTCGTCGACACGCTCGCGCTGTCGGACTACACGCCCTCGCCTGGCGCGAACTACCCGACCACCGGCGTCGGCGCAACGCTCGCGAACCAGTGCAAGCTGATCGCCAACGTGGCCAAGCGCGGCCTCGGCCTGCAGGTCGCCGCGATCGACTACGGCGGCTGGGACACGCACGAGAACCAGGGCGCGGGCGACCAGCCGAGTCTCAACCAGAACACCTATGCCGCGCGCGTCGACGGGTTGTCGCAATCGCTTGCCGCGCTGTACGCGGACCTCGCGGGTAGCGGCATGGCCGATCGCATGGTGGTCGTCGTGCAGAGCGAGTTCGGCCGCCGCGTGCGCGAGAACGCGAACCGCGGCACCGACCACGGCAGCGGGAACACGATGTTCCTGCTCGGAGGTCGCGTGCAGGGCGGACGCCTGTTCGGCACGTTCGGCGGGCTCGGCGATGGCCAGCTGTTCCAGAACGAAGACGTCGCCACCACCACCGACACGCGCCGCGTGCTCTCCGAAGTCGTCACGCGCCACCTCGGCAATGCCGACCTCGCGCATGTGTTCCCGGACTACACCTACCCGGGACCGCTCGGCGTGATGCCGGGTGATCCGATCTTCGCGAACGGATTCGATTGAGGGCCGGCGTTCCGCGTCGGTGATCCGGATCCGGGCTGTGCGAAGCCTGGTCCGAAGGCGGGTCGCAGCCGGTAGGGTGGGTCGGTAGGGTGGGTCGCAGCCGCGCAGCGGCGAGACCCACCATCGCGCATGTCCCGGCCAAGCGAACCATTGCGCGTCCACTTCCGTCCTCGCCCCTCGCCCCTCAGCCCTCACCCCTGCTTTTAAGCTACCATCCCGGCTCTTTTGCACAGATCACGGCAAGCGCAGGCGATGGAACAGAAGCGTGCATTGGTTACCGGCGTCACCGGACAGGACGGCGCCTATCTCGCGGAGCTGCTGCTCGAAAAGGGCTACGAGGTGCATGGCCTCAAGCGTCGCGCGTCCTCGTTCAACAGCGAGCGCATCGACCATCTCCATCACGAGCTGGACGACACGCGCCCTGGCGTGCGCCTGCATTACGGCGACCTCACCGACAGCCTGAGCCTGCTGCGCGTGATCCAGCAGGTCAAACCCGACGAGATCTACAACCTCGCCGCGCAGAGCCATGTCGCGGTGTCGTTCGAGGAACCGGAATACACCGCCAACGCCGACGGCATCGGCACGCTGCGCGTGCTCGAGGCGATGCGCAGCCTCGGCCTCGGCGACCGTTGCCGCTTCTACCAGGCTTCCACGTCGGAACTCTACGGGCTCGTGCGCGAGACGCCGCAGCGAGAGACCACGCCGTTCCATCCTCGCTCGCCGTACGGCGTGGCCAAGCTGTACGCGTACTGGATTACCGTCAACTACCGCGAGGCCTACGGCATCTACGGGTGCAACGGTATCCTGTTCAACCACGAGTCGCCGATCCGTGGCGAGACGTTCGTGACGCGCAAGATCACGCGCGGGCTCGCGCGCGTCGCCTGCGGCCTGCAGCACTGCCTCTACCTCGGCAACCTCGACGCGAAGCGCGACTGGGGCCATGCACGCGACTACGTCGAGGCGCAGTGGCTGATCCTGCAGCAGGACGAGCCGGCCGATTACGTGATCGCGACGGGAATCCAGCACTCGGTGCGCGAGTTCGTGCTGCTGTCCGCGCGCGAGATGGGCATCGAACTCGAGTTCCGCGGCGAGGGGGCCGACGAACACGCGGTGGTCGCGGGCGTTGCTCGCGACGACACGCGCGTGCAACCCGGCGACGTGATCGTGCGCGTGCATCCGCAGTACTACCGCCCGGCCGAAGTCGAGACCCTGCTCGGCGACCCGACCCTGGCGCGCGAGCGCCTCGGTTGGACGCCGCGCACGAGCTTCGCCGAACTGGTGCGTGAAATGGCCGCAGCCGACCTCGCGCTTGCATTGCGCGAGGCGCAGGGCGCGACCGGCGCGCGCCACGGCCGGCACCTGATCGAGAAGCTGCCGGGCTGACCGCGATGCCTGCCTCGCTCGAGGAACGCCTGACCGAGCTCGAAGTCAGGCTCGCATTCATCGACGACATGATGGCGTCGATGAGCGACCTCGTCGCGCAACACGATCGCCACCTGCACGAGTTGCGCAACGCGATCGTGGCGCTGCGCAGCGACCTCACGGCGGTTCGCGGATCGCTCGCACCGGCGGCAGGAGACGAACCGCCGCCGCCGCATTACTGATGCGAACGTCCCTGCTCGCCGTGCATCCGATATCGACGCGGGGCTGGATCGCGACGACCGTCGCGCCGCACCCGCGCGGCCACCCGTGGCCGCGCATTCCGTGCGAGGCGGCCCCGGTCGAAACCTCGCCGATGCATTGAACGACGGAGAACGAGTTCCACGCCATGTCCGATTCATTGCGCGACCAGCTGCTCAAGGCCGGCTTCACGTCGAAGCCGTCGAACGAACCGCGCGCGGGTGCGAAGCCGCGGGCGCAAGG
>JAEYZH010000058.1 GCA_023430685.1 Pseudomonadota bacterium | reverse complement strand
GCGCGGGCGCGGGAACGAAGCGTTCGATCTCGTGCAGGCCTGCACCGGACCACCACGCGAGTCCCCACAGGTACGCGAGCAGCGCGACGCGCGGACGCATGCCCGCGCGGTCGTACAGCCAGGCGCTCGCGAGCGCGGCCGCCGCGACCAGCAGGGCGCTGATGCAGGCCGCATTCGCGAGCGGAATCGCGGCCGACGCGACGGTGGCGGCAGAGTAGAGGAACGCGCACGCCGCGAGTGCCTGCAGGATCCAGCCGCAGGCTTCGGGCAACACGCGCCGCTGGCGCAGGCCGAGCCAGACCAGCGCCACGCCTTCGAGCGCGAACACGCTCGCGGTCGAGCGAGCGCTCAATGCGAGTGGCACCGCGAGCGTCGCGAAGCCGGCCGCGAGCACTGCGTACGATTCGCCGAGCACGCGCCGGCGCGGCAGCTGCCAGCGCGCGAGCACGGCGTACACCGCGGCGAGCGCGAGCGCCGAATACGCGAGCGGCATGCGCTCGCCATCGAGCAGGGCTGCCTGCAGCGCGAAGCACAGCAGCGGCGTGCCGAACACCAGCGTGCCGTCGACCGGGTCGCGCACGAGCGATTCGCGCCGACGTGCATACAGGATCGGGATCGCGAGGTAGATCGCGAAGTGCAGCAGCAGGAACGGCTCGGTGCTCGCAAACAGCGCCGGGTCGTAGCGCAGCACGCCCCAGGCGGTGCCGATCGCGAACGTGCAGAAGAAGCCGAGCAGGTTGAGTGCGCGCCAGGGGCGCACCCATGCGATCGCGAGGATCGCGAGGTTCAGCAATGCGTAGTACGAGAACAGCGCGACGTGGCTGCCGCTGCCGGTCGAGACCAGGACCGGCGCCGCGAAGCCGGCGAGGATGCCGAGCACCGCGAGCGCGAGCGAGTCCTGCAGCACCGCGAGCAGGCCGGCGCCGGCGACGAGCACGAGCAGCAACGCGAATGCGGCGCCCGCCGGCAGCAGGCCGTAGAGCCGGAACGCGGCGAATACCGTCAGCAGCAACACGCCGACCGCCCCGCCCTGCAGCGAAAGGCCGAAGCTGCGTCGGCGCAGGCGTTCGCGCCATCCGAACCCGAGCGCGCCGATCGCCGCGAGCGCGACGCCGGCGAGGCGAAGTTCGATCGGCAACCGCAACCAGCCCTGGTCGGACGCGTACTTGAGCAGCGCCGCGACGCCCGCGAACAGGATCAGCATGCCGACCTTGACCGGCACGTTGCCTTCGGTGAACCAGCGACGCAGCCCGTCGAACGCGGGTGTCGAAGGCGTCACGGGGGGCGCCTGCGGCGCGGCCGCCGCAGGGGCCAATGGTGGCGGTTCGACGTCGGGCAGGCGGATGTCGGGCGCGGGCGGCGCCTGCTCAGCGTCGGCCGGATCGAGCGATGGCCATGCGACGACGGGTTCATCGACGGAGCGGATCGGCTCGTCGGCGCGGTCTGCGACGCCCGTCGCCCCGCGCACGTCCTCTTCGACGGTCGCACGCAATGTGGCGAGTTCCGAGCCGAGCGCGTCGAGGCGTGTCGCGAGCGTGCGCTGGCGCAGCAGCAGGAAGCCGATCGCGAGACCCGTGAAGAAGCCGAGGCCGGGATCGCCGCCGGCCATCCCGCCCACGAGGAGGCCGACGATGCCGAACCCGAGCACGATCAGGAATCCCATGCATCCTCCCCTGCGGGCCGCGGCGGGCCACGAATCAGTACAGTTCCGCCTCCCCGGGCGGGCGCGTCTTGAAGCGCTTGTGCATCCACAGGTACTGCTCGGGCGCCTCGGCGACCATGCGTTCGACGCAGCCGTTCACGCGCGCGGTGTCGGCGGCGACATCGTAGCCGGGAAAGTCGGCCAGCGGCGCCTCGAGCCGGATCGCGTAGCCGTCGTCGTCGCGCCGCCGGTGGAAGAACGGGATCACGGCCGCGCCCGAGAGTCGCGCGAGGTGGTGCGTCGCGGTGATCGTCGCGGCCGGGATGCCGAAGAACGGCGCGAACACGCTGTCCTTGCCGCGCATGTCCTGGTCGGGCGCATACCAGAGCGTGCCGCCGTTGCGCAGATGGCGCACGCTCGCGCGCAGCTCGTCCTTCGTGAACATCGCGTCCGCGTAGCGCAGCCGCGCGCGCTTGATCGCCCACTCGAACGCCGCGTCGTCGTGTTCGCGGTACATGCCCGCGATCGGGATCTGCTGCGACACCAGCCGCGCGCAGAGCTCGAGGTGCGAGAAGTGCGCACCGACGAGCAGCACGCCGCGCCCGGCCGCGCGCGCTTCGGCAAGGTGGTGCAGGCCTTCGAACGTGACCGGAATGCGCGCGATCCTCGCGGCCGAGCCCATCCACGCGAGCGCGAACTCGGCGAGCATGAGGCCGCTCTCGCGCAGGTTGTCCTCGAGCAGGCGCGCGCGCTCGGCTTCGTCGAGTCCGGGGAAGCACAGCGCGAGGTTGCGCGCCGCGATCGCGCGACGCTCGCCGAAGATGCGCGCTGCGAGCCAGCCGACCGCGCGCCCGCCGCGCATGAGCCAGCTGCGCGGCAGGCACGCGACGAGACGGATCGCGCCGAGCCCGATCCATGCGGGCCAATGGCGTGGCGAGAGCAGTGCGGCGCGGAACGGGGGCAGTGCCTGCGGCATCGGTCGATTATGGAGGATGCGCGGCGAGGGGCGGCAGGGTGAGGCCCGCAAGCCGCGGCTACCACCGCATCGCGATGCGCTCGCATGCAGGCGAGCTGCCGTCGTGGACGCGTGCGCCGGCGCCGTCGGCTCGCGTGCCGCACGGCTATACTGCCGAACCTCCACCGTCCGCCCTCTTCGTGTTCCAGCGCTTCATCTACACGCTCACGCTGTACCTGCTGATGCCGTTCGTGGTGTACCGGCTCGCGGCGCGCGGCTTCAAGTACCACGGGTACTTCGCACGCTGGCGCGAACGCTTCGGTTTCTTCCCCGATCCCGGCGTGCGCGACAGCATCTGGATCCACGCGGTCTCGCTCGGCGAAGTCAACGCCGCGGTGCCGTTGATCGAGGCGCTGATGCGCCGCTACCGGGACTCGCAGTTCGTGATCACGACGGTCACGCCGACCGGTTCCGATCGCGTGTTGCAGCTGTTCCAGGGGCGCGTGTTCCACGTCTACCTGCCGTACGACCTGACCAGCGCGGTCAAACGCTTCCTCGATCGCGTGCGTCCGCGGCTCGCCGTGATCATGGAGACGGAGATCTGGCCGAACCTGTTCATGAACTGCGCCGAGCGCGACATTTCGATCGTGATCGCGAACGCGCGCCTGTCCGAGAAGTCGCTGCGCGGTTACTGGCCGATCCAGCCGCTGGCGCGGCGCGCGATCCGCAGCGCGAGTTTCGTCGCGGCGCAATCGGCGTCCGACTACGAACGGCTGCGCGCGCTCGGCGCGTCCGAGCCGCGGCTTGCGATCGTCGGCAACCTGAAGTTCGACATGAGCGTGCCCGACGGCGTGCGCGAGCGCGGGCTCGAGTTTCGCGCCGCGGCAGGACCCGATCGCCCGGTCTGGATCGCCGCGAGCACGCACGAGGGCGAGGAACTCGCGGTGCTGAAGGCGCATGCGGAAGTGCTGCGCAGGTTCCCGGATGCATTGCTGCTGATCGCGCCGCGCCATCCCGAACGCTTCAAGCCGGTTGCGGCCGCGTGCCGTGCCTACGGCTTCCGCACGTCCACGCGCAGCGAGGACCAGCGCGCGTCGCCGTCATGCCAGTGTTTCGTCGCCGACTCGATGGGCGAACTGATCGAATTCTATGCGGCCGCCGACGTTGCTTTCGTCGGCGGCAGCCTCGCACCGGTCGGCGGGCACAACCTGCTCGAACCCGCGGCGCTCGCCAAGCCGGTGATCGTCGGTCCGCAGACCTTCAATTTCGCCGAAGTGACCGAGGACCTGATCGCCGCAGGCGCGGTGCTGCGCATCGAAGTGGCCGACGAACTTGGCCCCGCGGTGGTGCGACTGTTCACGCGCGATGTCGAACGCCGCAGCATGGGCGACGCCGCCCACGCGGTGATCGAACGCGAACGCGGCGCGGTCGCGCGCACGATGGCGATCGTGGAGAGGGTGCTTGACAGGGACGAGGGACGAGGGACGAGGGGCTAGGGGCCGTCTGCCAGGCACCGGACCCGAATCCTCGTCCCTCGTCCCTGGTCCCTCGTCCCTCACTCCAGCAACGCGTTGATCGCCTCGAGGTCCTGCACCTCGATCACGCCGGCGGCCTGCTTGAGCAGCAGGCGGTTCAACACGTAGGCGTGGCGGGCGGTGGAGTACGCACTCTGAGCCTGCAGCAGGGTCTGCTGGCTGATCAGCACGTCGACGATCGTGCGGGTGCCGACTTCGTAGCCGGCCTGGGTCGCCTCTACCGAGCTCTGCGCGGAAACCACCGCGGCCTGGCGCGCCTCGACTTCGCTCGCGCCCGCGATCACCGAACGGAAGTTGTTGCGCGTCGCGGCTTCGACCTGGCGCCGGTTGAACTCGTGCTGGTCCTGCCGGAAGTCGCGGTTGTGGATCGCCTGGCGCACGCGCGATTGCGTGTAGCCGCCGCTGAAGATCGGCACCGTCAGCGTGATGCCGATCGTGCTGCCCCACTTCGGGTCGCTGCTGTCGTGGATCTCGCCGGGCAGGCCGCCGTAGCGCGTATCGCCCCAGAGCGGGCTGCGCGAGTAGCCGAGCGTGCCGCTGATCGTCGGCAGGTGGCCCGCGCGCGCGGTGTTGATGTCCGCATTGGCGGCGTCGACCTGGTACGCGGCGGCCGCGAGGGACGGATTGTTCTTCAGTGCGACGTCGACCCACGCCTCCGGATCGTCCGGCGTCGGGCGATCCAGCGGCAGGTTCTCGCGCAGCTTCCTGAACTCGCCCGGCACCTTGTTGGTGAGCTGGCGCACGGCTTCGCGCGCGGTGTCGACCGCGTTCTGGTTGGTGATCACGCTCGCGACCGCCTGGTCGTGCTGCGCCTTCGCGTCGTTGACGTCGGTGATCGCGGCCAGGCCAACGTCGAAGCGCTGCTGCGCCTGCTCGAGCTGGCGCGCGAGCGCCTTCTCGTTCGCGTCGGCGAACTTCAGCGCGTCGAGCGCGCTGAGCACGTCGAAGTAGGCGCGTGCGACCTGCACGAGCAACTGCTGCTGCGCGGCGTCATAGGTCGCCGCGCCCGCCTGTGCGGTATAGCGGCTCGACTTCAGCGCGGTCCAGCGGCTGATGTCGAGGATCGGCTGGCTCAGCTGCGCGCCGACCGAGCGCCGGTAGCTCGTCGAACTGCTGCCGTCGATGAGGATCTGCTCGTCGGGAATGCCCGGGATGCCCGGGTTGTTGATCAGCGCGGTGCCGTTGTCGCCCGAGCGCGAACGCGTGAACTCGAGGTTGATGCCGATCTGCGGCAGCAACTGCGAACGCGCCTGGTTCACGAACTCGTCGGTCGAGAGCTTGGTCGCTTCGGCACCGGCGAGGGTCGGGTCGGACGCGCGGGCTTCCTGGTAGACCTGGATCAGGTCGTCGGCGTGCGCGGCGGTGGCACCGGAAGCGAGCGCGATCGCCAGCGACAGGGACAGGATGCGGATCATCGGGTCTTCCTCGGGGGATGTATCGTCTGGGGCGCCACGTCAGAGCGAGAAGCGGCGTGGCGGCTCGGCGTTGTGCAGGTACGGAAGATCGGTTTCGAACAGGCTGCCCACGGTCCAGTGGCTCGCGTCGACGCGTTCGTGCAGGGTCGCCTGCATCGCGGGCGAGTCGCCGACGATCGCGAACAGGCGCCCGCCGGGGCGCACCTGCGCACGCAGGCTGTCGGGCAGGCTCCACACCGCGCCGCCGACGACGACGAGGTCGAACGCATCACCCGGATCGAAATGCGACAGTGCGTCGGCGGTCTCGACGCGCACGTTGCGCACCTGCGCCGCGGCGAGGTTCGCGCGGGCCGCGTCGGCGAGGTCCGCATGGCGTTCCACGCTGAGCACGCTGGCGCCGAGGCGCGCGAGGCAGGCGGAAAGGAATCCGGTACCGGTGCCGATCTCGAGCACGCGCTCGTGCGGCTGCAGATCGATCGCCTGCAGCAGCCGGCCTTCGATGACCGGCTTCATCATGACTTCGCCATGGCCGATCGGCAGCGACAGGTCGGCGAACGCGAGCGCGCGATGACGTGCCGGCACGAAGTCCTCGCGGCGCACCGCGGCGAGCGTCTCGAGCACGCGCGCGTCGAGCACTTCCCACGGACGCACCTGGTTCTCGATCATGTTCTGCCGGGCTTGCTCGGTTGCGTTCAACATGGTCGTGGACCGATCGGAAAAAGGGTGGAGAGCATAGGCACTCGCCGCATCCGCGGCAAATCCATCGTTGGCGATCGGCGCGCTGCCCCCGAAGTGCCGGAAGTCACCGCGCGCCCCGTGCCATCACGCCGCGAACGCGTCCTCGTCGGCACGTGCGCGCAGCGACTCGCCTGCGCTCGCGCGAAGGCTTTCGACGCCAGACGCGAACGCAGCGTCGACGCGCGAGAGCCAGGCCGGCGACGGCGCCGATGCGTCGCGACTCGCGAACTGCAACGCGAGCCAGCGCGCGATGCGCGCCTGGTCGTCCGCGGACAGCACGGACAGTGTCCGGCGGGCGTGGCTGCGCAGGCGCGCGAGGCGGATGTCGGCGGGACGTGACGCATCGGAACCGGAACCCTCGACCAGTTGGGCGAACGCACGTTGCGCCAGCCTCAGCGACAGGCTGGCCCACGCGGGCGGTGGCGCGTCGGCGGCGAGCGCGGACGGCGCGCTCATCGCACGGCCTCGCCGTTTCCGACGCTGGCTTCATACGGATGCTCGAACGGTGTGCAAGGTTGCATGGCGACTCTCCGCAGCAAGGCCCGTGCCACATGGGCAAGTGCCGGCGCGCGTGTGCGTGCGGCAGGGCCGACCATCAGGTGCTCTCGTCCGCACCGCCCGGTTGCGGGAGGGGGGGGGGCCGGGCGATGCGGCGAGAGGCTTTCCAAAGCGGGACAACGGTGCGGCCGTGACCCCGACAGCACCACATGAGGCAAGATGGCGCACCGACAAGGCGAATTCGTGGAACAGACCGTTCCACGCCCGACCGTGTCGCCGCGCGCATGGGTGGCGGGGCCATTCATGTACCGTGGAGTATAGTATAAAGACCGCATCCCCCAGTCCAGCCAGTACCATTGGTCATGCACTGAAGCAGGCCACCAGAGCACACCCGCCCGACATGAATGCAGCCATCGCCATCGCCAGGAACAGCGGACCCGGTCGCCCGAAGGATCTCGAAAAGCGCGCGGCCATCCTCGACGCGGCCAAGCGCCTGTTTCCGCTGAGCGGATTCGAGGGCACCAGCATGGATGCGATCGCGGCGGAAGCCGGCGTGTCCAAACTCACCGTCTACAGCCACTTCACCGACAAGGAAACCTTGTTCTTCGCCGCGATCCGCGCGCGTTGCGAGGAGCAGATGCCGGCCACGCTGTTCGACGTCGACCAGGACGCGCCGGTGCGACGCCAGCTCGAAGCGATCGGCCGCGCATTTTTCTCGCTCGTGACCGCGCCCGAAGCGGTGGCGCTGAACCGACTGCTCAACTCGGGGTCGTGCGCGAGCTCCGAGAAGCTCGCGCAGCTGTTCTGGGAGGCCGGTCCGCAGCGCGTGCAGGCTGGCATGCAGCAGTTCCTGCGCCACGAAGTGGACGCGGGCCAGCTCGAGATCACCGACATCCCGCGTGCGGCGTCGCAGTTCTTCGCCCTGCTCAAGGGCGACCGACACGCGCAGTTGCTGTGCGGGCGGTGCCAGTCGCCGGTGTCCGAACGCGATGACGACCTGCACGTGCGCGCGACCGTCGAGTTCTTCCTGCGCGCCTATGCGCCAGGCACCGAGCGCGGCATGCCGCTCTGAGTCGCGTCGCTCAGGCGACGAAGTCCTCTGCGTGCATGAGCCATTCGCGCAGGATGCGGTTGTCGTCGGGACCGATGTCGATGAAGCGGAAGCCGGTCCAGACCTGGCCGCGCTCGCTGCCGGCGTCGGTCCACTGCTCGTGCACGCCGACCTCCACCGGGTGCAGGCGACCGTGCGAATCGGGCAGGTGGAACAGGAACTGATACAGCGCGTCCTCGGCCAGCGGCCGCTGCGTGACCAGCATCATCCCTTCGAGCGAGAGGTTGCCGAGCCGGCCCGCGACATCGCCGGTCATCGCGTCGATCACCTGCAACGGCATGCCGGGGCGCTTGCGCGGCAACCTGCGTTTTTCGTTCATCGGTTCCTCCGCCGCGGACGTCCGCGCGACACGGCGTCGCGCGCGCTCATGGCGTGGCCCCGGCGGTGGCCGGCTCGCGCTTCTTGAGCATCTCGACGATCGCCTTCCAGGCGCGATCGATCATCGAGCCCGTGGCCACGTCCGCGATGCGCGCCTGCCCTCGCACCATGTCGCGCGCGAGCTGGTCGAGCGTGCGGTCCTCGCTGCGCGCGCCACGCTGGTTGACGAACAGGCAGTGCCCGGTGACCGGCGAGAACCATGCGAGCTTGCGCCGCGCGGTCTCGCCCTGCTGGTTCAGCACGAACTCGAACCAGGTTCCGAACGCGGTGCGCTTGAGCTGCTGCAGCATCTCGATCTCGGCCGGGCCGAGCGGCACCGGTGGCGTGGGCGCCGCGGCGGCGGGCGCCGCATCGGCGCCGCCGAGGCGCGCCTTGTGCTCGATCGCCTCGTCGATGCGCTCGAGCACATGGCGGGCCTGCTGCGTGTCCTGCGTGCTCGCGTCCGCGTGCAGGTGGTCGAGGATGTCTTCGACATCATCGGGATGCAGGCCGACCTGGCGCAGGCCCGCGTCGAGCTCGCCGCGCACTTCGGCGTCGACCGATTCGTCCTCGCGCGCGGATTCCGATTGCCGCACGAGGTTGCTCGCCACGGTCAGGCGGCGACGGAATGCGGACCCGCCAGTTCCGTCGCGCAACGCGGCCAGCGCGAGCGCATCGACCCAGGCATGCTCGAGCAGCGCGCGCACGCGCGGCGAGGGCCGGTGGTCCTGCACCAGGCGCGTGATCGCGCTGCGCGCGGCGTTGCGCGCGATCTCGAGCCGGTCGCGCCCCTTCGCCGCATCGATGTGCCGCCGCTCGACCACTTCGGCACGGCGTGCGACCACGCGCATGTGCTGGCCGAGGTCGCCGAGCAGGTTCTCGAAGATGCCGATGTCGCCGTCGAAGTCCTGCCCGACGTGTTCGACGACCATGCGCATGCGATCGACCAGTTCGGTGTCGGCGTCGGCATCGGAGGTGTCGATCCAGCGCGCGCCGGTCTCGGCGATCGTGTTGAGCAGTTCGCGCGCCGGATGGTCGCGGCGCGTGAAGAAGGTCTTGTCGCCGAGTGCGACGCGCAGCACCGGCACGTGCAACTGGGTCAGCAGCGCGCGCGCGGCGCTGCCGTCGCGCACGTCGCGCGTGATGTAGTCGAACAGCATGCCGACGAGGTCGATGGTGTCGGCGTCCTCGTGCGCGAGCCCGAGCGGCTGGCCCTGCGGACTCGCGCGACGCAGCTTGACCAGCAGCGTGTTGCGGAAGTGTTCGGCGTCGTAGCGCGCGGGGCGCGAGCCCGCGCCCGCGCTGCGCTGCATCGCGCCGAGTACGCTCTGGAGGTCTTCGCGGCTTGCAGGATGCTGTGGTTCGTGCGCGTCATGATCGCCTGCGCCGGACGCGCGGCGGCGTTGCGACAGCAGGTCGCGCAACGTGCCGAACAGTTCCGCGTCGGCCGCGGACGTTGCGCCTTCCTCGGCCTCTTGCGGCATCGGCGCGGGCGCGCCCTCCGGCGGTCGCTGCGCCTGTTGGGCGGCGGAATTCCGCCGGTAGGAAGGCGGCAGCAGGTTCGGCAGGATGCGCAGCCCGACCAGGCGCGCGTTCGCGGTTTCGTAGAACATGCCGATCGGCGCGAGCGCGGCGCGGTCGAACTGGCGATAGACGATCACGCGGTGCTCGGTGTCGATGTCGATCGATGCGAGCGCATGCCGGAACGCCTCTGCGAGCTGGGTCGGCCCGAGCGGCATCGCGTCGATCGGCCACGTCGGCGTGCCGGCGACCACCGCGAGCCGCTGCGCGAGCGCGTTGAGGTCGGCGCTGTTGCGGACCTCGGCCTTGCCCGCGATTTCCTGCAGCGCGAGGTCTTCCTCGAGCACGCCGGTATCGACGAGCCCGAGCGGGGAGCGCAGCGGATGCGGGTCGCCCGCGGAGGCATGCGTGGCCTGCGCCGAGCGCAGCGCCGCGAGGCTGGCCTCGAGATGTTGCAGGAAGCGCGGTGCGATGTCCGCGCGCGCGAGCTTGATCTCGCGCAGGCTTTCGAAATGCCGCTGCTGTTCGCCGCTGTTGCCGGCGCGCTCGGCGAGTCCGAACAGGATGTTCTCGACCTGGTCGATCGCGCGTCGCATCGCGGGCTCGAACCAGTTGCAACTGTGTTCGAGCAGGTTCTCGAGCACGCTGCGCACGCGCGGCGGCAGATCCTGGCGCGCAGCGAGCGTGCCGAGGCTGCGGCGGTTTTCCTGCAGCCGCCGGTTTCCGCCCGTCACTGGCCCGCTCGTGCTCATGCGCCCGAACGCATCCTTTCCCGTCATGCCTGCAGCCGGCACTGCCCGCTGCGCCGGCCACGCCCCCGCCACGCACGGCGCGCGCGTGGCGGCGGCATTCTGGCATGACCCAACCGGCCCGAACAGGGGCGCTGATTGCCGATCAGGGCTGCCAGCGCAGCTCGAGGTAACCGGCCCGGCCCGGCGTGTTGTAGCCGTGCACGAGCGCGTAGTCGCGGTCGGCGAGGTTCTCGAGGCGCGCACCGAGGCTCCAGGCATCGGCCAACGTCCAGCTGGCGCGCAGGTTCAACAGCGTGAACGCGCCGAGCCGAACGTCGCCGACGTCGTCGCGCCGTCCGACGTGGTGCAGCTCGGCACCGACGCGCAGGCGCGTTCCGACCGCGCGTTCGGCCACGAGCGAACCCTTGTGGCGCGCACGCCGCAGCAGTCGCTCGCCGGTGTCGTCGTCGCGCGCGTCCTGCCAGGTCCAGTTCGCATCGAGGTTCCACGCGCCGGCGTCGAGTCGCCATGACAGTTCCGCGCCGTCGATCGCCGCATGCGCGATGTTCTCGGCCTGGTTCTGGTGGCCGGTGAAGCTGATGAGGTCGCGCACGCGGGTCGAATAAAGGCTGAGCCCGAGTTGCTGCAGCTCGGTGGCCTGCCATTGCAGGCCGAGTTCGCTGCTGCGCGACCGCTCGGGATCGAGGTCCGGATTGCCCGCGAACCAGCCGCCATACCCCGGGTCATACAGGTCGTTCATGCTCGGGCTGCGGAAGCCGAGTCCGACGTTCGCGCGCAGGCGCAGCCGTTCGTTCGCCCGCCATGCGAGCGCGAGCGAGCCGGTGTCCGCGCCGCCGAACGCGCTGTCGTCGTCGTGGCGCACGGCGACTTCGCTTTCGAACGCGCCCCAGCTCGCGTGCCAGCCCGCGAACACCGCGCGGGTGTCGCGCTCGTCGCGGTAGCGCGGCGTGCCGGCGAAGGTGTCGAGCGACTCGGCCCGCTCGTGCACGAAATCGACGCCGGCGACCAGCCGATGCGCGTCGTCGACGCGGACCTCGTTCTGCCACAGCAGGCTCTGGCGGCGCGTGCGGTAGTGCGCGCCGAACGCGGGCGTCTGCAGGTCCTCGCGGTTGTGGCCGAATGCAAGCCGATGGCTCCAGTTCGCGGCGAGCTCGCCGCCGATCTCGAGGCCCGCGACCTGCTGGATGATGTCGCTCTCGCCCTGGTCGAACTGCGAACGGCCCTGGCTGCGCAGGAACGAGCCGGCGACGAGCTGACTGCCGAACCGCTGCGCCGCGCGCGCGGTCAGGTGGGTCTTGCGGAAGCCGTCGTCGTCGGGGTCGTAGCTGCAGAACGGATCGTCGGGGCCGTTGCAGATGCCCGGATGGGTCGCCGAGTAGCCGTCGACGTTTCGCGCGCCGACCTGCACGCTGTAGCCTTCGTCGCCGCGCCATTGGCCGATGCCGATGCTCCCCGCGGCGTCGCCGTGGCTGCCGTAACCGAGCGTGGCACGCGGCCCGTCGAGCCGGCGCGTGAAGATCTGGATCACGCCGCCGAGTGCGTCGGAACCCCAGTAGCTCGCGCGCGGACCGCGCACCACTTCGATGCGCTCGACCGCATCGAGCGGCAACTGTTCGAATGCGTAGGCGCCGGTTGTCGCGGCGGCCATGCGCACGCCATCGATCAGCACGAGCACCTGGTTCACGTTGGTGCCGCGCAGGAACAGCGAGGTCTGCTGCCCGGCGCCGCCCGTGCGGTAGAGGTCGATGCCCGCTTCGAGCCGCAGCAGGTCGAGCACGTCGCGCGACGCACTCGCGTCGATGTCCTCGCGCGTGATCACGCTGACGTCGGCAAGCGCCTCGTCGACGGTCTCGGCGACGCGAGAGGCGGTCACCTGCACGGTGGGTTGGGTCTGGATCTGGTCGGCGCGCGACGCGCCGCAATACGCCGCGCACGCCGCGACGAGGATCGAACCGGCGCGAACCGGCAGTGGACTGGTCATGGGGAAACTCCTTCGCACACCCGCGTGACCAGGCGTTGCAAGGGAGCGGATGCGCGCGGACGACGGGCGCCCGTGCCCGTCCGTTGCCCGCCGCAACGCCTGGAGCCGACGTGCCTGCAAGCGCAGGCACGCAAACCCCGGGCCGGTCTCCGGGCTCGCGAGCGATGGGGGTTTACCCGCCATCGGCCGGATCGCCTTCCCGTCGCATGGCGACAGTGGCACGAGGATCCGGTTCGACTCGCTTACCGTTGCGGGGGCAGCGCCGGTTTTCCACCGGCTTCCCGTTTCACCCCTTGCGCAGTGCTGCGCGCGGGGCACCTGAGGCGGGCAGGAGTGTAATCGTGCGCCGCTGCCGCATCAATCGCGATCGGTGCCGGCGTCGACGCCGACCAGTCCGCCGTCGTCGTCGACGTGCAGGCGCACTTCGATCGGCCGGCAACACACCGCGCAATCCTCGACGTAGCGTTGCGAGCCGGCCGAGGTATCGGCCTGTGTCTCGAACGCTTCGCCGCAGTAGGGGCAGTGGAGGGTGATGGGCTGGAGCATGCTGTGGGTGAGGGCTGAGGACGAAACGGCGATGGCGCGCGGTCTCGCGCGCGTAGGCTGGACGACCGCAGGTCGGCCGGCGCTTTTTTTCGGCCAGAACGCGCCGCCGGCCGCGCTGTGCGCGTCCAGCCTACTTCAAACACGTGCTTGGGGCGCGCAACTGCGTTGGATCAAGTTCCATCAGGCGTCGAATACCACGCCTCAGCCCTCAGCCCTCAGCCCTCGGCCCTCAGCCCTCAGCCCTCAGCCCTCAGCCCTTTCCCGGCAGGAACGCGGCCATCACGTCATTGAGGAACCGTCGCCCGAGTGCGGTCGGCACGATGCGCGCGGGGTCCGGCGCGAGCCAGCCGCGCGCGCGCGCGTCGCGCAACGGCGCATCGATCGCGCTCGCGGCCAGTCCCGTGCGCGCGGTGAACAGCGTGGCGTCGACGCCTTCGTTCAAGCGCAACGCGTTCATCATGAACTCGAAGGGCAGGTCGGCTTGCGCGACGCCCTGCGCACTTCCGAAGCCATCTCCGCGTGCCGCATGCTCGAGATAGCCGCGCGGAACCTTGTACTTGGTCGTGCGCACGATGCGCGCGTCGGTGGGGTCGCTGAGCTTGCCGTGCGCGCCCGCGCCGATGCCGAGATAGTCGCCGAACCGCCAGTAGTTGAGGTTGTGGCGCGAACGCAAGCGGTCGCGCGCGTACGCGGATACCTCGTACTGCTCATATCCGGCCTCGGCGAGGCGTTGCTGACAGGCTTCCTGCATGTCCCAGGCGCTGTCCTCGTCCGGCAATGCGGGCGGCTTCACCGCGAACAGCGTGTTGGGCTCGAGCGTCAACTGGTAATGCGACACATGCGCAGGATCCAGCGCAAGCGCGCGTTCGACGTCGGCGAGTGCACCCGCGAGCGACTGCTCCGGCAAAGCGTACATGAGGTCGAGGTTGATGTTCGCGTAACCCGCATCCTGCGCGGATTTCACCGCACGCTGCGCCTCCACCGCCGAATGGATGCGCCCGAGCCGACGCAGCTTGTCGTCGTCGAAACTCTGGATGCCGAAGCTGATGCGGTTGACGCCGGCCGCGAGGTAGCCATCGAAACGACCATGTTCGACCGTGCCGGGGTTGGTCTCCAGCGTCACCTCGGCATCGCCTGCCATCGCGATGCGTGCCGCGACGCCATCGAGAATCCGTGCGATCGCGCCGGGTTCGAACAGGCTCGGCGTGCCGCCGCCGAAGAACACGCTGTCGAGCGCGCGGCCCGCGAGCGCGCGTTCGAATGCCGCGAGGTCGCGATCAAGGTCGGCGAGCAGCGCGCGAACGTACTCGTCCACCGGCAACGTGCCCTCGCGCGCATGCGAGTTGAAATCGCAGTACGGGCATTTGCGCACGCACCAGGGGATGTGCACGTAGAGGGACAGCGGAGGAGCGGGCAGGGACATCCCGCGATTGTAGGGCCGACGATCGCCCGGGACCCGTCAGCGTGAAAGCAATGCGGTCAAATGCGCGAGCGCCAGCGCACGATGGCTGACGCGGTTCTTCAACTGCGGGTCGAGTTCCGCGGCGCTCGTGCCGAGCGCGGGATCGAGGAACACCGGGTCGTAGCCGAAGCCGCCGCTGCCGCGCGGGGCGTCGAGGATCCGGCCGTGCCAGCGGCCTTCGGCGATCAGCGGCGCGGGGTCGTCGGCCGAGCGCAGCAGCACGAGCGTGCAGTGGAAGTGCGCGGTACGCGCGTCGGCGGGAAAGTCGCGCAGCGCATCGAGCAGCTTGGCGATGTTCGCGCCGGCGTCTCCGTGCGGGCCTGCGTAGCGCGCCGAGTAGAGTCCGGGCGCGCCGCCGAGCGCGTCGACGCACAGGCCCGAGTCGTCGCCGAGCGCGGGCAGGCCGGATGCACGCGCGGCGTTGCGCGCCTTGAGCAGCGCGTTCTCGACGAAGCTGAGGCCGGTTTCCTCGACGTCGTCGATGCCGAGCTCCGATTGCGCGACGAGGTCCATGTCGAGCGAGGCGAGGATTCCGCGCAGCTCCACCAGCTTGCCGCGGTTGCCGCTCGCGAGCACCAGCCTGCGCACGGCGGTCACGCCGACGGTCCGATCAGGTCCCAGCGGTTGCCGTAGAGATCGGTGAACACCACGACACTGCCGTAGGGCTCGTGCCGCGGTGCACCGTCGAAGCTTGCACCCGCGGCCGCGAGTCGCGCATGGTCGCGCGCGAAGTCGTCGGTGTGCAGGAACCAGCCGACGCGCCCGCCGTGCTGGTCGCCGACCGCAGCGAGCTGGCGTTCGTTCGCGGCGCGCGCGAGCAGCAGCGCGAATGCGGCGTCCGCCGACGGCGCGATGCGCACCCAGCGCTTGCCGCCGCCGAGGTCGGTGTCTTCGAGCAGCACGAATCCGAGGGCCTGCGCATACCACGCGATCGCCTCGTCGTAGTCGCGCACGACCAGCGCGACCTGCGCGACGCGCCGCGTCATCGCGCGAGCGCCTCGCGCTGCAGCGCGCAGAGTTCGCTGATGCCCTGGCTCGCGAGCGCGACCAGCGCGTCGAGCTCCTCGCGCCGGAACGCGTGGCCTTCGGCGGTGCCTTGCAGTTCGATGAAACCGCCGCCGTCGTTCATCACGATGTTCATGTCGGTGTCGCAGGCCGAATCCTCGATGTAATCGAGGTCGAGCACCGGCGTGCCCTGCCAGATGCCGACAGACACCGCTGCAACCGCGCCGAAGATCGGGTCGCGCTTGATCGCATTGCGCGCGCGCAACCAGGTCACCGCGTCGACGAGCGCGACGTAGGCCCCCGTGATCGCGGCCGTGCGCGTGCCGCCGTCGGCCTGCAGCACGTCGCAGTCGAGCGTGATCGTGCGTTCGCCGAGTGCCTGGCGATCGACGCAGGCGCGCAGCGAACGGCCGATCAGGCGCTGGATCTCCATCGTGCGTCCGCCTTGTCCACCGCGCGCGGCTTCGCGCTGCGTGCGCTGGCCGGTCGCGCGCGGCAGCATGCCGTACTCGGCGGTGACCCAGCCTTCGCCCTTGCCGCGCAGGAACGGCGGTACCTTCTCCTCGACGCTCGCGGTGCAGAGCACGCGGGTGTCGCCGAACGCGATCAGCACCGAGCCTTCGGCATGCCGCGTGTAGCGGCGTTCGATCACGACAGGGCGCAACTGGCCGGCGCTGCGGCCGCTGGGGCGTGAGAATGCGGGCATGGGCATCGTGCCTCTCGAGTCGGTCGGCGAGTTTAGCGTAACGACGGTAGAGGCTGAGGGCTGAGGGGCGAGGGG
>JAEYZH010000072.1 GCA_023430685.1 Pseudomonadota bacterium | reverse complement strand
GGCCAGACCGGCGTGACGCTGCCGCACGCCTGAGCGCGCGGCTCGCGACGTCGCGCGCGCGCCCTTGCCCGGTCGTGAACGACATGCCGTGGCAGGCGTGCGGTGTCGCGGCCCGCGGTGGTAGGCTTGGCGCTTTCGGATCGGCTGGAGCAGTGCGACATGCGCAAACCATCGTTCGGGGCCTTCCTGCGCATCGGCGCGCTCGCGTTGCTGGCGACCCTGGTCGCCGCCTGCGGCCGCGATGCGGTCCGCGCGGACCAGGTGCAGCAGGCATCGAACATCCCCGCGAGCTTCGACGTGACGCTGATCGCGGACAAGGACAACCAGTTCGATTTCGACGGCGCGCCGTTGACCGAGGAAGACCTCAAGAGCGCGTTGCGCTATCGCCAGGAAGAGTCGCTGCCGGTCGCAACGGTCCTGCTCAAGCGCGGCGAGAAGCAGAAGGTCAAGTCCGAGCACCTCGTCTCGCTCGCGCGCGTCGCGTTCCAGCTCAAGATCAATGCCTACGTGCAGGCCAAGGACGGAACGATTTCCGAGGTCCGCGCGCAGGTGAAGGACTGACGGACGGGCGTCCGTCGGCGACATCGACAGGAGAGACATGGTGAAGACGATCTTGCGCATGGCGATGCTGGCGCTCGTGCTCGTGGCGGCCGGCAGCGCGTTCGCGCGTTCGGACGTGCGCGACGGCAATGCGATGGTCAAGCCCGTCGGCGAGGACAAGTACTCGATCGACGGGTTCCAGATGGGCAAGGCGGAACTGTTCGGCTACATCAGTGAACTGAAGGAAACGCAGGCGCTCAGCGGCGTCGTGCTCAAGCGCGGCGGCAACGACGAGCAGCGCCGCGTGATCGGCTCGATCGCGCGCACGCTGCAGCTGAAGGCATTCGAGCAGGACGGCGGCGACCTCAACCCGATCGACCTGCCGGCCGAGGCACCGATCCCCGCTGCCCCGCCGATCGAGCAGCAGCAGCCGGTCGATCCGCAGCAGCCGGTCGAACCCGCGCCGGAGCCGACGCCGGTGCAATGAGCATCGCGCGTGGCTGTGTCGGCCGCGCGCCCATCCACGAGACCGCCGGGGGAGGGGCGCGGTAACGCGGCGACGCCGCGTCCGCGGGGCGGCGCGTCCACCGCCAAGGAGCCTCTCCCGCAATGCCCGCATCCCGTCTCTGCTGCGCGCTGTGCGCCCTCCTCGCGTGCACGCCCGTGATCGCCGCCAATCCGCTGCGCGTGGTCGGCGAGACATTCTCGCAATGGAAGGAACGCCTGTTCGGCGAAGGTCGGGCGAAGGCCCGTGTCGTCGACGCCCCGGTCGCCGGCCCGGTCATGCTCGCGACGGGCGAACAGACGCGCATCGTGGTCGACACGCAGGCGCCCGAACGCGACTTCCCGGATGGGCGCAGCCGCTACCGGATCATCGAACTACCCGCGCCGGTCGATGCCGCCTCGCTGCGCGTGCAGGTGATCGCGCGCGACAATCCCGATGGCCGCGGCAACGTCGTGTTCAAGCCGCTGCTCTACGTGCTCGGCGACGACGACGAGGTCGCATCGAAAGTCGAAGTCGCGCCGATGCACGTGGACATCCGCCCGTTCCGCCGCACGCGACTGCTCGGTTGCGCCGAGCTCGCAAAGGTGCGCCGCTTCGCGATCGCGACGACGCCGAAGGCGGTCGGCAAGGCCTACGAAGCGAAAGCCCGCAATGCGGTCAAGGCGCCGACGCGCGGCGGCTTCTACTACTCGACCGATGCGGTCAAGCTGAGGCTTCCCTACGCGGCCACCGGCGAGGTCATCATCGAGCTGGCCGGTGACGCAGCCGAATCCTGCGAGCGCACGTAGCGCGCATCAGTGCGTGGCGCCGCCCGCGACGTCGAGGTCGCGAGGCGTCGCGAGCGCGCAGGCGATCGCCGCGCGCACGCCCTCGACCATCGTCGCGAGCGCCATGCTCGGCTGCCCCGGGCGCTCCACGACCTGCGAGGGCAGCCACGGCAGGTGCACGAAACCGCCTCGCGCGCCGGGAAGGCGCCCGCCGATCGCGTGCACGAGCGCGAAGAACACCTGGTTGCAGACGTAGCTGCCCGCGCTCAGCGAGAGCGCCGCGGGAATGCCGAGTGCGCGCAGGTGCGCGGTGATCGCCTTGGCCGGCAGCAGCGTCGGACATGCGAAGGGGGCGCCTTCGATGACTGTGGCGTCGACGGGTTGCAGGCCGTCGGCATCGGGGATGCGCGCATCGATCAGGTTGATCGCGATGCGTTCGATGCCGATTTCGCTGCGCCCGCCGGCCTGGCCGAGCGCGATCGCGAGCACCGGGCGATGGCGGTCGAGCAGGTCGTCGAGCAGTGGCAGCGTCGCGGCGAACGCGACCGGCAGCACCGCGCCGACGATGCGGTGCCCGGCGACGCACTCGCCATCGAGCACGCCGACGACGTCCTGGGACGGGTTCACGCTCTCGCCGTCGAACGGCTCGAAGCCGGTCAGCAGCACCACGGGTCCGGCCGGATCTCGATCGCGCAGCCGCGTCATGCCATCGTCCTCAGCGGAACACCAGTAGCCACATCAGGAGCACGTTGACGACCAGCAGCGCGAGCGCGGTCACCACCTGCGCGCGGATCACGCCGTACTGGTCGGGCAGTTCGAGCAGCACCGCGGGCACGATGTTGAAGTTCGCGGCCATTGGCGTCAGCAGGGTGCCGCAGTAGCCGGTCAGCATGCCGATCGCGCCGAGCGGCGCGGGATCGGCGCCGTGCCGCAGCACCAGCAGCGGCAGGCCGATGCCGGCCATCATCACCGGGAACGCGGCGAATGCATTCCCCATCACGACCGTGAACACCACCATGCCGAGGGCGAACGCGAGCAGGCAGGCGAGGCGGCTGTCGACCGGGATCAGTGCTCCGACGAGTTCGGCGATCGCATCGCCGACGCCGGTCGCGGCGAACACGCTGCCGAGCGTCGCGAGCAGCATCGGCAGCAGCGCGGCCCAGCCCAGCGCATCGAGCAGGCGCGTGCCTTGTTGCAACGCGATCGGGAAGCGGCTGCGCGTCGTGCGCAATGCGATCGCGGTCGCGAGCACGCAGGCGATGCCGAGCGAGACCAGCGTGGTCTGCGAAACATCGATGAGTTGCGCATCGCCCCAACGCAGGTAGCTGGCCGACAGCACGAACGCGAGGGTCAGCAGCGGAATCGCGAGCGCAGGCGCGAACAGGCGGTTGCCGAAGCGCAGCGCGCTCTCGACGCGCGCCTGGATCTCGGACGCGCCATCGGGCGCAAGTCGCAGCCGACCACGCGCGGCGAGCACGCCGAGCGCGATGACCGCGATGCCCATCGCCTGCGCGGGCCACTGCACGTCGCGCGCGTTCGCGGCGAGCACCGCCTCGCCGAACAGGAACGGCGTCGCGAGGATCGACCAGAACGCACCCGCGGACCAGCGCCGCGCGCGCAGGTTGATCACCGCCGCGCCGAGCAGGAACGCGCCGACGAGCCAGTAGACGTGTTCAATCCGCAGCATCGACGCGCGCTCCATCGCCTGGCGCCGCGGCGCTGCGCGCGAGCCGGTGGCCGACCCAGGCGATGCGCAGCGCATGGATCGCGAATGCCGCGATCGCGGTCGGCAGTGCCCACAGCGCGATCTCGAGCGGTTCCAGCAGGATCCCCTGGCGCTCGTACAGGCCCTGGATCAGCAGCACCGCGCCGAACGCGAGGAACACGTCTTCGCCGAAGAAGCGCCCGACGTTGTCGGTGGCCGCGGCCAGCGCGCGCACCTCGTCGCGCTGCGCCGGCGACAGCGGGCCGCCCTCGCGGGCCGCAGCGGCCTCGCTCATCGGGGCGAGCAGCGGACGCACGGTCTGCGCGTGGCCGGCGAGGTCGATGAGCCCGAACATCGACAACAGCTGGCGCAATCCGAGGTAGGACACCAGCAGGCGCGCGAGGGTCAGGCCGCGAAAGCCCGCGATCCAGGCCTGGGCACGCTCGCGCAGGCCGTGGTGCTCGAGCAGGCCGATCACCGGCAGGGTCAACACGAACAGCAACAGGGCGCGATTGCTGACGAACGAGGTGCCGAGCAGCGCGAGCAGTTCGTCGAGGCGCATGCCTGCCGCGACGCCGCTGACGAGGCCCGCGACGACCACGACCAGCGCGGGATTTCGGCGCAGCACGAAGCCCGCGACCACCACGGCCACGCCGAGCAGCGGCCAGTAGCTCATGCGCGCATGCCCGGGGCCGCGATCGCGACGCCTGCGTGCAGGAGCGCCTCGCGCAAGCGACGGGCACGCAACGCGGAATCGGCATGGTCGCCGTGGACGCAGAGGGTATCGGCGCGCAGTCGCAGCCGGCTTCCGTCATCCGCGCCGATCGCGTCGCCGGTCGCGATCGCGATCGCCTGCGCAATCGCTTCGTCGACGTCGTCGATGACCGCGCCGGTTCCGCTGCGGGGCACCAGGCTGCCGTCGCGCCGGTAGCGCCGGTCTGCGAACGCCTCGTGCGCGACTCTAAGGCCGCAGCGCTCGCCCGCGCGCGGCAACTCGCTGCCCGCGAGCCCGACCAGCACCAGCATCGGATCGCAGTCGTGCACGGCCGACGCGATCGCGCGCGCGAGCAGCGGGTCGGCGGCGGCCATCGTGTAAAGCGCGCCGTGCGGCTTCACGTGCCTGAGGAAGGTGCCGGCCGCGCGCGCGAACGCGGACAGCGCGCCAATCTGGTACAGCGTCATCGCATACGCCTCGTCCGCGCTGATGCGCATCTCGCGCCGGCCGAAACCCTGCAGGTCCGGCAGCGCGACATGCGCGCCGATCACGACGCCGGCCGCGCCCGCGAGTTCGACCGTGCGCCGCATCGTCACGGGATCACCCGCATGGAACCCGCAGGCGATGTTGGCCGAACTGACGTGCGGCATCACGTCAGCGTCGGAACCCATGCGCCACGCGCCGAACGACTCGCCGAGGTCGCAGTTGAGGTCGATCGTGCGCGCTGCGCGCGCGGGTGGGGAGGCGTCAGTCATCGGCAAGGCGCTGGGTCATCGACAGGATCAGGCGCTCGAGCGCGCGTTCGCGTGCAAGATAGCGCGATTGCGCCTCGTCGAGTCCGATCGCCTGGAAGCGGACCGGATCGCCGGGTCGGCGCTGCGCGACGCGTGGCAGGTCGATCGCGGCGACCTGGCCGATGCGCGGATAGCCGCCGGTGGTCGGGTGCTCGGCCATCAGCAGGATCGGTCGTCCCGCGGGCGGCAGTTGCACGGTGCCGCGCGCGACCGGCTCGCTGACCGCTTCGAACGCCGAAGCGAGCGTGAGCGTCGGACCCTCGAGCCGGATGCCGACGCGGTTCGAATCGGCGTGCACGCTGAACCTCGCCGCGTGCAGCGCCTCGCTCGAAGCGGCATCGAGCAGCCCGGCATGGCTGCCCGCGATCAGCCGGATCGGCGCATCCGCATGGCCATCGAACCAGGGGTGCGGATCGAGCGACCAGCGCCGCGCGCGCAGCGGGATCCGCGGCGGGTTCCATGCGAGCCGATCGCCTGCACGCAGGGCGCGTCCATCGAGTGCGCCGATTCCGGCGTTGAGGTCGGTCGCGCCGCTGCCCAGCACGCGTTCGACCGCAAAGCCGCCCGCGATCGCGAGGCAGGCGCGTGCACCGTGGCGCAAGGCGCCACAATCGAGTTCGCTGCCCGCGTCGATGCGCAGCGGGCGCCATCCTGCAACGGCGGTTCCGTCGACGCGCGCTTCGCAGGCGGCCCCGCAGATCGCCACCAGCGCGTCCTTCTCGAAGCGCAGCCGCGGGCCGGACCAGGTCAGTTCGAGCGCGACGGCGTCGTCATCGTTGCCGACCAGGGCATTCGCGAGTCGCAGCGAGACGTCGTCCATCGCGCCGGCAGCGCCGACGCCGAGTGCACGCCAGCCGTGCCGGCCGCGATCCTGCAGCGTGGTCAGCGTGCCCGGCCGCAGTACCGCGAGGCTCACGGCAACGCGTGGAAGCGTACGTCGTCGCCCGGGGCCAACAGGCAGGGCGGTTCGGCGCGCGCATCGAACAGCACCAGCGGCGTGCGCCCGACCAGGTTCCAGCCGCCCGGCAGCTCGCGCGGATAGATGCCGGTCTGGAGGCCACCGATCGCGACCGATCCGGCCGGGACGCGCAGGCGCGGTTCGGCACGTCGCGCGACCTGCAGCGCGGGGTCGAGTCCGATCAGGTAGGGAAAACCCGGCGCGAATCCGAGCATCGCGACGCGATACGTGGCGGCCGCATGGCGTCGCACCACTTCGACGGCCTCGAGTCCTGCATGGCGGGCGACGCGCTCGAGGTCCGGACCGTCGTCGCCGCCATAGCGCACCGGCACCTGCACCGCGCGCGCCGCGCGACGGGTCGGCGCCGAACGTGCGTGTGCACGCAATGCGCGCGCGAGGCGTCGCCAGGGCATGCCGTCGTTGTCTTCCCATGCGCGCGGATCGTAGTGGATGCCGAGCGAGGCGTAGGCCGGCACGATGTCGACGATGCCGTCGAGGCGCGCATCGCGCAGTGCATCGGCGAACGCATGCACGCGCGCGTTCAGCGCTGCATCGAGCGTCGACCCGAAACGCAGCAGTAGCATCGCCTCGCCGGCCGGCTCGACCGACCAGTCGTCGGTGGCGATGGCGTCCATCAGGCGACCGGTTTGAGCGCGCCGCGCAGCGCGGCGATGCGCTGCTCGCGCAGTTCCGCTTCGTAGGGCACGCGCGCGCCGCGACCCCAGACCGGTTGTGGCCAGGCTTCGTCCGACTGGTAGCGTGCGAGGACGTGCACGTGCAGTTGCGGCACGACGTTGCCGAGCGCGGCGATGTTGAGCTTGTCGGGCGAGAACAGCGTCTCGAGCGCGCGCGAGGCGAGGCTCAATTCGCCGAGCAGCATCGCGCGGTCGGCCTCGTCGAGGTCGAGCAGCTCGCGCGCGCCCGCGATGCGCGGCACCAGCAGCAGCCAGGGGTAGCGCGCATCGTCCATCAGCAGCAGGCTCGACAGCGGCAATTCGCCGATCGGCCAACTCTCGGCGGCAAGGCGCGGATCGATCGAGAAGCTCATGCGGCGCCGCCCGCGAGATGGCGGTGGAGGAACGCGAGCGTGCGCTCGCATGCGAGCCGCGCACTCGGTTCGTGCCAGGCCGCCGGGTCGACGTCGCGGTTGAACGCGTGCCCCGCGGGATAGACGTGGACCTCCGCCCCTGGCAGCGCCGCGCGATGGCGCTCGATCGCCTCCGGCGGTATCGATTCGTCGTTCGCGCCGAAATGGAACATCAGCGGTGCCTGCGGACGCTCGTCGAGGTAGGCGACGTTGCGCGCGCCGTAGTAGCTGACCGCGGGCAGGCCGAGCCGCGTCGACGCGAGCAGCGCGACGGTGCCGCCCCAGCAGTAGCC
>JAEYZH010000205.1 GCA_023430685.1 Pseudomonadota bacterium | reverse complement strand
ACCACGCTCCGGCCGCGAGCGCGAGCACGATCGCGCCGACGAGCCAGGGCAGCAGGCTCGGCCGGCGCCGCGCCGCGAGCACCGGCGTGCCGAGGTTCGGCATCTCGCCGAGGCGACGCTGCCGCTCGGACTTCTTCAGGGCTTCGAGGATCAACGACATTGCGGTTCCTGGGGTACGTCATGTCGACCGCGCGCGCAAGCGCGTGCGCACGCCGGTCGTCGCGGTGCGAGGGTGCCTCATTGGAGCGTGCGCGCGAGATGCGGCCCGCTGTCGTCGAGCGCCGACAGCGCGAACTGCGTTTCGGGTCCGACGATGCCGTCGTCGCGGATGCCGTAGGCGACCTGCAGCGCACGCACGCGTTGTTCGAGCGCGGCGTCGAAGATCGGCGCGGCCGCCGCGACGGGCCCGTTGTCGAACGCATGCAGGCGATCCATCACCCACGCGACGCCGGTACCCGTCGCGCCGCGCGCAAGCGTTGGCGGCAGCTCCGGCGGCGCGCGCCAGAGCGCGATGAACTCGCCGTTCCACAGTGCTGGCAGGGAGGCGAGCGCGAATTCGTGGCGTGCGCCGGCGAGGTCGAGGCGCAGCTTCTGCTTGCCCACGCCCTGCAGCAGCGCATGCGCCGAGGCATCCTCGCCGAGCAGCAGGATCAGCGGCCGATCGAAGCGCGCGAGCTGCTCGATCGAGGCGCGCCCGCGCAGGCACGCGACACCCGGCGCGACCTGCGGCGGACAGCGGCTCGCCTCGCGCACCGAGACGCTGCCGGCGTCGACCTGCCAGCGCGCGAGCAATTGCGTGAACGCCGACAGCGCGGTGTCGACCGGCTTCGTCGCGAGCTGCGCTTCAAGCCGTTCGACGCCTTCGTCGCGCGCGGGCGCCGCGACCGCGGGTGCGCCGGTCGGCACGAACGCGGGTGCGGGGGCGCGTCCGCTCCACCACCATGCGCCACCCGCGAGCGCGAGCAACACCGCGGCGGCCGTGGCCCAGCGGCCATAGCGATGCAGCCAGTAGCGCGTATGGCCCGGCAGCGCCTCGTCCGCCGCGCGATTCACGAGGCGCTCGCCGATGCTGTCCTGCTCGCGCGCATAGCCGGCCATCAGCGCGCGATCCGCGATGATGTTGACGAGCCGCGGGATGCCGCCCGAGCGCTGGTACAGCGCCTTGAGGCCGAGGCGCGAGAACGGGATGCGCGCGCAACCCGCGACCGCGAGGCGGTGGCGCACGTAGGCTTCGCTCTCGGCCGCGTCGAGCGGGGTCAGGTGGTAGCGCGCGGTGATGCGCTGGGTCAGCTGGCGCAGCTCCGGCCGCTCGAGCATCTCGCGCAGCTCGGGCTGGCCCAGCAGGATGATCTGCAGGAGTTTCTGCGTCGGGGTCTCGAGGTTGGTCAGCAGCCGCACCTGCTCGAGCGATTCGGTCGAGAGGTTCTGCGCCTCGTCGACGATCAGCACCACGCGCAGGCCTTCCGCATAGGCATCGAGCAGGAACGCGTTGAGCGTGTCGGTGAGCGCCTTGAGGCTGCCGCGCTTGCCGACGATGTCGAGCTTGAGCTCCTCGCATGCGGTCTCGACGAGTTCGACCGGCGACAGCTTCGGGTTCAGCACGAGCGCGACGCGCGTGTTCTCGGGCAACTGCTCGAGCAGCAGCCGGCACAGCGTGGTCTTGCCCGTGCCAACCTCGCCGGTCAGCTGGACGAAGCCGCCGCTTCCGCCCTTGCCGATCCCGTACAAGAGGTGCGCGAGTGCGTCCCGGTGCCGTTCGGACAGGAAGACATAGCGCGGGTCCGGCGTGATCGAGAATGGGGCTTCCCGCAGGCCGTAATACTCGAGATACATGCGCGTACTTTACCCGACCCGGGCTGCGCGGTCGGAACTGCCGCGCCCGCGCGGCCGGGCGCCCACGTCCGGGCCTGTCGCGTGACACCTGGCGCAGGCCGAAGACCGGAGTCGCCCCGGATCCGTTCGCCCAGGGCGCACGCCGAAGGCCTCAGTCGCCCCGGATCCGTTCGCCCTGAGCGCAGGCCGAAGGCCGGAGTCGAAGGGCCCGGTCACATCGCAACCGCGACCCGCATGCGCTTGGACTCCGCGGCCTGCGGCCGCTGCGCTCAGCACGAACGGTGAGGAGGGCACCGCTGCGCCCAGCGCGAAACGGATACGAAACGCGAACAGCCCGAACAAGGCTCTCCGCCGAAGCGCATCCCGGTCCGGAGCAGCCGCGGCAGGGCTGCTCACGCCCGCACCGTCGCGCTAGAGTCGCAGCCTGTTCCTGCGAGGACACCGTGATGAAGTGCGCGCTCGTGATCACTGCGCTGGGCGGCTGCCTGTTCGCAGCCGCGCACGTCGGCGCACAGACCCTCCCGCCCGGTTTCCAGCGCAGCGACCCGATCCTCGGGCGCGTGCAGCCGAGCGCAATCCAGTTTGCGCATGACGGTCGCGTGTTCGTGGCGGAGAAGAGCGGGCGCATCTGGGCCTATGCGAACCTGCTCGATACCGCGCCCGTGCTCGCCGCGGATCTCGGGCCGCGCGTGCACGATTTCTGGGACCGTGGCCTGCTGGGTTTCGCGCTCGATTCGCGCTTCCCGGAGGTGCCGCACGCGTACGTGCAGTACACCTACAACGGCGGACTCGACCTCGGCGGACCGACCCCGCGCTGGCCGACGACGAACTGCCCGAATCCGCCCGGGGCGACCACGAACGGCGGCGGTTGCGTCGTCAGTGGCCGACTCTCGCGCATCACGCTCGACGGCACCACGACCGAGACCGTGCTGGTCGAGGATTGGTACCAGCAATACCCAAGTCACTCGATCGGTACCGTCGCGTTCGGCGCGGATGGCTATCTCTATGCAGGCGGCGGCGATGGCGCGAGCTTCAACGGTGCCGACTTCGGACAATGGGGCAATCCCGCGTATCCGGACCTGCGCTCGCCGCTCGATCCTTCCCAGCCCGGCAACCCCGCGTTGAACCACGGTGGCTCGCTGCGATCGCAGGGGCTCGAGCGGCAGGCCGACTACGCGGCGACGGGCAACGACGTCTGGCTCGACGGCACCATCATCCGCATCGATCCCGCGACTGGCGCGGGCGCGCCCGGCAATCCGCTTGCGAACGACGCCTGGCCAAACGCGCGGCGCATCATCGCGTACGGCCTGCGCAATCCATTCCGTTTCACGTTCCGCCCGGGCACGAGCGAAGTCTGGCTCGGTGACGTGGGCGAGAACGTGTGGGAAGAGATCAACCGGATCCCGGAGGTCGGACAGGGACCGGCGAGCCTGCGCAATTTCGGCTGGCCATGTTTCGAAGGCCGCAATCCGCACGCGGGTTTCACGGGCCCGATCTGCACGGCGCTGTACGCGAACGGCAACACCGGCGGGCGCACGCCGCATGCGCCGCCCTGGTACGCGTACGCGCACCAGGGCGGATCCGACATCACGGGCCTCGCGTTCTACATCGGCGACAGCTATCCCGCGCAGTACCACGACGCGCTGTTCTTCGCCGACAACAGCCGCACCGTGATCTTCTGGATCGCGCACGTCGATGCGAACGAGGATGGCGTGCCCGACGCGCCCGTCGACGGCGGCGCGCTCCCGTTCCACGGCGGCAACCTCGCCAAGGCGGTGCAACTCGTGACCGGACCCGGCGGCGACCTGTTCTACGTGAACCTCGAAGGCAGCCGGATCTCGCGCATTTCCTACTGCAATGGTTGCAGCAACCGCGCGCCGTCCGCCGCGATCGCGCTCGCGCCAGGCTCGAGCGCGGACGGACCTGCGCGCGTCGTGGCATTCGACGCCTCCAACAGCGTCGACCCCGATGCGGGCGACGCGCTCGCCTACGCATGGGACCTCGATGGCGACGGCGACTTCGACGACGCCACCGGCGTCGGCGCGAGCGCAACATTCGCCACGCCCGGCGAACACACGGTCTCGGTGCGCGCCGACGACGGGCATGCACGCAGCGACGTCGCGCGCATGCGCATCCTCGTGCGCCCGTCGGCGGACCTCGCGGCGACGATCGACGACGGCTACGCGGGCGTGGCCGCAGGGCAGCGCGTCCGGTGGACCGCGATCATCGAGAACCATGGCGACACCGTGCTCGGCGCGGTCGCGGTGACGTCCTCGGCGTCCGCGGGCCTCGTCGATCTCGCCTGGACCTGCGAGGCGACGCCGGTTTCCGCCTGCGGGCTCGGCAATGCGGGCGCGGTGGTCGATTTCGCCGATCTCGCCGTCGGCGGGCGGCTGACCTATTCGATCGAAGCGACCGTCGCCGGCGATGCGCAAGACAGCGTGACGATGGCGATCACGGCGGTGATCCCGCCAAGCCACTACAACCTGAGCCCTGGCGACGACAGCGCCGAAGACACCGACGCGATCCTCGGCGACGCGATCTTCGCGGACGGCTTCGAAGATCCCGCGACCCCGTAGGAGTCCACCCTGTCGGCGATCCGCGCAGCCAATCGTTTGCGCGCGGTCCTTCGCATTCCCGCGATCGCGCACAGGGTGCGCTCCTACGCAAACCGCATCCGTAGGGGCCCACCTTGTCGGCGATCCGCGCAGCGAATCGTTTGCGCGCGGTCGTTCGCATTCCCGCGATCGCGCACAGGGTGCGCTCCTGCGCAAACCGCATCCGTAGGAGCCCACCCTGTGGGCGATCCGCGCAGGAAACCGGTTGCGCGCAAGGATCCGATTGCCGCGCATCGCGCACAGGGTGCGCTCCTACGCGGCGGGTCGGTCTGCGAACAGCGCGATCGCGGTGCGCGCGACCTGGCGTGTGTCGTAGTACGCATACGCGCCCACGCCGATCGCGCCGATCACCGGCAGCCAGCGCGAAACGCCGCGACCGGCGACGCGCCGCGACAGGCGCACGCCGATCTTCGCAGCGACACGCTCGATCGCGCGCAGCGGCAGGTCGCGCACGATCATGCGCGCGCCGACCTGGACGCCGACGTCGCGCAGCGCCTGCGCGGCGGCATGTCGGAACAGGCAGTAGAGCATCTGCGAACGCGTGAGTTCGGCGCTGGCGCCGTAGGCCGCCGCGATGTCGGCGACCATCTGGCGCTGGATCTGCCAGATCGCGACGAGTTCGGGCAGGATCGTGAGCCAGCCGAGTGGACCCGGCGGCAGCGCGAGCGTGCCGGCCGCGAGCGCGGCGCGCTTCGCGGCCGCATTCGCGAGGCGATCGGCGTGTGCATCCGGCCCGGACGTCGCGAGTTCGCGACTCGCAGGCACGTAACTCGCGAGTTCGAGCACGACGTCGCCGAGACGCGTCGCGGCTGAGCGCGCGTCGGCCGCGGCGACGCGCAAGGCGGGGACGTGTACGGCCATCGTCTGTTCCATCCGGTCGATGGCGACAGTGTCGCATGCGCGCCTGTACCGACGGTGGCGGCGCGCGCGCAGGTTCAGCCGCGAGCAGGTCCCTCAGCGGCGCGCGGCTGCGGGATCGAACCCGTCCGTGAACACGCGGTCGCCGCCGCGCAACGTACCCACGATGAGGCTGCGCTGGCCCGCGGGTGGGGGCGCATCGACCGGCAGGATGAGCGCGACGACGCCGCCGCTCATGCGGTCGATGCCGTCCCAGGCGCCGTTCTGCTCGACGATCGCGCCGGGCACCGCCTGCGCGAAGAAGGTCGCGGCGTCGATCGGCTCGCCGGCCGGGTCCTCGAACGTGGCCCCGCTCGCATCGAGCGTCAGGCCGAGCACCGCGAGCAGCGGCTCGGCGACCGCTTCGACCGGCCCGGCCACGCGTGCGTCCGTCGCGTCCGGACCGCCGCGCACGCGCGCGCGCGTGGCCCAGCGGTTGCCAGCGCTGTCGATGTAGCCGCGCAGTTCGATCTGTCGATCCTGCGTGATGCCGTTCGCGAAGATCCCGTCCTCGTCGCGTACCTGCGCAGACCGCCGCACCGTGTTCGCGAGCAAGGTCACGACGCCGTCCGCGCCGGGCACCACGTCGGCCGGCGTGACCGGTCCTTCGAGCCGGATCACCGGTGCGTCGAACGCGATGCCCTGCGCGGCGAAGGTCGCGCCGTCGCCGAACACGCCGTCGACTTCGAGCATCGCGCCAGGCGCGAGGTCGTCGAGGCTGCCGAAGCGGAACTCCGTCGTCGCATCGTGCGTGACGACGTAGGGGCCGAAGCGGAACGAGTCGGGCGAGAGGATCTCGCCGACCAGCCCGTTGAGCGCACCGAGCGCGCCCGGCGTGCCGAGCGGCACCGGCGTCACGCAGGTCAGCCGCGTGACCGTGTCGAGCACGCTGTCGGCCCCGAATCCGTCGATGCCGTCGGCGCGGATCTCGACGAACTCGCCGACATCGAGCGTGTCGCCGCAGTCGATCGGCGCGACGCCCGCAAGACTGACCTGCTGCGGACCGAGCGTCGCGATCTCGCCGTTGACCGCACTGACGTAGCCCGACAGCAGCCAGCGCGGCGTCGGTTCGGGAAAGTACTCGATGAACGACGCGAGCAGGCTCGCGTTGGTGTCGATGTAGCCACTGACGTCGAGATGGTCACCCACCGCGATGTTCGCGATGTCTCCGCCCGGTACGCCGGCCATGCCGACGTCGGCCGTCACCGTGACTTCCTGGCCGAGTACGCGCAGGGGTTCGACCGAGGTCACCGCGCCGCGCACCGCGTAGGAGAACACCAGCGTCGCCGCGGCCGCGTCGCCGCGCAGCGCTGGCGCATAGCTCGCCTCGACGCGCAGGCCGGGCTTGTCCGGCAGCGGCGCGCCCGCGGGCAAGGGCTCGCCATCCACGAGCACGACGGTCGTGTCGTCGATCCGCACGAGGTGGCCGCCGATATCGAGCACCTGCTGCGCGAACGACGGGGCCGCCGCGAACAGCAGCGCGCCGAGCAGGGAGGTGGCCGATGATGTGTGCATGCGCGCAGTCTAGATCCGCGACCCGACGCGCGCATGGGCGTTTCCACCCACGGCGGCGCAGGTGCCTGCAACAATCGGTGTCGCGGCGACCACGGCGGCGGAGGCCGTGTCGCGACGCGCCGCGTCGACCGGGTTGCGGTGTCGCGGTGCTAGCATGTCGCATCCGTCACCGTGGAGCGGATGCGCATGTCGAGGCACCACACCGAAAACCATCGCACGGATCGCGTGGGCTGGCTGCGTGCGTCGGTGCTCGGCGCCAACGACGGCATCGTCTCGACCGCGAGCCTGATCGCGGGCTTCGCCGCGTCGGGCGCCGACACGCGCAGCGTGCTGCTCGCGGGACTCGCCGCGCTGGTCGGCGGCGCGCTGTCGATGGCCGCAGGCGAATACGTGTCGGTTGCCTCGCAGGCCGACGTCGAAGGCGCCGATCTGGCGACCGAACGGCGCGAGCTCGCCCAGTCTCCCGAAAGCGAATTGCGCGAACTCGCGGGCATCTACGTCAAGCGCGGCCTGCAGCCCGCGCTCGCCGCGCAAGTCGCGGAGCAACTCACCGCGCACGATGCGCTCGGCGCGCACGCGCGCGACGAACTCGGCATCACGCACGAGATGCGCGCGCGCCCGTTGCAGGCGGCGTTCGCATCGGCCGCCTCCTTCGCGGTCGGTGCGGCGCTGCCGCTCGCGCTCGCGGCGCTTGCGCCGCCCGAACGGCTCGCCAGCGTGATGGTGCCGATTTCGCTGGCC
>JAEYZH010000166.1 GCA_023430685.1 Pseudomonadota bacterium | reverse complement strand
GCCCGCAGCCGTCGCAGCGGTCGCGCGCCCGGGCGCCGCGCGCAGCGCCGCTTCAGCGCCGACCGGAGCGAACGCGAGCATGCGCAGCAGCGTCATTTCGAAGCCGACGCGCGGTGTCGGCGCGAGTGGCAGGTCGCGGCGCCCGGTCACGACGATCTGGTACCAGAGCTGCACGTCTTCGGCCGCGATGCGGCCGGCAGTCGCCAGCAGCGACGCGTCTTCCTCCCCCGCGGCAGCCGGTACCAGTTGCAGCAACTGGATCCGGTGCAGCAGCCCCGCAAGCTCGTCGAGCACCTGCGCGAAATCCGGCGCGAACGACGCGATCCGGTCCACTTCGTCGAGCAGCGCCGCGCCGTCGCCCGCGACAAGCAGGTCCAGCAGTTGCCGCACTCGCGCACGCTCGACCGTGCCGAGCATCGAATGCACGTCCGCCGCCTGCAGCGAGCCGCCGCCGTGCGCGATCGCCTGGTCGAGCAGGGAGAGCCCGTCGCGCAGCGAGCCGTCGGCCGCGCGCGCGAGCACCTCGATCCCTTCCTCGTCGTAGGCGACCGCTTCGGCGTCGAGGATCAGGCGCATCTGCCCCGCGATCTGCGTCGGCGTGAGGCGCTTGAGGTTGAACTTGATGCAGCGCGAGAGCACGGTGACCAGCAGCTTCTGCGGATCGGTCGTCGCGAGCAGGAATTTCACGTGTGGCGGCGGCTCTTCGAGGATCTTCAGCAGCGCGTTGAACGCGGGCTTGGACAGCATGTGCACTTCGTCGATCAGATAGACCTTGAAGCGCCCGCGCGTCGGCGCGTACATCGCGTTCTCGATGAGGTCGCGCACGTTGTCGACACCGGTGTTGCTCGCGGCGTCGATCTCGAGCAGGTCGACGAAGCGTCCCGCATCGATCTCCATGCACGCGCCGCACTCGCCGCAGGGCGCCGCGGTCGGCCCGTTCACGCAGTTCAGCGACTTGGCGAGGATCCGCGCGATCGTGGTCTTGCCGACGCCGCGCGTGCCGGTGAACAGGAACGCATGGTGCAGTCGGCCGCTCTCGAGCGCGTGCGAGAGCGCGCGCACGACGTGCTCCTGCCCGACCAGTTCGGAAAAGCGGCGCGGGCGCCATTTGCGCGCGAGGGCTTGGTAGGACATCGGAGTTCCGCGGGAGGACGTCCGATTGTAGCAAGCAAGTCGTCGCAGGCATGCCGCGCGCGGCGACGCGACGCGCACGTCGCTGCAGGAGGGTGGCGGCTCCGCCAGCCACATCCCGGCACCCGAATCACTCGCTACCGTTGCTTCCTTCCGGACCTGGCGGGATTTGCGAGCTATCGTCGCGGGAGGACCGACGGAGCCACCGTGAGATCGTTCGCGCTCCGCCGAGTCGGGCGACCGGACTGCGCATGCTGCGGGTGGGCTGGCGGAGAGGGCGGGATTCGAACCCGCGAAACGGTTTGACCCGTTTACACACTTTCCAGGCGTGCTCCTTCAACCACTCGGACACCTCTCCGTACTTCATCGCGGGGCGGGATTGTTCGGCCCATCCTGGGCCTCACCCCTCGCTGCGCTCGGGGCCAGCCTGGCGGCTGTCCGAATTCGTTCCCGACGAACTCGTCGAACCCGCGAAACGGCTTGACCCGTTTACACACTTTCCAGACGTGCTCCTTCAACCACTCGGAGCCTCTCCGCACGCACGTACGCCCGCTTTGCGGGCCGCGCAGCATACCCGGTGCGCGGGCCGCGTACAAGCGCGCCACCCAGGCACTCGACGGCTCAGCGCGGCGGTGGCTCGAAGCCGTCGAGGAAGATCGGATCCATGAATTCGATCGCGCCCATGTCGCAGCGCGCGCCGCCACCGTCGCCATCGAGCGGGCGGTCGATCCCGTCCTGGTCGCTGCCGAGGCAGGAGCCTCCCGCGCCCTCGAGCACGGGGTCCGCGGTGTCGATCGCGTCGCTGCCCGCGCCGAGGTCGTGCACCGCGATGCGACCGAAGCGCACCGCGAGCGGGCGCAGGCGTGCATCCGCGTTCGGCAGGTTGCCCGGGCCGAACGTGAGCTGGCAGGTGCCGTCGCCGTCGAGCGTGTACGCATGCGACGTGGTGTGGCTGGCGATGAACTGGCAGTCCGTCACCGTGTTGCCCGCGACGACGCTGTTGCGCACCACGCTTTCGGATGCGAGTGTCGGGCCGCCGAAGGTATAGCCGGCCTGGCTGCCCGTGATCGTCGCGTGTGTCAGGGTCGCGTCCGCGCCGTAGACGTGCAGCCCGTTCGGCAGGTTGCCGCTGAACGTGCTGTTCTCGACCAGCAGCGGCGTGCGCAGGATCACTGCCGCGTGTGTCCCCGGGCCGCCGAGCGCGAGGTTCGCTCGGATCGTGCTGCCGCGGATCGAGACCGTGTTGCCGGGTTCCGCGCCGCTGTCGCTGTCGCGGATCGCGCTGCCGTCCACGTTCGTGAAACCGAGGTCCGTGACGACGTTGCCGTGGACGTCGCTGCCGACCATGTCGAGCGAATGCGTGAGGAACAGGCCACCGCCCGCATTGGCCGCGTTGCCCGCGATCTCGCAGTACCACACGTGCAGCAGCGGAACCTGCGAGCGCACGCCGCCGCCGAGGAAGGTCGTCGCGTCGTTTGCTGCGCCGCCCGTGATGCGCAGGTTCACGAGGTGCACCTCGGCGGCGGAATAGTGCAGGTCGAAAACGCGGTCGATGCCGTCCGCGTCGATGGTCGGGCTCGAAGCGGGATCGGAGAGGCTGCTCGCGCGGATTTCGAGCGGCCCGGTGACGTCGAGATCGCCGAGCGCACCCGCATCCTCGTCGCGCCCGGCATTGTCGAGCACGATCGTCACAGCGAGCGGCACGATCACGCGATCCGCGCCCGGCAGCGCATTCGCCTCCATGATCGCCGCGCGCAGCGTGCAGCGCTGGCCGACTGGCGGGAACGTCGCCCACGCGCACTCGCCGTCGCCGGGCGCGATGTCGCCGGCATCAAGCGTGGTCGTGTCGACGGTGAAGGTGGCGGCCGATGCCGCGAGCGGGAATGCCGCGAGCGCTGCTGCCGCGGACAGGACGCGAAGGGCGCGCATGCCGCCTCCTCGCACGCAGGCGCGTGCAGGACGCTCCGCGAGCCGCGCGGCCGGCCCCTGATCCGTCATCGCCAGCGGTCCCCCGCGGTGATGCGGCGACCAGTCTGCGCCGCGATGCGACGCGCTGCAACCGCGGCGCGCGCGCCCCGACGAGGCGGGCTCAGGCGGCCGGCGTGCCGTCCGGATGCAGCCAGCCCGAGCGGCCGTCGACGTAGCGTTCGTTCTTCCAGATCGGCACGCGGCGCTTGACCTCGTCGATGATCCAGCGGCATCCATCGAATGCCGCACCGCGGTGATCGGCGCTGACGCCGACCCACACCGCGAGCTCGCCGACCACCAGCTGCCCGGTGCGGTGGACGCAGCGCGCGGCGCACAGGCCGAAGCGCGCGAGCGCCTCGGCGAGCACCGCGTCGCCTTCGCTCTGCGCGAGCACCGCGTAGGCCTGGTAGTCGAGCGCGAGCACGCCGCGACCGTCGTTGTGGTCGCGCACCCAGCCCTCGAACGTGACGCAGGCACCCGCCGACGCGTGGCCGAGCGCGGCCTTCTCGACTTCGACCACGATCGGCGAAGCGGACAGCGCGAACCGCGCGGCCATTGCCTCAGCCTCCCGAAACGGGCGGCAGGAACACCACCTCGTCGCGATCGACGAGCGCGTGGCCCCACTCCACGAACGCACCGTTGACCGCGACGCGCAGGCGATCGGGCGTGAACGTGAAGCCGTGCGCCGCGGCGATTTCCGCGTACAGCGCGCGCGGCGTGCGCGCGTCGCTCTCGCGCTGTTCCTCGGCGCGGCCCGCGCGATCGGCCAGGCTCGCGAAATACAGCAGCCGATAGTTCATGCGACCACCCTGCCCTTGCGGACCGCGCGCTTGCCGCCGCTCTTCTCGAGGAGGTGCAGGCCGTCGATGACGATCTCGTGCGAAAGCGCCTTGCACATGTCGTAGACCGTCAGCGCGGCGACGCTCGCGCCGGTCAGCGCTTCCATCTCGACGCCGGTCTTGTGGGTCAGCGCGACGCTGCAGCGAATCACGAGCTCGTCCGTGCGCCCGAATTCGATCTCGATGCGGCACCGCTCGATCGGCAACGGATGGCAGAAAGGGATGAGTTCATGGGTGCGCTTGACCGCCATCGTGCCCGCGATGATCGCGGTGTCGATCACGGGGCCCTTGGCCGAGCGCAGGTCCTGCGCGCGCAGCGTCGCCGCGACGTCCGCGGGAAAGCGCACGCGCACTTCGGCGACGGCCTCGCGACGCGTCGCCGGCTTCGCGCCGACATCGACCATGCGCGGGCGGCCGTCGGCACCGATGTGCGTGAGGCCCGTGCCTGTGGACGATTTCGCGCTCGCGCGCCGAGTGCCCGGAGATCGAGTCATGCGGATGCCTCACCCACCGATCGCATACATTTCGACGTGCTCGCGCGCAGCGCCGACGTTGGCGCCGCGCAGTTCGCTGTAGCGGTCGTCGCGCGCGTTCCAGGCCGCGCGGATCAGGCGCGCGAGTTCGACATCGTCGATGCCCGCCCGCAGGGGCCCGCGCAGGTCGTGCCCATTCGCGGCGAACAGGCAGGTGTACAGGCGCCCGTCGGCGGACAATCTCGCGCGCGTGCAGTCGCCGCAGAACGGCGCGCTGACCGAATCGATGAAGCCGACTTCGCCGGCGCCGTCCTCGAACGCATGGCGGCTCGCGACCTCGCCCGCGTAGTTCGATTCGAGCGGGCGCAGCGGCCATCGCGCCGAGATGCGCGCGCGCAGTTCCGCGCCGGGCACGACCAGCGCGCCACGCCAGTCGTTGCAGGTGCCGACGTCCATGTACTCGATGAATCGCACCACGTGCCCGCTGCCACGGAAATGCGCGAGCAGGTCGAGCACCTGGTGGTCGTTGCGGCCGCGCATGACCACGCAGTTGATCTTCAGCGGCGGGAAGCCCGCGGCGACGGCCGCGTCGATCGCGGCAAGCACGATCGCGACATCGCCACGACCGCCGGAGAGCGTGTGGAACGTGTCCGGGTCGAGCGTGTCGAGGCTCAGCGTGATGCGCGAGAGTCCGGCTTCGCGCAGCGCGCGTGCCTGCTCGGCGAGAAGGCTGCCATTGGTGGTCAAGGCGACGTCGTCGATGCCTGGGATCGCCGCGAGCCGTCGCACGAGCTCGGGAAGCTCGCGGCGCAGCAATGGCTCGCCACCGGTCAGCCGCAGCTTGTGCACGCCGAGGCCGGCGAACACGCGCGCGAGGCGTTCGATCTCCTCGAAGCGCAGGCGTTCGCGCTTGCTCAGGAACTCGTGGTCGCGCGGATAGCGTTCTTCCGGCATGCAGTACGGGCAGCGGAAATTGCAGCGATCGAGCACCGAAATGCGCAGGTCGCGCAAGCCGCGGCCAAGCTGGTCGACGGGCGCGGCGCCATCGAGGCGGATCGGGATCGGCGCGCCCATCAGCCCGCCCCGACGATCGAACGCGCGGAAGGCACGGCGAGTTCGATCACGTCGCCGCGGCGCGCAACGCGCCGGCCGCGCGCGCGCATCGCATCGGCGTCGGCCTCGCTCGAATGGTGGTACAGAACCAGGCGCTCCAGCATCTCGGCAGGATACTCGCGTTCGAGGTCGTCGAGTCCCGCGTGCGAGGGATTGCCGTGCAGCGCGCAGTCGTGCGCGATCGGACCGCCATCGGCACCGAAGACCGCGAGCATCTCGGGAATCGGGCGCGTGTCGCCGGTCCAGGTGAAGCTGCCCGCGAGCGCGATCCCGAACGAGGTGCCGGGCGCGTGGTGGCGCGTACCGAACACGTCGAACCACAAGCCGTCGCACCAGAAACCACGCGAGCACGGCACCAGCGCGAACGCGTCCCAGAAGTTCGCACCACCTTCGGCGAGCACTTCGGGATAGTCGGCGGTGCGCGACTGCAGCAACGGAACCAGCGCCGCATGCGCGAACAGGCGCACGCGGCCGCGCAGGTCGGGGTCGAAATACACCTTGTAGAACAGGCGCTCGAGCCCGCCGACGTGGTCCATGTGTGTGTGCGTGACGTACACCGCGCGGGGCGGCGCGCCGTAGCGTTGCAGGTAGGCCTGGAGCGCCTCGGGACCGCAGTCGATCATCAGCAGCGGCTCGCCTGCGCGTTCGAGCACGGCGCAGGCGGAGCCGAGTTCGGGCGCCTGCGCACTGCCGACACCGAGGAAGCGCAGCGCGAGCTTCATGCGCCTGCCCCGCCCTCGGTGGAGGCCGCGAGGTGCGCGCGATGCGCGTGCAGCAGCGGCATCCAGAAGCGCTGCTCGAAGCCGGCCGCGCGATCGAGGCCGAGTTTCGCGATCGAGCGCCGCAGGCGCGCGAGGTTGGACTGCTGCCATGCGGCCCGCGGCCGGCGCAGTCGGCCACGGTCGAAGTCGATGAGCCACACTTTCGTGGCGCGATCCACCATGATGTTGGATGCGTTGAGATCGGCGTGCCACGCCCCCGCGACGTGGAAGCACGCGATCGTTTCGCCGATGCGCGCGGCGAGCGCGCCGTCGGCGCCGCGATCGGCGAGCTCGCGCGCGAGCGTGCGGGCGCCTTCGATGCGCCGCGTCAGCAGGTCCGCGCGATAGGCGAGCCCGCTGAGCAGGTAGCGCGCGGCGACCGGCTGCGCGACCGGCAGGCCCGCATCGGCCAGCCGCGCGAGCAGGCGGAATTCGCGGAATGCGCGCGTGCGCTCGGCACCGGTCCAGAGGTATCGGTCGGCGACGACGCGCGCGACGAGGCCGCCGCGCCGGTAGTGGCGCAGCGCACAGGTCCCGACCGGCAGCACGATGAACGGCACGCCGCCGCGACCGCTGTCGTCCGCACCGGCCGCGTGCGGCCATCGCGCCGGCTCGAACCAGTCGGCGCCTGCCATCGCGGCGACATCCGCATCGTGCAGGATCGCGCCGCCCGCGGTGGATTGAACTTGCGCCTCGATCATGCGTCTGCCAAGTTGGCCGCCCACGGCACGCCGGACGCGCGCCTCCTTCCGTGAATGGTACCAAGCACGCCATGGATCAAGCTGCACAGCCCGATGCGGCACCGGCTTCGCTCTGCCTTATGCGCACTTCGGCCATCGGCGACGTCACCCACGTGGTGCCGATGCTGCGCACGTTGCAGCAGCACTGGCCGCGCACGCAGCTGACCTGGATCATCGGCAAGCTCGAGCACAAGCTCGTCGGCGACCTGCCCGGCGTCGAGTTCATCGTGTTCGACAAGCATGCGGGGCGCGCGGGATTCCGCGCGGTGCGCGAGCAGCTTGCCGGACGCCGCTTCGACGCGCTGCTGCACATGCAGGTCGCATTGCGCTCGAACATCCTGAGCCTCAGCGTCAAGGCGCCGCTGCGGATCGGCTACGACCGCGCGCGCTCGAAGGACCTGCACGGCTTCTTCATCAATTGCCGCATCCCCTCGCGCAAGGGCGAGCACGTGCTCGACGCGATGGCGAGCTTCCTCGAGCCGCTCGGCCTCGCGCAGACGCGCGTGCGCTGGGACCTGCCGATCCCCGAGTCCGCGCAGGCGTTCGCCGCGCAGCACCTGCCCGACGGCGCGCCGATCCTGCTCGTGAGCCCGGTCTCGAGCCATCGCCTGCGCAACTGGCGCGCCGAGCGCTATGCGACCGTGATGGACCATGCCGCGCTCGCGCTCGGCTGGCGCGTCGTGCTCTGCGGCGGACCGAGCGCGTTCGAGCGCGAATTCGCCGACACCATCCTCACACGCATGCAGGCGCGCCCGCTCGATCTCGTCGGCAAGGACACGCTGAAGCAGTTGCTCGCGCTGCTGCAGCGCGCCGACCTCGTGCTGTGCCCCGATTCCGGACCGATGCACATGGCGAACGCGGTCGGCACGCCGGTGCTCGGCCTGCACGCGGCGAGCAATCCCGAACGCTCGGGTCCGTACTCCGACCGCCAATGGTGCGTCGACCGCTACGACGCGGCCGCGCGCAAGTTCCGGCGCAAGCCCGCCGAGGCGCTGGCCTGGGGCACCAAGCTCGAATATCCCGGAGTCATGGACCTGATCGAGGTCGACGACGTGCTCGAGCGCCTCGATTCATTCGCCGACGCGCGCACCGCCGCCGGCACGCGCCTGCGCGTCGGCGATCCGTAGGAGCGCACCCTGTGCGCGATCGCGTGAGCGCACAAGCCGGCGCACGACCGGTAACGCCTGTTCGCACTGCTGCGATTTACCTGTAGTCCTCGTACGACTTCTCTTCGACCAACGTCGAGCCGAGCGCCGCGTTGATCTCGCGCTTGACCGCAGCGCGCTCGTCGTTGCGCACGTACACCGACCGCGCGAGCTCGATGAACTCCGCGTCGAACGCCTTCGCCTTTTCCTTGACGCGGATGCGGTCCTCGATGTCCCAGAGCGCCTCGTTGACTGCGCGCAAACGCGCGCGCGCGTCGGCGATGTCCGTGGCGGAAGCCGCGTGTTCGCTCCAGGTCGCGTTCAGCATGTCGAGCTCGGTGCGCACGTTCGCGACCTTCGCCGCGTCACCGATGCGCTCGGCCTTGATCTCGAGGATCGTGATCTTGTCGATGAGCTCGCCGAACGAGACGGGGACGGCAATCGTGTTCATCAAGGTGCTTCCGTAGCCTGGAACCGCGGGAAGTGTAGCCGCACGCCGGGAGCGGTGAACGTGCGCACTGGCAGGGCCCCTGGCAGCCTGTAACGCGAAGCAGGCTGGCACGCCACGGTGCGGAGGTCGTCTAGGCCGCTGCGCGGCGGAATGCGAAGGCATCGTTCCAATGCTGGCCGCGGCGTCCCCCGGCAGGCAGGGGACGATGCGTGCCGCCGTCGCGAGCTTCGTTGTAAGCCGTACTCAGGATGTCGGCCAGCCCCTTCTTTCCGCGCTTGCTGACCTGCCCGATGAGCGCCCAGTTCAGCAGATCCTTGGTCTCGGAGACCATGACGCATTCCGCGGCGATCAATTGCGCGGCTCCCGAATCCCCCGTGGCGACGGCCGATTCGATCATTTCGACCAACCAGTTGCTGTGGCCTGACACGATCTCCCGTCCCGGGGACTGCATTTCCGGATCGAGATCCAGGCGCCGGCAGACGCGACTCAAGATTCCCTCGTGCTTGCGCGTCTCCTCAAGGCATCCCGTCCACTGCCGTCGGAGGTCATCATTGCACGCCGCCCCGATGGCAGCGGTATAGACCTTGATGCCCCCGCGCTCCGTCTCCAGCGCCTGGAGAATGAGTTCGGTGACGTGTAACTCGTCGGCTGCCTTGCGTCGCATCAGCGTGTACCCCGATCAGTGCCGAATAGTTGACCCCCGACTATGCGCCAGTGCCACTGAATGGAAGAGTGTGCATCGAGAATGGCCTGCTGCTGGCGCGGGGGTGTTCGGCTGATTCATGAGCCTCACCCCTGCGCGCTGCGCGCTCCGGGGCCGGCCTGCGGTCGTCCGCGTCCGCTCCCGGCGGACGCGTCGAACCGGCGTCTTCCGCGATGCCGCCGGTTCTTCACCCACCCTCTCCGCCAGATACGAAAAACGCCCCTTTCGGGGCGCTTTTTGTTTCGAGGGAGAGGGTGGGAGTGTTCGGCTCATCCATGAGCCTCACCCCTCCGCGCTGCGCGCTCCGGGGCCAGCCTCCGGCTGTCCGGATTCGTTCCCGACGAATCCGTGTTCGGCTCATCCATGAGCCTCACCC
>JAEYZH010000141.1 GCA_023430685.1 Pseudomonadota bacterium | reverse complement strand
GTCGATCAGCGCGTTGACCGACTGCTCCATGTCGGACCAGGCGCCCTGGCGATTCGCGGGCCGCAGGCGCTGGCGCGTGTGGCCCTTCCGGCCGACCTGCTCGCCTACGCGCGCGAGGTCGTCGGCGAGGCGCCGGTTGTGCGAAGCGATCTCGTTGAAGACCGCCGCGAGCTTGCCCGGCATGCCTTCCCAGTGGGTCGGCAGCCTCTCCCTGAAGTTGCCCTCGCTCATCGCGTGCATCGCCTCGAGCAGCTGCTCGAGCGGATCCGCCGCTGCGCGGCGCACGCGCTTCTCCCTCGTCGTCGACACCTGCCCACCTCCCCCTTTGCTGATGCCCGCGCCGGTGGCGCGCGTTCGCGCGCCTTCACGGCTACCCATATACACTCAACGGCCCGCGAGGAGCGAATCGATGGCTGAAACCGTAGGCAGCGTGCTGATCGTCGACGACAACGCCGAGTTCCAGGCCTCGGTGGCCGATCTCGCCGCGCTCGCAAACTGCAAGGTCAGCCGCGCCGGGACCCTCGCCGACGCGCGCCGCATCGCGCGCGACGCACGCTTCGACCTCGTCGTGCTCGATCTCGACCTGCCCGACGGCAACGGCCTCGAACTGTTCGACGAGGTCGACCTCGCCACGCTCGGCGAGATCGCGATCGTGACCGGTCACCCGAGCGTCGATTCGGCGATCCGCGCGGTGCGATTGCCGATCGTGGACTACCTCGTCAAGCCGCTCGAACCCGGCGCGCTGACGCGCCTGTTCGAGCGTGCGCGCCTGCACGCGCGCAGCTACCCGGCCGGCGGCGGCGGTGAATTCAGCGGCATGATCGGCGCGACGCCGCAGATGAAGCAGCTGTTCGAACGCATCGACCGCGTCGCGCGCCACGACATGACGGTGTTCATCCACGGCGAAAGCGGCACCGGCAAGGAACTCGTCGCGCGCGCGGTGCACGAGCGCAGCGGGCGCCGTGGTGCGTTCGTCGCTCTGAACTGCGGCGCGATCGCGCCGGACCTGCTCAGCAGCCAGTTGTTCGGCCACGAGCGCGGCGCCTTCACCGGCGCGGCGCAGGCGCACGCGGGTTTCTTCGAGCGCGCCGAAGGCGGCACGCTGTTCCTCGACGAGATCACCGAGATGCCGGCCACGCTGCAGGTCTACCTGCTGCGCGTGCTCGAGAGCCGCACCGTCACGCGCGTCGGCGGCACCACCGAATTGCCGGTCGACGTGCGCGTGATCGCGGCGACCAACCGTGATCCGGCCAAGGCGGTGGCGGACGGCACGCTGCGCGCGGACCTTTACTACCGTCTCGCCGATTTCCCGATCGAGCTGCCGCCGCTGCGCGAGCGCCGCGGTGACATCGCGCCGCTCGCGCAGCGCTTCCTCGACCGCCTCAACGAACGCTATGGCACCCACCACTACCTCACGGCCGAGGTGCTGCGCGAATGGATGGCGCGCGACTGGCCCGGCAACGTGCGCGAGCTGCGCCACGTCGTGCAGCGCGCCTACGTGCTCGCGACCGGGGATGCGATCGGCGGTTCCGGCGCGACCGCGCCTTCGCGCCCGGCCGCGAAGGCCGACGAGGGCGGGGTCACGTTCCAGGTCGGCATGAGCTTCGAGGAGATCGAGCGCGAGATGCTGCTGCGCACGCTCGCCGAGTACGGCAACAACAAGCGACAGGCCGCGCGCGTGCTCGGCATCACGCCGAAGACGATCTACAACCGCTTGCTGCGCTATCGCGAACAGGGCCTGATCGGCGACGAGCTGCTCGGCAGCGCGGACGACGCCGAGGACTGACCGGACGCGCGCGCCGGCGACGCGATGCGGGTGGGCGCGTCGCGACAAGGCGGCTCATGCTCCGCTGCGCGGCGATGCGGCGCTGAGGGCTTCCAGCAGGCGTGCGGTCGTGACCGGGCGGATCAGGCAGTCGTCGAAGCCTGCGGCCTTCGCAGCCGCGATGTCGATGTCCTCGCTCGCGCCGATCGCGATCATGCGCGGCCGCGGCAGCGCGCCGATGCGATCGACCTCGCGCAACACGTCGTAGCCCGTCAGCGGCGCCGGCAGGTCGAGGTCGCAGACCAGCGCGGTCGGCGTGCCCTGCGCGAGCAGGCGCAGGCCTTCGATGCCCGCGCGCGCGACGCCGACCACCGCGCCGCGCTGTTCGAGTTGCGCCGCGAACTGCGCGTGCCCGAGTTCGCCGATCAGCAGCACCACATGGCCACGCAGGTCGGCCGGCGCGGGGTCGCTCTCGCGCGCGGCGGGCATCTCGCGGCGTGGCGGGAACCTGAGTTCGAACGTCGCCCCATGGCCGCTGCCCGCACTCGAGGCGACGAGGCGGCCGCCGTGCAGCGTCGCGATGTGGCGCGCAGTCTGCAGGCCGAGTCCGAAACCGCCGCTCCGGTGCGAGCCCGGCAACGGACCCGGCCCGGAGTCGAGCAACGCGGCGAGGCGCTCGCTCGTGAGCCCGCAACCCGAATCGGTGACGCGGATGCCGACTTCGGTCGCATCGAGATCCAGAACGCTGACGGTCACGCTGCCGGTCTCGCGGCAGGCGTGCAGCGCATTCACGACGAGGTTCGCGAGCGCCTGGCGGATGCGCACGGGATCGACCTGCGCGAACACCGGTTGCGACGGCAGTTCGCAGCCGAGGGCGACGCCGTCGGCGGCGGCGCGCGCGGCGAGGTCCTCGCAGGTCTCGCGCACGAGTTCGTCGAGCGCGACTTCGCTGTACTGCAGGTCGATGCGGCCGTCCATCAGGCGCGTGACGTCGAGCAACTCGTCGACGAGGCGCGAGAGCTGGCCTGTCTGGCGTTCGATCGTGTCGAGCGCGCGCGCGACCATCCCGGGCGCCGCGCGCGGGTGGCGCATGATCTGCACCGCCGCGGCGAGCGCCGCGAGCGGGTTGCGCAGCTCGTGGCTCAGCGATCCGAGGAAGCTGCCGACGCGATCCTGCGTCGAGCGCAGCGCGACTTCGGCCTTCTTGCGGTCGTCGATGTCGGTGCCGCTGCCGCACCATCCCCACACCGTCGGATCAGTGACCGACTCGCGCAGCGGCAGGATCCGCAGCAGGTGCCAGCGCAACGCGCCGTCGTCCCG
>JAEYZH010000071.1 GCA_023430685.1 Pseudomonadota bacterium | reverse complement strand
GGAGTGCCAATGTCCGTTCGCCCTGAGCGCAGGCCGAAGGCCGGAGTCGAAGGGCCAGTTCGCGATGTCGTCCCACGGGTGCGCTTCGACTTCGCGCCCTGGCGGGCGCTGCGCTCAGCGCGAACGGCATGGAAATATCCGTTCGCCCCGAGCGCAGGCCGAAGTCGAAGGCCAGGCTCCGGCACCGGCGTTAACGAGCCCTTAGCGCGCGATCGCTATGCTTCGGCCACTTTCGCCCGCACCGATCCGCCTTGAGCCCGCAGCATCCTCCCTCGTCGCGTCCGATGCTGCCGCCGACTGTCGCCCATCCGTTGCCCGATCTCGCCGAGCCGGGCGCGCTGCGCTTCGCGGCGGATGCGCTGCCGTGGCAGCGAAGCCTGCGCTGGACCGAGCCCGTACGCGACCGCCGCCTGCTCTGGCTCGGCGGGTTGTTCGCGCTGCTGATCACCGTGGTCGAACTCGCGGGCTTCGCGCTCGGCATGAAACCGTACAAGCACCCGCGACCCGTCGCACAGCCGATCCGCGTGACCTTGCACGAGGCGTTGCCGACCGACGTCCCGCCCCCGCCGCCCGAGCCCGAGCCGCCGATCGTCGTGCGCGAGAGCCGCATCGCGGTCGAGGCGCCCGAGATCGAGACGCGCCCCCCGCCGCCGCAGGCGCCAGCCGAAGACAGCGAAGCGATGCGCGCGCGCATCGGCGCGGGCGGAGCGGTGGCTGCGCCGCGGCTGTTCAATCCGGATGGTTCGATTCGCCTCGACGGCCCGATCGCCGCGCCGCCGAAGGCACCCGTGACCGAACGCGAAGCCGCGAAGGAACGCTGGGCGCAGATCGAGGAACGCGGCAATCCGATCGACTGCCGCAAGACGCGTTTCGCGAACGCGTTCGCGCCCGACGAGTCGGCCGGCGACCGCGTCGCGCGCAAGTACCTCAAGTGGGTCGGGCTCGCGGACCAGGCCGCGATCGCCGACCGCAACCGCGCGCGCGCCGAATCCGGCGGCTGCGAACCCGCCCGGTAGGCCGGACGACGGAAGGTCGGCGGGCGCTTCCGCTTCCAGGCCGCCCGCTTGCTTTCCTGCGCGCCGATCGACAAGGATCGGCGACCGGCGCATGCGCGCCCGCGGAGCGCGCGGCTTTCGATGCAGCGACACGACGTCCCTCTCTGCGTGGATCTCGACGGCACCCTGATCCACTCGGACCTGCTGGTCGAATCGGCGTTCGCGCTGCTGCGGCGCAATCCGTTCTGGCTCGCGTGCTTCTTGTTCTGGCTGCTGCGCGGGCGCGCGCACCTCAAGCAGGAGATTGCACGACGCGCGAACCTCGACGTCACGCGACTGCCCTACGATGAACGCGTGCTCGCGTGGCTGCGCGATGACGCGCGTCGCCCGCGCGTGCTCTGCAGCGCGGCCGACCAGCACCTCGCGCGCGAGGTCGCGGCGCATGTCGGCGGCTTCGACGAGGTGCTCGCGAGCGACGGCGTGCGCAACCTCGGCGGCGCGCGCAAGGCCGCGCTGCTGCATGCCCGCTTCGGCGAGCAAGGCTACGACTACGTCGGCAACGCACCGGTTGACCTCGCCGTGTGGCGCCACGCGCGCCACGCGATCGTCGCGAACGCGCCCGCCTGGCTGCTGCGCCACGTGCGTGCGACACCGGTCTTCGAACGCGCATTCGAACGCCGCCATGCTGGCGCGAAGGCGTGGCTGCGCGCGCTGCGCGTGCACCAGTGGTCGAAGAACCTGCTGCTGTTCGTTCCGCTGCTCGCCGCGCACCGCGTGTTCGACGCGGCCGCGGTCGCGTCGACGCTGGTCGCGTTCCTCGCGTTCAGCCTCTGCGCATCGGCGACCTATCTCGTCAACGACCTGCTCGATCTCGATGCCGACCGGCGCCATCCGCGCAAGCGCTTCCGTCCGTTTGCGGCGGGGACGTTGCCGCTCGCCGCGGGACTCGTCGCCGCGCCGCTGCTCGTGCTCGCCGCGGTCTGGCTCGCGGTGCAGCTGCCCGCGGGCTTCCTGCCGGCCCTGCTCGCGTACGCCGCGACCACGCTCGTGTATTCGTTCGTGCTCAAGCGGATCGCGGTGCTCGACGTGGTCGCGCTGTCCGCGCTCTACACGCTGCGCATCATCGCGGGCGGCGAAGCGATCCCGGTCGAGATCTCCGCGTGGCTGCTCGCGTTCTCGCTGTTCCTGTTCCTCGGCCTCGCGCTGGTAAAGCGCTACGCCGAAGTCGAGCGGGTCGCCGCCGAAGCCGGGACCCGACTCGCCGGACGCGGCTACCACGTCGCCCACCGCTTGCCGATATTCGTCGCCGGGATCACGAGCAGCGCGCTCGCCGTGGTCGTGCTTGCGTTCTACATCGACAGCACGAAGAGCGCCGAGCTCTACGCGAGTCCGCAACTGTTGTGGCTGCTGACGCCGCTGCTCGCGTACTGGCTCGCGCGGGTCTGGCGCATCGCGCGCGCGGGTCGCATGCACGATGACCCGGTCGTGTTCGCGCTGACCGATCGCGCGAGCCTCGGCGTGCTCGCCGCGTTCGCGCTGGTCGTGTATTTCGCCACCTGAAAAGCCGTGCGCGCGGATCGATGACGCGCATCAGAGCATGCGCATGAGTTCCGGCATCAGCGGCAGCTTGCGCACCCGCACCGTCGTCGCGGCGTAGACCGCGTTCGCGAGCGCGGGCGCGGCGCTCGCGATGCCTGCGTTGCCGGGGTCGGCCGGGTCCGCGCTCGATTCGACGATCACGACGTCGACGTCCCTGGGCGAATGCGCCATCCGCAGCAGCGGATAATCGCGGAAGCTGCGCTGGCGGACCTCGCCGTTGCGAACGGTGATCGCGAGGTTCAGCGCGGTCGAGAGGCCGTCGATCGTGGCCCCCATGAGCCGCCCCTCGACGCCGAGCGGATTGATCACGCGACCGACGTCGGCGACGCAGATCGCGCGGTGGACGCGCAGTTCCTCGCCGACGACCGAGACTTCGAACGCGTGCGCGGCGTAACCGCCCGAGGCGAAGTGGCAGGCGATGCCGATGCCGTGGCCGTCGGTGCGGCGCACGCCCCAGCCGATGCGTTCGGCGCAGCGGAGCAGGACGTCGGCGAGCCGGCCGGTGTCGAAGTCCGGGCCTTGCGCCTGCGGAATGCGCCGCGCCTCGCCGAGCAGGCCCAGCCGCAGCTGGACCGCGTCCTGGCGCGTCGCGACCGCGATCTCGTCGATGAACGACTGCACCGCAAAGGCATGCAACGCATGCGAAGGCGTACGCCACGCGCCGCGCGGCATGCCCGACTCGACCGCATGGAAGGTCTTCTCGAGATTCGCGACGAGGCCGGCCGGGAAATCGTCGGCCTCGAGGATGCCCTCGTTCGACGGCGGCGGGTCCGGGAGCGGGTCGCGAGCGTTCAGCGGCGTCGCGGCGCAGCGGTGCGACCATCCGGTGACGCGCTTGCGGCGGTCGAGCGTCGCGGCGAGCGCATGCACGCCGAACGGGCGGTAGAAGTCGTGCTGCAGATCATCCTCGCGCGTCCACATGAGCTTGACCGGCTTGCCGGCGGCCTTCGCGACGAGCACCGCCTCGGCGACGAAGTCGTTCGCGAGTCGACGGCCGAAACTGCCTCCGCCGCGGGTGAAGCGGATCTCGATCTTCGCGCGCGGCAGGCCCGTGAGTTTCGCGATCATGCGCGAAGCGCCGTCCGGGTCCTCGACCGACGCGGTCAGGCGCGCGCTGTCCTGGCCGATTTCGATCAATGCGACCGGGGGCTCCATCGTCGCGTGCGCGAGGAACGGCATCTCGTAGCGCGCCTCGACGACCTGTCGCGCCTGCTTGCGCGCCTGCGCGACGTCTCCGTAACGACGCACGTCGAGGCCCGCTTGCACGCCGTCGAGCAGTTCGTTGGCTCGCCGCGCGAGTGCGGCGCTCGACTCGTCTGCCCACGGGCCCGGCTTCCACTTGACCTGCAACTGCTCGCGGCCCTTGAGTGCGCCCCAGCTGTGTTCTGCGAGTACCGCGACGCCGGCGGCGAGCACGCCGTCCAGCGGGTGGCCGGGCGCGGATCCCGGCAACGCGACCACGTCGACGACGCCGGCGACCTTGCGCGCCTCGCTGTCGTCGAACGACTCCAGCGTGCCGTCGAGCAGCGGGCAGCGCACGATCACCGCGACCAGCGCGTTCGCGGCATATTCGTCGATGCCGTAGCGGCTGCGACCCGTCACGATGTCGCGTGCATCGGCAGTTCGCGTCGGCTTGCCGATGATGTGGAACCGGTCCGGCTGCTTGAGCGGCAACGGCGTCGGCGGCAACGTGAGCGTGGCCGCGCTGCGCGCGAGCGCGCCGTAGCTGAGGCGGCGACCGTCGGGGGCGATGACTTCGCCGGCTTCGGTGCGCAGGTTCGCGACCGGCAGGCTCCATTCGTTCGCGGCTGCCTGGCGCAGCAACCAGCGCGCGGCGGCGCCGGCCTGGCGCAGTTCGGTCCACGCATCGCCGATGCCGGCGTCGGCACCCTGGCTGCCGTAGAGGTTCGACGCACCCCGGTCGGTCTCGACGTAGCCGTAGGGCAGCTGCACCACCATCACCTGCGACCACTCGACGTCGAGTTCCTCGGCGATCAACATCGGCAACGAGGTCATCACGCCCTGGCCGACCTCGCAGCCGCGCGCACCGATCACGATCCGGTTGCCGCGCTCGATGCGCACGAAGGGTCCGACTGCGGTGAGGTCGTCGCCGAGCAGTTCGGGCGGCACGCCCGGCGTCGGCGCCGCGATCGCGTCGCGGTAGCCGAGCAGCAACGCGCCGCCCACGGTCAGCGACACGCAGAGGAAGCGCCGGCGTCCCGCATCGACGCCGTTCACTTGCGCGCGCCCCGCATCTGTGCGGCTGCGCGCAGGATCGCGCGCCGGATGCGCGGATAGCTGCCGCAGCGGCACAGGTTGCCGATCCTGGCGAGGTCGTCTTCGGTCGGGCGCGGCTTGCGCGTGAGCAGGTCGACCGCAGCGAGCATCTGCCCCGCCTGGCAATAGCCGCACTGCACCGCGTCCTCTTCGATCCAGGCCTGCTGCACCGGATGCAGACCGTCGCCGCCGAGGCCTTCGATCGTCGTGACCGCGTGCGCGGCCGCGCTCGACATCGGCATCACGCAGGCGCGCGCGGCCTTGCCGTCGACGAGCACCGTGCACGCGCCGCAGTCGCCGGTGCCGCAGCCGTACTTGGTGCCGGTCAGGCGCAGCTTGTCGCGCAGGAACCAGAGCAGCGGCATCGCCGGATCGCCGTCATGGAAGAACGCTTCGCCATTGATCGTGATCGGCAGCGGCACCGCCTTGCCCGGCGAACGGGATGGGGGCGGCGTGGCGCCGACGGGCGGCTCGGGCGGCTTCGACATGCGGGACTCCGTGTGCGCGATCGCACCCGCGCATTCTCGCATCGACCGCGCGCGGGTGGGAACGACGCAGGGCGCCTCAGCGCGCGGGCAGTCGACGCCAGATCCAGTACACCGGCAGGCCCGCGAGCGTGATCAATGCGCCCATGCCGGCGTCGGCCGGGCGCATCCAGACCGTGACGATCACCACCCATGCGACCGCGGCGAGAAACACGAGCGGCAGCAGCGGGAACCACGGCGTGCGGAACGGCGCTGGCGCGTCGTGGCGGCGATACCAGAACAGCGTCGCGACGACGGCCGCGTAACCGAGCCAGTCGCCGACGGTCGCGTAGTTGAGCAACTGGTCGAAGGTACCGCTGAACGCGAGCACGCAGGCCCAGCCCGCGAGCATCAGCAGCGCGATGTTCGGCGTGTGCCAGCGCGGATGCAGGCGTCCGGCGATGCGGAAGAACACGCCGTCCTGGCCCATCACCTGGAACACGCGCGCCGCGCCGATCAGCGAGATGTTGCAGAAGCCGATCGTCGAGATCGCGATGCCGGCCGCGATCACGCGCGCGCCGGGTTCGCCGAATACGCTGCGCATCACGTCCGCGGCAGGCGCACGGCTCGCGGCGAGGCCTTCATGGCCGAGCACCGCGAGGTAGGCGAGGTTGACGAGCAGGTAGCAGGCCGCGACCAGCAGCATGCCGAAGAACAGCGCGCGCGGAAGGTTGCGCTGCGGCTCGCGCACCTCGCCCGCGATGTTGTTGATGTAGGCCCAGCCACCGTAGGAGAACAGAACCGGCAGCAGCAGGCCGCCGAATGCGAGCGGATTCAGCGCAGGCGGCGGCGTCGTCGGCGGCGGGGCGCCGCCGGCGGACAGGCCGACGCCGATCAGCAGCGCGACCGCGGCGAGCTTCAGCACGGTCAGGATGTTCTGCGTGATCGCGCCCGCGCGGATGCCGAACCAGTTGATTCCGGCGAGGAACGCGATCGATGCGACGGCCCACGGCCGCGCATCGGCGACCTCGACCCCGAGCGCGGCGCCCGCGTACTGGACGAACACGGTCGCGACCGCGGCGAGGCTGCCGGAGTAGTTCACGACGAGCATGTTCCAGCCGTAGACGAACGCGACGACGAGGCCGAACGCCTCGCGCAGGTTCACGTAGCCGCCACCCGCGGCCGGGCGTCGCGTGCCGAGTTCGGCGTAGCAGAGCGCGCCGACCAGCGCGAGCGCACCGCCGATCGCCCAGGCGAGCAGCAACTCGGTCGCCGAGCCCGTCTGCCGCGCGACTGCGGCCGGCGTCAGGAAGATGCCTGATCCGATCACGCCGCCGACGACGACCATCGCCGCATCCCAGGGGCCGAGCCGGCGGGCGTAGCCGACGCGCGTTGCGGGAGTGTCGTCGGCGTTCGTCATGCGGCGGCTCGGGCGGCGGGCGAAGGCGCGATCATGCCGGCTTTTCCGTGCCACCGCTTGCACGCGAGGGTGTCCCGAAGCATCGGTATCGAGGGCGGCCCCTGCCGCTTCGTGGCACCTCCCCGCAAGCGGGCAAGCAGGAGCCGGCCTCTTGCATCGCGGCTGGTTCCCTTCGCCCGCCTGCGACGGAAGGGGCCCCGCAACGCGGAAGAGCGCGCTTCATCGCCATCGCAATGCCCGCGAATAGCCATCCGTTTGCATTATGCTGCGACGCACGAAAGAATCCCCGTTCCCGCCTGCACAGGTTTTCCCTTGTCGACAGATCGCGCAGCACCGCTGCCCGCCGATGCGCCGTGGGTCGTCGTGAAATTCGGCGGCACCAGCGTCTCGACGCGCGCGCGCTGGGAGACCATCGGCCGCGTCGCGCGAGCGCACCACGACGCGGGTCGGCGCGTGCTGATCGTCGTCTCGGCGCTGTCGGGCATCACCGACCAGTTGAAGCGGATCGCGGAGTCGCGTGGCGATGCCGCGTGCTGCGGCGAAGCGCAGGCGACGATCATCGCGCGCCACCACGCGCTGCATGCCGAACTCGGATTGCCACGCCGCAATGCGATCGACGGCTGGCTCGCGCGCCTCGCGCAGCTGCTCGAGGATCCGCGGCGCGCCGATGGCGAGCTCGGTTGGCAGGCCGAGGTGTTCGCGCTCGGCGAACTCATGTCGAGCACGCTCGGCGCAGGCTTCCTCGCCAGCCAGGGCCTGCCACTGCACTGGCTCGACGCGCGCGAGCACTTGCGGAGCGCGCCGCTCGCGAACCAGGGCGCATGGGCGCGCCGGTTGTCGGCGACGGTGCCGGCGGCGCCGGACGCCGCGTTCGCGGCCGCGCTCGCCGCGCGCGGCGAGTTGTTCATCACGCAAGGGTTCATCGCGCGCAACGACGCCGGCGAGACCGTGCTGCTCGGTCGGGGTGGCTCGGACACTTCGGCCGGCTGCTTCGGCGCGATGCTGCGCGCCGAATGCGTCGAGATCTGGACCGACGTGCCCGGCATGTTCAGCGCGAATCCGCGCATCGTGCCCGACGCGCGCCTGCTGGCGCAGCTCGACTACGAGGAGGCGCAGGAAATCGCGACCACCGGTGCGAAGGTGCTGCATCCGCGCGCGCTCGGTCCGTTGCGTCGCGCCGGCGTGCCGCTCGTGATCAAGGACACCAACCGTCCGGCGCTTGCAGGCACCCGCATCCGCGCCGCGGCGGCCGACGCGGCGCCGTGCGTCAAGGCGATCAGCGCGCGCAAGGGCGTCACGCTGGTGTCGATGGAGACCGTGGGCATGTGGCAGCAGGTCGGCTTCCTCGCCGACGTGTTCGCCGAGTTCAAGCGACATGGCCTCTCGGTGGACCTCATTGGTTCGGCCGAAACCAACGTCACGGTCTCGCTCGACCCGAGCGAGAACCTCGTGACCTCGGACGTGCTGTCCGCGCTCGCGACCGATCTCGCGAAGATCTGCCGCGTGAAGGTGATCGCGCCGTGCGCGGCGATCACGCTGGTCGGTCGCGGCATGCGCTCGCTGCTGCATCGCCTTTCGGGCGTGCTCGCGGAGTTCGGCGCGCTCGACGTGCACCTGATCAGCCAGTCGTCGAACAACCTGAACCTCACGTTCGTCGTCGACGAGGCGCTCGTCGACGACCTGATCCCGCGCCTGCATGGCCTGCTGATCCGCGCGGACGCGCTGCGCGCCGATGACGGCGCGGTGTTCGGTCCGAGCTGGCTCGAACTCGCGGGCGAGGCACCTGCGCCGGCCGCGCCGACCTGGTGGCGACGCGAGCGCGATGCGCTGCTGCGCATCACCGCCGAAGGCACGCCGCGCTACGTGTATTCGATCGACGCGGTGCGTGCGCGCGCGCGTTCGTTGCGCGAGTCCGTCGCGACGCCATCCGGCGCGCCCGTCGTCGATCGCTGGCACTACGCGCTGAAGGCGAACCCGCACCCGGCGATCCTGCGCGCGCTGCACGAGGAAGGCTTCGCGTTCGAATGCGTGTCGCTCGCCGAAGTCGAGGCGGTGCGCTCGGCACTGCCGCAGCTCGCGCCCGAACGCATCCTGTTCACGCCGAACTTCGCGCCGCGCGCGGAATACGCGGCCGCGCTCGCGGCCGGCGTGCGCGTGACGCTCGACGCGCTGCACCCGCTGCAGCACTGGGCGTCGTTGTTCGATGGGCACGAGATCCACCTGCGCGTCGACCTCGGCGTCGGGCGCGGCCACCACGACAAGGTGAAGACCGGCGGCACCGGCTCGAAATTCGGCGTGGCGCTCGACCAGGTCGACGAGTTCCGTGCGCTCGCGCGCACCGCCGGCACGCGCATCACGGGCCTGCATGCGCATCTCGGCTCGGGCATCCTCGATGCGTCGCACTGGCGATCGGTCTACGCGCAGGTCGCGAGCCTCGCGGAAGGGTTCAATCGCATCGAATCGATCGACATCGGCGGTGGCCTCGGCGTGCCTTCGCGCCCCGGAGAGGCGCCGCTCGACCTCGCGGCGCTCGCGGCCGGCCTTGCCGAGGTCAAGCAGGCGTATCCGCAGTTCGCCCTCTGGATGGAGCCGGGACGTTTCCTCGTCGCGGACGCAGGCGTGCTGCTCGCGCGCGTGACCCAGCTCAAGCGCAAGGGCTCTCAGCTCTACGTCGGCGTCGATGCCGGGATGAACTCGCTGCTGCGACCGGCGTTGTACGAAGCCTGGCACGAGATCGTGAACCTGTCGCGCCTCGACGAGCCCGTGGCTGCGATGGTGCAGGTGGTCGGTCCGATCTGCGAGACCGGCGACGTGCTCGGCGCGAACCGGCGCCTGCCCGAATGCCGCGAAGGCGACGTGTTGCTGGTCGCGCAGGCCGGCGCCTACGGCGCGGTGATGGGCTCGAGTTACAACCTGCGCGAACCCGCGGCGGAGATCGTGTTGTGAGGAAACAAGCTGGATCGCGGCACGGCGCGCGCATGCGCAGGTCGGAGTACCGCCGGTGAACGTGCAGACCCACGCGCGCGACGCACGCGCATTCCGCTTCGTCCGGCGCGATCATGCCGACGGCGTGGTTTCGCTCGTCTATGCGTTCGACGACGGCCCCGAGCTGGTCGAGCGCATCACGTTTCCTGCACGATCCGTGATGGCGCCCGGGCGCACCCTCGCGTTCGAAGCCGCGCTCGACCTGCTGCATCTCGTCGCCGGCGTGAGTTACTACAAGGCCGGTGTTCCGGCCCGGATCCTCGTCGAATCGACCCCGCTGGATGCAGCGACCGCGGACTTCCTCGACGCCCTCTACCTGCATGGCCTCGGCGAATTCGCGTACCACAACCGGCTCGACCTGCGCGGGCGCATCCGCTTCCCGGTCGCCGCGGATGCGCCGGATGCGCCGGCGCCCGCGCTCGGGCTCGCGCATCGCACGCTCGTGCCGATCGGCGGCGGGAAGGATTCGCTGGTCAGCGTCGAGGTGCTCAAGCGCGCGGGCGTCGAGGCGACCGCGACCTGGGTCGGCCACTCGCCACTGATCGCCGCCTGCGCCGAGCGCACGGGCCTGCCGCTGCTGAACATCCGTCGCGAGCTGTCGCCGCTGCTGTTCGACTACAACAAGGCCGGCGCCTACAACGGGCACATCCCGGTCACCGCGATCAACTCGGCGATCCTCGTCGTCGCCGCATTGCTGCACGATCACGACGCGATCGCGTTCTCGAACGAGCGCTCGGCCTCGAGCGCGACGCTCGAATACGAGGGCCAGGCGGTCAACCACCAGTGGAGCAAGGGCTGGGAGTTCGAACAGCGTTTCCGCGAGCGCGTGCATGCGCGCGTCGCGGCGGACCTTCGCTACTACTCGCTGCTGCGGCCGCTGTCCGAACTCGCGGTGGCCGAACGCTTCGCGCGCAGCCACCGCTACGACGACGTGTTCTCGAGCTGCAATCGCAACTTCCGGATCCTCGGGCCCAGGCCCGCCGACCGCTGGTGCGGGCAGTGCCCGAAATGCCACTTCGTGTTCCTCGCGCTCGCGCCGTTCATGCCCAAGCCGCGCCTGCTCGGGATCTTCGGTCGCAACCTGCTCGATGATGCATCGCTCGCGGGTGCTTTCGATGCACTGATGGAGTATCGCGACCACAAGCCGTTCGAGTGCGTCGGAGAAGGCATCGAGTCGCGTGCCGCGATGGCCGCGCTGGTC
>JAEYZH010000036.1 GCA_023430685.1 Pseudomonadota bacterium | reverse complement strand
GTATCACCGCCGCTCGCGGCTGCGCGCAGGCTCAGGCGACGAGCACCGCGTCCGCGGCCGCCGCGACGTCCTCGATCACGTGCGGCACGAAGCGCGCCGTGTCGCGCGTGATCGGCGAGCGGTCCTCGCGGATGCCGAGTCCGCACGCGCGGTCGCCGACCACCCAGCTGCCGAGCAGCGCACGATGTCCGTCGAACCCGGTGAGCGGATGCAGTGCCTGGCGGATGCAGGGCCCATGGTACGGACCGTCCGAAACGATGCGTTCTCCGTCCGGCATGTGCATCTCGATGTTCGCGCCCTCGCGCGAATGCAGCGGCTTGCGCACCCAACCCGGCGGCAGCGACGCGCCATCGTCGAACTCGGCGGCGAGCAGGTTCGGATGGCGCGGATGCTTGCGCCACAGCAGCGGCAGGATGCCCTTGTTGCTGAGGATCGCCTTCCACGGCGGCTCGATCAGCAGCATGCGCGAGCGTGGCAGGTACTGGCCGAATTCCTCGCGAAACAGGTCCTCGAGCGGATACAGCTTGAACAGCGTGCCGATCACGCGGTCGTCGAGGTCGGTGTAGCGGCCGTCGGCGCTGATCCCGATGTCCTCGATCGCGAGTTCGCCGGCTTCGAGCCCGGCCTGGGCCGCGCAGTCGCGCAGGTACGCGATCGTGCCCTGGTCCTCGATCGACTCGCGCACCGCGGCGAAATGGAACGGGCGCGGCAACTGCCGCGCGATCGTGCCGAATGCCTCGACGAGGCATTCCTGGATCGAGTTGTACTGGTCGGTCGACCGCGGCATGCGCCCGCTGCGCTGCAGGTCGTCGAGCCACTGCCACTGGAAGAACGCGGCCTCGTAGAGCGAGGTCGGGGTGTCGTAATTGAGCTCGTAGAGTTTCGCGGGGCCAGTGCCGTCGTAGGCGAAGTCCATGCGCCCGTACAGGTGCGGATCGCGCTCGCGCCAGCTGCGCGCGACGAAGTCCCAGAACGGTTCGGGGATGTCGAGTGCGCGCATGTGGCGCTCGTCGCGCACGACGTCGTCGACGAGGTCGAGCGCCATGCCGTGCAACTCCTCGGTCGGCGCCTCGATGTCCTGCTCGATCTCGCGCAGCGAGAATGCGTAATAGGCCGACTCGTCCCAATACGGCGCGCCGTCGATCGTGTGGAACGCGAAGCCGGCTTCCTCCGCGCGCGCGCGCCAGTTCGCGCGCACGGGCGATGCGACGCGGCGCATCAGCTGCTCGCGCCGCGTCCGCTGTTGCTCGAACCGAAGCCGCCACGCGTGACGGTCGGCGCGCGGTCGGGCTGCAGGCCGATCGGCGCCATCGCGCGCGTCGTTCCGGCGCGATAGACGCCACCGGCCGCTGCCGGGCCCGGACGCTGCCAGTTGCCGGCGCGATCGCGGAACGCGGGGCTCGCTGCGAGTCCGGCGGGCTGTCCGCCGCGCATCATCTGCGCCATCAGGAACCCGGTCATGAACGGCATGAAGTACGAATGCCCGTTCGCGTCGCGGCGCTCGTCGCACTGCTCGGCGCCGTGGGCCGCGATGCACTCCTCGCGCGTCGCATAGCGCGGCGCTTCGACTTCGGCTTGCTTGCGCGCCTCGCCCATCGCGCGTTCGCAGGCCGGACGGTCGTCGGTCTGCGCGACGCAGGCGTCGATCGAGGTGTAGAGGCCTTCGCGCGTGGTCGCCTCGTCGGAACAGGAGGTCAGCATCAAGGGCGCCGTGCCCATCAGCAGCAGGGCGGCAGTGCGGGATCGCTTCATGTCGGGCTCGAGGCGGGAGATGGTGCAAGAGTGCCTGCACTTCGAGCCGGTGGGAAGGGCGCGCGGCGCCGTGCCGCGCGGCGCGGCGCGCACGCGTCGTTTCCGCGCAGGCACTACACGACGATTCGCGCGCCGGCCGGATCGCCACCATCGGCCGCGGCGCCTGCGGGAACGACCTGCGCGAACCCGACGCGTTCCCCGCGGAAGCGCCGCGTGCGAGGATGTCGACGTCGCCTCCGACGGAAGATGTGCCTTGAGCTACGTGGTCATTTCGAGTTTCGAGAACGTCGGCACCGGGGACCTCCAGCCCGAGGGCGAGTCGGTCGCGGTGTTCGCCGACGAGCCCGCCGCGCAGGCGCACTTCACGCGTCGCGCGCAGCTGCTGGCGCAGGCCGTGGGCGAATCGCGCGCCGGCGATGCCGACGCCAGTTTCGTCACGTGGCTGCTGTTGCTGCGCATGCCGCTGCCGGTCGACGACGTCGACCAGGCACTCGAGGATCTCGAACTCGTGCTCGAGGAAACCGGGTCGGTCGACGATCCGTTCGGGGAATTCGTCTTGCGTTACGAAGGCCGGCGCCACGCCCCGGGCGCGGATTCGGAGCTGCCGCTCAAGGCAGCGCTCGATGCGCTGGAGGCATGGCTGACGTGAGCTTGCGGCGCGTCGAGGGCGGTGCTTCCTGCGCGCGAGAGGCGCTGACCCGCGCGCGGGCCCGCATCCGATGAGAGCCCTCACCGTGCGCGAGGACCCGCACGGCCAGCGGCGCCGGCTTGCGCGCCTGCTGCTGACGGTGTTCCTGCTGACCTTCCTGCTCGCGCGCATCGTGGTGCTGCTGATCATGACGCGGCGCATGCCCGACCTGTTCCTGCACGTCGGCGGTACGCACGTGCACCACCTCAACTACGGCATCGTGCTGCTCGCGGCTTCGGGCGCCTGGATGCTGTTCGCGCCGCCGGAAGGCCGCGCGCGCACGCTCGTCGCGACGGCGTACGCAATCGGCCTCGCGCTCACGTTCGACGAATTCGGGATGTGGCTGCACCTCGGTGGCGGCTACTGGCAACGCGCGAGTTTCGACGCGGTCGTCGTGATCGCGGCGATCCTCGCGCTGCTCGCGTTCCTGCCCGCCCCGCGCGCGCTGCGGCCACGACAGCTGGCCGCCGCCGTCATCGTGATGGCCGGCGTCGCGGTGTTCGGACGCCTCGTCTACGAGACGCTGGACCACGCCGGCGAGCGCGTCGCGCCCGCGCTGCGCAAGATCGAGGACGCCTCGCCGAAATAGGCATTCGCACCAGCCCCGCTTGTCGCGCATCGGGATGCGCGCATGCACCCGGGTACCAGGTGTCTTGCGCTCCGGCTGCGGCACCCTGCGGCCCCCGGAACATCGGGAACCCGCCTGCTGACACGCGCCACGGCAGCGACGAGCGACGACGTGCGTCAGGGTGACTCGAAGCCGTCGCCGAAGATGCGGTCGGGAACGCGCTCGATCGCACCCATGTCGTAGGGTCCGGCTCCGTCAGGCTTGGGAAGATCCTGCGGACGCGCGCCGCCAAGCAGGTCGGGGATCGTGCCGGTCCCCGGATCGCAGGCATCGACCGCGGGCGAGTCGGGACCCGGCACGTGCAAGCCGGCCGGATACGTCCCGCTCGTGTCCCATTGCGGATCGGCCACGACGAGGTCGACGACGCCGGGCTGGCCGGCGATGCCGCTGTCGTCGTGCACGAGCACGCAATCGACATTGAAGGTGGTGCCTGCGGGCGCATCGACGACGACGCCACTCGCACCGCCGTCGTCATCGTGCAGCAGCGAGTTGCTCGCGTGGAATCCACCCGCTGCATCGAAGCGCACGAGCGCGTCGTCGTCCGCGCCGTTCCCCGCGACGGTCACGTAGCGCAGGTCGAAATAGGCGCCGGACGACCGCAACAGCTCGGGTGCGCCGTGGTTGCCGGCGACATGCACATTGGTCAGGGTCACGCCTCCGCCGGACGTGCCGGCCTGCAGCACGCTGGCCTGCGTCGCCGAGTTGTCGTCGAACATCACGTCCATCAGGAGGCCGTTCGCGGTACCGGCCAGTGCGAACGCGCCGCCCGCGCCGTCGGCATGGTTGCCGCGGAAGCGCTGGCAGTGCTCGACGTCGCCGCAAGCGCCCAGTGCGAATACTTGCAGGTAGCCCGAATCCGCATACAGGCCGCCGCCATCGCCGCCGGCCTGGTTGTCGTCGAACTGCACGCCGCGCTGCAGGTTCGAGTTGTCTCCGATCGCGGTGAAGTAGAGTCCGCCGCCGCTGCCGCCGGCGGCATTGCCCGCGATCGGCGCGGGCGAGTCCGGCAGCGTGCCGTTCATCGCGAAGTAGCCGCCCGAGACCCACGCGCCCCCGCCATCACCGACCGCGGAGTTGGCGCGCAGGCCGACCTGAGGGTCGGGCGGACCGGAACTGTTCGGCGGATACAGCGAGGTTCCGCAATCGACCTGCGCGACGCCTCCGCCATGGCCGCCCGCGGTGTTTCCCGCGACGAGGCAGTAACGGTCGCAGTACAGGGTGGCGGCGGAACAGAAGAGGCCGCCGCCATCCCCGCTCGCGGCGTTGTCGACGATCGCGGCAGGCGCCTGGTTGCCGACGAGGATCAGGTGCGGCACGCCGGCCGCGGTGGCTTCGACCGCGATCCCCGCGCCGTTCTGCGCGACATTGTCGTGGATGCGTCCTTCGAGCACCGACAGCACCGCGTTGCCGCGCAGGCGCACGCCGCCGCCATGGCCACCGACATGGTCGCCGCCGGTGATGACGAGGTAGCCGAGCACGACCTCGAAGCGATGGTCGTCGCCGGCAACCGAGCCTTCGATGTCGATCACCGGCGCCGCTGCGCCGCCGGCACCGTCGAGAACCGCTTGGCCACCGGCCGACTCGAGCCGACAGCCCGGCATCTCGCCGCGCAGTCCGATGCCTGTACTCGCGAGCGGCGTCGGGATCGTGATCGCCTGCGCGCTCCAGGGCTGCGCATTCGAGATGAACACCGTGACGAAATCGGGGCTGGCCGACGCCGCCCAGGCATCCACCGCCTCCTGGATCGTCTGGTAGTCGCAATCCGGGTCGGACGCCGGGCCGACGAACAGGAACTGTGCGCTCGCAGGCGCGGCGACCAGCGACGCGCAGGCAGCGAGCATCGGTCCGAGCAGGAATCGCGGCAGGCCATGCATGGCGAATCGTCCTGTATCAAGTTGGAATACCAGAGGCGCCGACGCGACAACGCTTGGCACTCCGTCCCAGCCGTCGCACGCGGCCTGCGCCGCGCCCGCCCGTCAGCCCGCTGGCGTCGTCCCCGGCGCGCCTGGCGTGCGCTGCAGGCGCGCCCGCGGCAGCAAGGCCGGCACGCACGCGCGGTAGGCGAGGTACGCACCACCGAGCTTGCGCATGAGGTCGCGTTCCTCGAGCCGAATCCCGACGAGGATGTAGACGGTCGTGAGCAACGCGAACAGCAGCCGCCCATGCGTCATCAACGGCGCAGACCAGAACGCGATCAGGAAACCGAGCATGATCGGGTGGCGGACGAAGCGGTAGAACAGCACTTCCTTGAACACCGATTCCTGCGCAGGTGCCTCGCGCACGCGCCGCCAGGCCTGGGTCAGGCCGAACAGTTCGAAATGGCTGATCATGAAGGTCGAGAGCACGACCACGAGCCAGCCGACCGCGAACAGTGCGAGCAGCACGCTGCCGGACGCCGTACCGCGCAGGTCCCATACCACGCCGGGCAGCGGCTGCCACGCCGCGTAGACGAGGAACAGGCAGAGGCTCGACAACATCACGTAGGTACTGCGCTCGATCGGCTCGGGCACGAAGCGCGTCCACCAGCGCTTGAAGGCGGGGCGCGCCATCACGCTGTGCTGGACCGCGAACAGGCCGAGCACCGCCGCATTCACGAGGAATGCGGGCCAGCCTCCCGGTCCGCGCGGCTGATTGATCGACTTCGGCACGACGAGATCGCCGACGAAGCCGACCGCGTACAGGATGGATGCGAGGAACAGCAGGTAGCTCAGCGTCGAGTAGAGGATCAGGAACGCACGCATGGGGACCGACTCCAGAGGTGTCTCGCCGAGAAACGCCCTCACGCGCCGGTTTGCGACATGAACCGTGCGCATCGCACGGACCGGCCTGCCACTGCGCCATGTCGATCCCGCCTGCCGCAGATCGTCGTGTCGATGAAGCGTGCCGCTGCGGCACGTCGCCGACCCTGAGGAGGACACCATGGCCTATGTCGACGGCTTCGTCATCGCCGTACCCACCGCGAACCGCGATGCATTCATCGAACATGCGCGGCGTTTCGACGCGCTCTTCATCGAATACGGCGCGACCCGCGTCGTCGAGTGCTGGGGCGAAGACGTGCCGGACGGCAAGGTCACCGACTTCCGCCGCGCGGTGAAGGCCGAGGCCGGGGAATCCGTCGTGTTCTCCTGGGTCGAATGGCCGGACAGGGCCACGCGCGACGCCGGCATGGACAAGTTCATGAAGGATCCGCGCATGGCGGATGCGAACGACATGCCGTTCGACGGCAAGCGCATGATCTTCGGTGGCTTCGGCGTGGTGGTCGAACTCATGTCCGGTTGACCCCTGGGCCTCGCGCGTCGAAGACTGGAAGGCCGGCGAAGCAGAGCACTGGCTCCGCTCGTCGGCGCCGCGGCGTGCCCATTCGCCATTCCGAGGAGCCACGATGATCCAGACGCGACATGGGAGTTGCCACTGCGGAGCCGTCCGCTTTCGCTGCGAGATCGATCTAGCGCCGCCCGGCCAGCGCTCGGCGCAATCGCGTCCGGGCGAATGGTACGCGTCGACCTTGCGCTGCAATTGCTCGTTCTGCCGCAAGACCCGCATGTGGAAATGCCACGTGCCGGCCGAAGCATTCGAACTCGTCGACGGCGCCGATGCGCTGAGCCATTACCGATTCGCGGCCGGGTCGATCGACCACACGTTCTGCCGGCACTGCGGCGTCTACCCGTTCGTCAGTGCGAGCGAGCCCGTGATGGGGGGCGACTTTTACTGCGTCAATGTCGCCTGCCTCGACGATGTCGACGAGTCCGAACTCGCGGCGGCGCCGATCCGTTACGAGGACGGCGCGAACGACAACTGGGGCCGGACGCCGGACGTGTTCGCGCATCTTTGAGGCGAGTCCGACGGGCGGCCGCACACGCTGACCTCGTGCTCAGTGCCCGGAGGTCCTGCCCGCGGCAATCTCGCGCAACGCGCGCTCGAACACCTCGACCGGCTGTCCGCCCGAGACCAGGTGCTGGCGCTCGAAGATGATCGCGGGCACGCCTCGGATGCCGCTGCGCTGGAACAGCGCCTCGTCCGCGCGCACCTCGGCCGCGAATTCGTCCGAGCCGAGGATGTCGCGTGCGCGGGCAGGATCGAGGCCTGCGTCCGCGACGATGCCGACCAGCGTGGCCGCATCGGAGATGTCGCGGCCTTCGGTGAAGTAGGCACCCAGCAGCGCATGCTTGAGCGCGGCCTGGGGGCCGCCTTCGAGGCCGGCCCAGTGCAGCAGCCGGTGCGCGTCGAACGTGTTGTGGATGCGGCGCCGCCCGCTCCCGAAAACGAAACCGAGTTCGGCGCCGCGCTGGCGGATGCGTTCCTGGTTCTCCGCCAGTTGCGCCGCCGACAGGCCGTACTTCGCGGTCAGGTGTTCCGCGATGTCCTCGCCGTCGGGCCCGAGATCGGGATTCAGCTCGAACGGACGGAAATGGATCTCGGCATCGACCTCGCCGCGCGTGCGCGCGAGCGCCTGCTCGAGCGACGCGAGGCCGATCGCGCACCAGGGGCAGACCACGTCGGATACGAAGTCGATGCGCAGCACGATCGGCCCGGATGTCTGGTTCGCCATGGCTGCCTCGTTGTTCGCGAAAGTGCCCAGTCTACCTTTCGAGATTGTCGCGGCACTCCTCCCGGCATCTGCACCCACGGCCGCGGAGTCGAAGCGCCTGCGTGCCGCGCTTCGTCCTCGTGTGGCCCTTCGACTCCGCCTTCGGCTGCGCTCAGGGCGAACGGCTGGAAAGTAGTCCGTTCGCGCTGAGCGCAGCGGCCGCAGGCCGCGGAGTCGAAGCGCCCGCGTGCCGCGCTCCGTCCTCGTGTGGCCCTTCGACTCCGCCTTCGGCTGCGCTCAGGGCGAACGGCTGGAAAATAGTCCGTTCGCGCTGAGCGCCGCGGCCGCAGGCCGCGGAGTCGATGCGCCTGCGGCCGCACTTCGTCCTCGTGTGGCCCTTCGACTCCGCCTTCGACTCCGCCTTCGGCTGCGGTCAGGGCGAACGGCTGGAAAATAGTCCGTTCGCGCTGAGCGCAGCGGCCGCAGGCCGCGGAGTCGAAGCGCCCGCGTGCCGCGCTACGTCCTCGTGTGGCCTTTCGACTCCGCCTTCGGCTGCGCTCAGGGCGAACGGCTGGGGGAATCCGTTCGCGCTGGGCGCAGCGCACGGGAGATAATGCGCGATCCACTGCACGCCGGAACGACCTTGAACATCCCCGCCATGACGCCCGACCCACGAACCGCCCGCGAAGCGGAACCCGATGTCGCCGCGATGGAGGGCCATCTCGATGCGACGCTGGCCCTGCTCGAAGCGATCGTGGCCGACCGCGGCGTGCTCGCCGACCTTCCCGACGAAGGACGCGAGCGCCTGCTCAAGGCCGTCGCGCTCGTGCATCACCCCGAACCGCGCGCGCGCCGCCGGCAAGCGAAGCTGCAGGCCCGCGAGCAGGCGCAGGAAAAGGCGCGCCGCACCGAAGCCCTGCTCGACCAGACCGGCATCCGCACCTTGCGGCGCAAGCCGGTGTTCAGCACGCCGAACGTGTTTCCGCCCTGCCCGCCGACGCAACTCGATGCGCAAGTGAACGCACCTGCGGAGCCACCGCGCATCGAATCGCCCGAGCTGCTGCACTGCTATGTCTGCAAGCAAAACTACACGAGCGTCCATCACTTCTACGACCAGTTGTGCCCGACCTGCGCGGAGCTCAACTTCTTCAAGCGCACCGAGACGGCGGACCTGCGCGGCCGCGTTGCGTTGCTGACCGGCGGACGCGTCAAGATCGGCTACCAGGCCGGTCTCAAGCTGCTGCGCGCAGGCGCATCGCTGATCGTGACGACGCGTTTCCCGCGTGATTCGGCCGCACGCTACGCGGCCGAACCCGATTTCGCCGAATGGGGCCACCGCCTCGAGGTGTTCGGACTCGACCTTCGCCACACGCCGAGCGTCGAAGCGTTCTGCGCGCAACTGCTCGCGACGCGCGAGCGCCTCGACTTCATCATCAACAACGCCTGCCAGACCGTGCGCCGGCCCCCCGCGTTCTACGCGCACATGATGGCGGCCGAGACCGCCTCTCTGCGCGACATGCCCGAGGAGGTGCGCAAGCTGATCGGCCGCTACGAAGGCCTGCGTGGCGCGGACCTCGTCGGCGGTGCGGGCACGCAGGGCCTGTCGGCGCGTCGCCATGCGCTCGACGACGCCGCCGGACTCGTGCGCGCGGCCGAACTCTCGCAGGTGGCGTTGCTGCCCGACGAACTGCTCGGGCAGGCGCACCTGTTCCCCGAAGGCAGGCTCGACCAGGACCTGCAGCAGGTCGACCTGCGCGGGCGCAATTCGTGGCGCCTGCAGATGGACGAGGTGCCGGCGGTCGAGTTGCTCGAAACCCAGCTCGTCAACGCGGTCGCGCCGTTCGTCATCAACGCCAGGCTCAAGGCGCTGATGCTGCGCACGCCCGAGCGCGACAAGCACATCGTCAACGTGTCCGCGGTCGAAGGCCAGTTCTACCGCAACTTCAAGACGACCAAGCATCCGCACACGAACATGGCCAAGGCCGCGCTCAACATGATGACGCGCACGTCGGCAGCCGATTACCACGGCGACGGCATCCACATGAACAGCGTCGACACCGGCTGGGTGACCGACGAGGATCCGTCCGAGATCGCCGCGCGCAAGATCGTCGAGGAGCGTTTCCACCCGCCGCTCGACATCGTCGACGGCGCGGCGCGCATCGTCGATCCGATCATCCACGGCTTCAACACCGGCGAGCACGTCTGGGGTCGGTTCCTCAAGGACTACGCGCCGACCGATTGGTGATCACGGCGGATCGAGCCGCCGCTGGCTTTCGAATAGCCGCGTCGCGCCGCTCAGCGGATCGACGAAAGCGAGTCGCCGCGCCAGCAACTGCAGTGGCCTCGCGTAGTCGTCATCGTCCACGCGCGCGAACTCCGGATACAGGCGGTCGTTCGCGATCGGCGCGCCGAGTGCAGCCATGTGCACGCGCAGCTGGTGCTTGCGCCCGGTGACGGGCTCGAGCGCATAGCGCCACGCGCGCCCCGCGCGATCGACGACGTCGACGCGCGTCTCGCTGTCCGCCGGACCCTCGACCTCGCGCATGCGGAAGAACGGCTCGCCCGCGCGCAACCGCGAAGCACGCACGAGTGGGAAGAGCCGATCCGGCAGCGCTGGCGCGATCGCCTCGTACGCCTTCGCGATGCGCCGCAGCCGGAACAGCGACTGATAGGCACTGCGCGTATCGCGGTTCGCGGAGAACAGCACGAGTCCCGCGGTGTCGAGATCGATGCGATGCAGCGGTACGAGATCGGGATTGCCGAGCCGCCGGGTCAATCGCGCGAGCAGCGTCTCGCGCACGAACCGCCCGGCCGGCACCACCGGGAGGAAGTGGGGCTTGTCCGCCACCACGAGATGCTCGTCCGCGTGCACGATGGTTTCCTCGAACGGAATCGCCGGCTCGTCGATGACTTCGCGGAAATAGCGAACGTCTACACCGGGGCGATGGGGCGCGTCGACGGCCAACGGCACGCCCGCGGCATCCAGCACCCGACCGCGCGCGAAGCGGTCGCGCCAGGCTTCGCGACCAATCGCCGGAAAGCGCTCGCAGAGGCAGTCGAGCACCGTCCGCCACGACCCCGGTGGAAGTTGCAGGCGGCTTGCGCCGATGTCGTCGGATGCCGTCACCGGCGCGCTCCGGATTGCGGCTCGCGACCGCCGCATGGCGCGGGCGCGTGGAGCGCGACCGTTCGGACTGGCCCCTGTGCGGGCTTGCTTGCGTGGATGGCAGGACGGGAGCCGGTTCGGAGTGGCATCCCGATAGGCAACAGACATGGCCGGAGGCGATCGATGACCCACGCAGCATCCGCGCGCACGCGGCGTCCGCTGGACCTGCCTGCCCTGCGCGGCACCTTGCCCCGGATCGCCGCGGGCGCCGCGTTGGTGATCGTCGGCATCGCCGCGGCGCCTGGCCAGGCGGCTGACCGGTTCGCGATTCGATCGGGTGCGGTGGTGGCGCGCGGCACTGGACACGCCGACCAGGCGGCGATGGCGGTACCTGCGTCAGCGCCGGGCTCGCGCTTCGGGGTGCGCGCAGTCGGCCGTGGCGGCGCGGGCGATTCGATCTTCGCCGACGGGTTCGACCTGTCCATGTCGTACGACTTCACGTTCCCCTCCGACGTGCCGCTGGGAGATCAATCGGTCGAACTCGGCAGTGTTTCGGTCCCGGCCGGATCCTATGCCGTCTTCGTGCGACTGCAATCGCGCACCGGCGACGACCCGAACCCCGGCAACAACTATCGCCTCGATTGCGAGCTGTCGCCGGCCATCGACTTCGACGTCTACCGCGTCGGCGTCGAGCCGCTGGTCGAACGCTACCTGACCTACCAGGGCGCGGTGACGCTCGACACGGCGGGCACGATCGGCTTCTCGTGCCGCAGTGCGAACCAGCATGAAGCGACCGCATTGGGCGGGAAACTCACGGTGCTGTCCGTCGGCGGGCTGGATTGAACCGCGCCTCCGCTTCGAACCAACCGCCGCGCGCGTGATCGCACGCGCTGACCCCAGGGAGTCCACAATGATCAAGTCCATCCAAACGCTGTGCCTGGCCGGATGCCTCGCCAGCCTCGCCTCCGTTTCCGCGGCGGCGACAGACGCGGCGCTCGGCGCGGCCGCCTATCGCGGCCAGTTGCTCGACAACGGCATTCCCGCAGAGGGAGCCTACGACCTCGAGTTCGCGCTGTACGCCGAGCCGAACGGTGGCTTGCCGATCGACGTGATCCGCTTCGACCGCAGCGAGCTTCGCGATGGGCGCGTCGATGCGCCGCTCGATTTCATCGGCGTCCAGGCGGATGGACCTGGCCAGTGGGTCGAAGTGCGCATGCGCGAGCCCGGGTCGGGACTCCCGTTCACGACGATCACGCCGCGCGAGCCGATGCACGCTACGACGAAGGCCGCGGCGGATGCGGCAGGCCTCGCACGCGCGTACGATATCGCATTCACTCCCGACACGCTGATCGGGAACTCCTCGGTCCTGCTCGGCAGCATCAATGTGCCCGCGGGGTCCTACGTCGCGTTCGTGCGGCTGCAGGTGCGCACGGGCTCGGACCCGCCCGGCAACTCGTTCCGTCTCGACTGCAGCCTGTCGCCGGGATTCGACGACGGCGTGTACCGCGTCGGCACGGAAACGAGCGTCGAACGCTACGTGACCTTCCAGGGCGCCGCCACACTCGACAACGCGGGTGCGATCCAGTTTTCGTGCCGCGACGGCAACGGGCATACGCAGACGGCGTTGAGCGGCAAGCTCACGGTGATCGCGGTGGATGCGATCGACTGACGCGGGTCCACCGCGATCGGAGAAGAGTGCTTCGCTCGAGTCCCTGCCGCCGCGATGTAGACTTGCGCAGTTGGCGCTCGGCTGCGGCGATCCCGTGCCGTCGCGCCACGACTGCAGCCGGACCGGGGGACCCCGCATGTCGAACGCCGTGGACGCGCACGCAGAGACTGGACGACCCGCCGACTGGGTCGTCAGCGGCACGCAGACCGTGGCTGCCGACGACAGCCGCTCGCGCGTCGAAGTCATCGTACGCGGCACGGTCACCGGCCGTGTCGACCGCGGCGGCGGATCGGACCAGTTGCGCTTCTCGGTCTGGGACGACGGCCAGGAAAAGGACTTCAAGATCGTCGACATTCCGCTCGGCCGGAGCGGCATCGTGACCGTGCGACTCGGCTTCGAGGGACGCTACCTGACCGTCGCCGACGGCATCGGCATCACGATCACCGCCGGGTCCGAAGCCGGCGGCGAACGCGTGTTCGATCTTGATCCGTTCTTTCCCGTGAAGGGCTGACCGCGCCGCCGCCGCGCCATCGCGCGACCGTTGTCGCCGCGCGTTCCCCGCGGGCCTCGGATCTCGCGTCCCGCCTCGCTCGCCAGCGCAACGTTGCACCGCGATGTCCCAGATTCGCGGAGCGCGGCGCTATTTCATTCGTTCAACTGGAAGGTCCAGTACGCCGTGCTGCCCGATCGCCCGGTCGTGCTCGATCCGAATCGGCCCGTGCTCGAGCCTGCCCCACCCATCACGCAATGAAAGGCTCGCCGCGCTGCGCCGGCAAGCCTGCATGCCGCGCGCAGCGCGCTGTCGCGCAAGCGGCGGACGGTCAGGTCACGCGGAACATGCGCTGCGCCGACGCGGACGGCTTGACGTAGCCGAAGCCGGCCTGCCTGCGCCTGCGCTGGAAGTGACGCGCAGCCGGGGCGGCAGGTGCCAGTGCGTTCATCGCGGGGAAGAAGTCGGACACGGCGGAACGCGTGTCGATACGGCTCGTACGGGGGGACTGGGCAACCGGCGTGCGGCGCAACGAGCCATGGGAACGCTTGCGGAACAACAACGACATCACGGTGGGATCGATTTCGGGTACCTCCTTTTTTCCTTGTTTTCAACTGTTTGCGACGCACATTGTAGCATGTTCGCGAACTCGCGGCCAACCTGCGGCGCCCGCGTGAGCGGGGGCGCGCCCTACAGCATCACCTTGCGCGACGCGTCTCGCTGCCGCTTCCGGCGCGAACGGCGACAAACCTGCCGCGATCAGGTCGGCCGAGCACCGGCGCTTTTGTAGTGGAACAGCCAACCCACCCAGTGTTCCTTCTGGCTTTCGTACCGGACATCGCGGACTCGCCGAGGCCCTTCCGGGAGGCGGCTGACTGCGACGAGGGTTTCGACAACGCGCAGGGGTCTTTCCATCTCCGACGCCCCGAATCGGACACCGATCTGCGTGCTCATCCGGATTTGACTCTCATGCCATCGGCAGCTTCAATCCCTGCTCGCTCGCGCACGCCTTGGCGATCTCGTAGCCCGCATCCGCATGCCGCATGACGCCCGTGCCCGGGTCGTTCCAGAGCACGCGCGCGAGCCGCTTGTCGGCGTCTTCCGAGCCATCGCAGACGATCACGACGCCCGAGTGCTGCGAGTAGCCCATGCCGACGCCGCCGCCGTGGTGCAGCGAGACCCAGGTCGCGCCGCCCGCGACGTTGAGCATCGCGTTGAGCAGCGGCCAGTCGCTGACCGCATCGCTGTCGTCCTTCATCGCTTCGGTTTCGCGATTGGGCGAGGCAACGCTGCCGCTGTCGAGGTGATCGCGCCCGATCACGACGGGTGCCTTGAGTTCGCCGTTGCGCACCATCTCGTTGAATGCGAGGCCGAGCCGGTGGCGCTGGCCGAGCCCGACCCAGCAGATTCGCGCAGGCAGGCCCTGGAACGCGATTCGCTCGCGCGCCATGTCGAGCCAGTTGTGCAGGTGCGCGTCGTCGGGGATCAGTTCCTTGACCTTCGCGTCGGTCTTGTAGATGTCCTCCGGATCACCGGACAGCGCGACCCAGCGGAACGGGCCGACGCCGCGACAGAACAGCGGGCGCACGTAGGCCGGCACGAAGCCCGGGAAATCGAACGCGTTCGCGCAGCCTTCGTCCTTCGCCATCTGGCGGATATTGTTGCCGTAGTCGACGGTCGGGATGCCCTGCGCGTGGAACGCGAGCATCGCCTCGACGTGCACGCGCATCGACTTCTTCGCCGCGTCGCGCACCTGCTCCGGATCCGTCTTCTGCGCGGCCAGCCACTGCCCGACGGTCCAGCCGATCGGCAGGTAGCCGTGCACGGGGTCGTGCGCGCTGGTCTGGTCGGTCACGCAGTCCGGCCGCACGCCGCGACGCACGAGCTCGGGCAGGATCTCGGCCGCATTGCCGAGCAGCGCGATCGACTTCGCCTCGCCGGCCTGCGTGTACCTCGCGATGCGCGCGAGCGCGTCGTCGATGTCCGCCGCCTGCTCGTCGACATAGCGCGTCTTCAGGCGGAAATCGATGCTCGCCTGCCGGCACTCGATGGTCAGCGAACACGCGCCCGCGAGCGACGCCGCGAGCGGCTGCGCACCGCCCATGCCACCGAGGCCCGCGGTCAGGATCCAGCGGCCTTTCAGCGAACCGCCGAAGTGCTGGCGCCCCATCTCGACGAAGGTCTCGTAGGTGCCCTGCACGATGCCCTGCGAGCCGATGTAGATCCACGAGCCCGCGGTCATCTGGCCGTACATCATGAGGCCCTTGCGGTCGAGCGCGTTGAAGTGCTCCCAGGTCGCCCAGTGCGGCACGAGGTTCGAGTTCGCGAGCAGCACGCGCGGCGCGTCCTTGTGCGTCGGGAACACGCCGACCGGCTTGCCGGACTGGATCAGCAGGGTTTCGTCGTCGCCGAGTTCGCGCAGGCTGCGCAGGATCGCGTCGAAGCATTCCCAGTTGCGCGCGGCGCGGCCGATGCCCCCGTAGACGACGAGTTCGGCCGGATTCTCGGCGACTTCGGGATCGAGGTTGTTCTGCAGCATCCGGAACGGCGCTTCGGTCAGCCAGCTGCGGCACGAAAGCGTTGTCCCGCGAGGGGCACGGATCACGCGGGTGGTGTCGATGCGGGTCGGTGCGTTCATCGCAGGTCTCCGGAAGGCAGACGCCGATTATAGGACGGCGGCTGCAGCGGCCTGTCGTCGCGACACCCTATGCCGCGCCTCTGCGAGCAGTTAGGATCCGCGCGTGCATGGCGCGCGGCCTCGCGCGGCCCCAGGGGAGTCCGGCGTGGAGCGCTCGTTCGCCACGATCTTCGTGGCCTGCCTGTTCGCGATCCTGTTCGCGCTGGTCGCGCAAGCCGCCGCGCCGGCCGCGACGCCGCATGCGCTGCGCATCGCCGAGTTGCCGGCCGGCATGGACCCGTCAGCGGCTGCGGTGGTGCGCGGAGAGGCGGAAGCGGACTTCCGCGCGATCGAAGGCGAGCGGGTCGCGACCTCGGCGACATCGGCGCGCTGGTTCCGCCTCACGCTCGATCGCGACTGGGACCAGGCCGAGCCGCCGGTGCTGGTCATCCGGGATGCGCAGTTCGCGCGCGCCCGCTTGTACGTCCCGCCTGCGTACGCGGAACGCCTGCTGTGGCACGAGCAACCGAACCTGCAGCCGCGCTTTTCGCGCCGCGCGTTGACCGCGATGTTGCCGCACCTGTTGCGCGCGGACGAGCCGCTCTACCTGCGGTTCGACGAGATGCCGAGACAGAAGCGTCCGCTCGTCACGGTCGACACGCTGGCCAGCTACCAGGCCACGGACCTGCGCCATGTCCGCCTCGGCACGATGTTCACCAGCGTGCAGTTCACGATGGTGCTGGTCGGCCTGTGCCTGTGGCTGGCGCTGCGCGACCGCGTGTTCGCGTACTTCGTCGCCTACGCCGGATTGCAGCTCGGCTACCTGCTGCTTGCCAGCGGCGAAATGTACGACCTGCCCGGTGGCTCGCTGTTCACCGGCTGGGGGCAGAAGGCGTCCTGGCTGTTCGGCACGCTGAGCGCAGCCTTCTCGATCGCCTTCATCCTCGAATTCTGCAACCTGCGCAGGATCCTGCCGCGCGCGGCGGCCGTGCTGTCCGCGATGCGCTGGCCCTTCATCGTCGCGGCCGCGCTGATGCTGCTGTCGATGCCGGCGCTGGACCGCTACCTGCCGACCCTCGTCAACCTGATGTTCCTCGTCTCGACTTCGACATCGATCGTCGTCGTGGGTCTCGCGGCCTGGCGCGGCAACCGCGCTTCGCGCTTCTTCCTCGTCGGGTGGATGCCGCAGGTCGCGTTCACCGCGTTCCGGGTGATCCAGTTGCTGCTGGTGCTGCCGCAGCCTGCGTGGCTCGAATACGGCCTGCCCTTCACGATGGCGTTCTCGAGCCTCGTGGTGACGCTCGGCCTCGCCGACGCGACGCTGCACGCGCGGCGCGAGCGCGACATCGCCCATCGCGCGGCCGAGCACGACGGCCTCACCGGCGTGCTGAACCGGCGCGCGTTGATCGCGCGCCTCGCCGAAGCCGTGGCCGCGGCGCAGGCGCGCTCGCGGCCGCTCGCACTGTTGTTCCTCGACCTCGACCACTTCAAGTCGATCAACGACCGCCACGGCCATCTGGCCGGTGACCTGTGCCTGCGCGCGGTCGCGGACGCGGCTGCCGACTGGCTCGTGCCGGGTCGCACGTTCGGGCGTTACGGCGGCGAGGAATTCCTCGCGATCCTGCCCGATTGCACGCGCGACCAGGCGATCGCGGCAGGCGAGCAGCTGCGCCGCCGGATTGAGTGCCTCGTGATCGAGAGCGAGGAAAACGGCGAACGGCTGCGTCTCACGGCGAGCATCGGACTGGCGATGCTGATCGGTGCGAACGACAGCGTCGAACAACTGATCGAGCGTGCCGACGACGCGCTCTACCGCGCCAAGGCGGAAGGACGCAATCGCGTCGGCGCATCGCTGCACTCGCCGGCCGCGCCGGCCCACGCGGAGATTTCCACGCCATGACCACCCCGACTCCCCTGCAGACGGCCGACCTGGTGCCCGGTGACGTCCTGCTGCACATGGGCACCGGTGAACTGTCCAAGCTGATCGCCTGGGTCGGCGACAGCGTGTACAGCCACGCGGCGCTGGTGATTCCGGGCAACCAGCTGATCGAGGCCGCCGCGAGCGGCGTGCGCCACGCCGGGCTCGCCGAGCGCATGCGCATGCTGCAGAACTTCCACTACATCGACGCGTTCCGCCCGCTGCGGCCCACCGCACGGGACTCGGCCGAGCGCGCGGCGCTGTTCGCCGCGGCCGACGTGTACCTGGGCCGCCCGTACCCGATGACGTCGCTGCTGACGCTCGGCATCATCTGCGCGGTGCGCAACAAGCTGCCTGGCGACGCATCCCTGCACGCGGCGCTGCGCATGGCGCTGGATCTCGTGGTCAGGAACGACGACTCCCAGGTCGTATGCAGCGAGCTGGTCTACCGTGCCTTCGAGGAAGCCGCGACGCGACCGCCCCATGGCCTGCGCCTGCCGCTCACCGCGACGCCGCCTTCGCCGACGCCGCTGCCGCGCATCGACATCGCGGCCCTGATGCTCGAATGCCTCGACGACTACAGCCGATCGCGCGGCCGGGCTGCGCTTGCGGAATCGGCGGCGGCAGACACGCGCGATGTCGAGGACCTGCTCGCACAGGCGCGCGCGCGGCTCGGCGTCGACAGCGTCTTGATGTCCGGCGGCGCGGGCTCCACGCCCAATCCGAAAACCGTGTTGCCGGCCGACCTCGAGTACAGCCCCGGCTTGCGCAAGGCAGGCCGGCTCGCGATGCGCGCCTGAGCGACAACCGCGACGCCGCTACAGGCAGGCGTGCAGCAGGTCCCGGATCACGACCCGGGTCGGCTCGGCGCGCTCGGGCAGGTACTCGAACGTCGCCTCGTCCATGTAATTGAGCTGCGCGAGTTCCAGCTGGATCGCATCGATGCCCTCGTCGGGCCGGCCGTGGTGGCGCGTGATGTAACCGCCCTTGAAACGGCCGTTGACGACGTGGCTGTAGCGCTGCTGCGCGTCGAGCACGCGCTCGAGCCGTCGCTGCAGTGTCGGCGTGCAGCTCGTGCCGCCGGCCGTGCCGAGGTTGAAATCCGGCAGCCTGCCTTCGAACAGGAATGGCACGACGCTGCGGATCGAATGCCCTTCCCAGAGCACGACGCGGCCATGCAGCGCGCGCAGGCGCGCAAGCTCGGTCGCGAGTGCTTCGTGATAAGGCCTCCAGTACGTCGCGACGCGTGCGGCGATCTCATCGGGTTGCGGCTCCTCGCCGGCCTGGTAGACCGGTTCGCCACTGAACTGCACGATCGGGCACAGCCCCGTCGTGTTCTGCCCCGGATACAGCGACGTGTCGTCGGGTGGACGATTGAGGTCGACCACGTAACGCGAGTGGAAAGGCACGAGGATCGACGCTCCAAGTTCGCGCGCGAAGTCGTACAGGCGCGATACGTGCCAGTCGGTGTCGGGCACGAGGCGCGCCGACGGCATCAGCCGCGCCGCGATGTCCTCGGGCACGAAGCTGCCGTCATGCGGCAGGCTCACCAGCAGCGGCGCATCGCCGCGGTGCAGCGTGTAGGTGTCCATGCCCGCATTGTACGCACGGACCTGCACGCGACGGTCATTCGGGCGATGCGATGATCAGCGGGTCGGGCGCGCGCGTGGGGTCCGCGCAGGGTTCGATCGCGTGTTCGACCGGCGCGCGGCATTGCGCGAGATCGGCGAGCAGCGCGCGCGTGCGCTCGGCATATCGCGCGAGCGCTTCGCCTTCGCCCGGTGCTCCATCCGGCAGGACCGCGCGCACCTCGAGCACGCGGATCGCGGGCGACTGGCCGAGCGTGGCCTGCAACTGCATCACCACGCGCCGTGCCGGGACGTCGACGCTCGCGACCACGATCCGCATCGGCACCGGGATCAATGCGCCGTCGCGGTAGCGCGCGAGCACGAACGGCGCGAACGGCTGCGGCAGCGCGATCGTCATCGCGCGGCCCGTCGCATCGCGCAGCGCCAGCGTGTCGCTGCCCGCGAGGTAACCGTCGAGTCGATGGCCGCGTTCGACGCGCGTGGCCCCGACGCACGGGATGTAGCTGTATTCGGGCGTGCGCGCAGACTCGCCGCGATAGATCATGCTGCCGTCTTCGGGCTCGACCGACAGCGTGCGCAGGACGGACTTCGGACCCTGCACCGGCGACACTCCGAGCAGCGTGCCGCCATGCACGAACAGTGCCGTGTAGGGGAACCATGCGGTGCGCTGGTTGAAGCCGCCGCCGTGCGTGCCGCAATCGAAATCGCCGGTCGCGTCGTTGCCGCCGATCACCGGTTCCGCGCCGTCGCCGAGCAGGCGCAGGCTGCCGTCGGCAGCGATCGACCAGGTGACCTTCGACACCACCGAGTAGTAGTCGCCGGCCTGGTCGGTCGCGGTCATCATGAAGCTCGGGAACGGCGCATGCACGACGAGCTCGGCCAGCTCGGGCTCGGCAGGCGCGATCACGGGCTGCGCGTCCGCCGCGGGATCGATACGCGTCGTCGGTGTCGGTGCGGATGCGCAGGCGGCCAGCAGGAGCGAGACCAGGATGCCGGCACTTCGTCCGGCGGATCTGCGTGAATGCCGTTCGTTCATGGCCTAGCTTCCCCTGCGCGACCCGCGCCGCTGACGGGGGAAGTCTAGCGCGCGGCGCGAACAAAGAGCGCCGGCCGACCTGCGGTCGTCCAGCCTACTTGGAGGGCGGTTTCGTGCGGGCGCGAAAACCGAGCGGGAGAACCGGGATCTCCGGGCTGGCCTCGGCGGCGCCGCAGCCTCCGCAGGTCGAGCAGCCGTCGCTGCAACTCGATCCGGTCGTCGCGCGAGGTTCGATGCGACGCGCGCACGATCGCAGCCAATCAGGCAACCCTGGGCGGTCGAGCACCTGAACCACGCGTGCGAGCAAGCGTCGACTCGTGACCGGGAACAACCGGCGGCACGTAAACGCGACGGCCCACGCCACCACCGCCGAGATGACGATGCCCTGCACCAGCGCTGCGCTGCTCATGCGAACGCCCTCGCCGTCTGGTACGTGATGAACGACGCGAGGTAGGCGAGCGCGAACAGGTAGCCCGCCGCGATCCAGACGTTGCGCCACGAGTTGGTTTCGCGCTTGATCACCGCGAGGGTCGAGATGCATTGCGGTGCGAACACGTACCAGGCGAGCAGCGAAAGCGCGGTCGCGAGCGACCATTGCGAGGCGATCGTCGCGCCGAGCGCCTCGGCGATCGCGTCCTCGCTGCCCGACATCGCGTAGACCGTGCCGAGCGCCGACACTGCGACCTCGCGCGCGGCGAGCCCCGGGATCAGCGCGATGCAAATCTGCCAGTTGAATCCGATCGGCGCGAACGCCCAAGTCATCCAGTGGCCGATGCGGCCCGCGAAGCTGTAGTCGATCGCGGGCTGGGTCGCTCCGTCGGGCGGCGCGGGGAAACTCGACAGGAACCACAGCAGCACGGTCAGCGCGAGGATGATGCCGCCGACGCGGCGCAGGAAGATGCTCGCGCGATCCCACAGGCCGATCAGGATGTCGACCGGATGCGGCATGCGGTAGGACGGCAGTTCCATGATCAGCGAATGCTCGCTCTTGTCCTTGCGCATCCACTTGATCACCCACGCGACGGCCATCGCGCTCGCGATGCCCGCGAAGTACAGCGTGAACAGCACCACGCCTTGCAGGTTGAACACGCCGAGCACCGGCTCGCGCGGGATGAAGGCCGCGATCAGCAGCGTGTAGACCGGCAGCCGCGCCGAGCACGTCATCAACGGCGCAACGAGGATCGTGGTCAGGCGGTCGCGCGGATCGGCGATGCTGCGGGTCGCCATGATGCCCGGGATCGCGCAGGCGAAGCTCGACAACAACGGAATGAACGAGCGCCCGGTCAGGCCCGCCTTGAACATCAACTTGTCGAGCAGGAACGCGGCGCGCGGCAGGTAACCCGATTCCTCGAGCGCCAGGATGAACAGGAACAGCAGCAGGATCTGTGGCAGGAACTCGACCACGGTGCCGAGCCCGGCGAACAGGCCGTCGGTCACGAGGCTGTGCAGCAACGGCATCGACACGAGGAAGCCGCCGATCCACGCGCCGAGCTCGCCGACGGCGCCGGCGACCGCGTCCTGCAACGGCGCGGCCCACGCGAACACCGCCTGGAAGATCAGGAACATCACCGAGGCGAGGATCGCGAGGCCCGCGACCGGATGCAGCACGACGCGATCGATCGCGTCGTCGATCGCCGAGGTCGCGCGCGGCATCGTGACGGTCGCCGCGATCAGTTCGCGCACCTCGCGGTGCAGGCCCTCGTCGGCGGAGAGATCCGCGACCGAGCCACGCGCGGCTGCGTCCGGCACCGGCATCGCGTCGATGCGCTCGATCAGCGCACTCGCGCCGCCGTGGCGCACCGCGATGGTTTCGACCACCGGGATGCCGAGCGCGGATTCCAGCGCGGCGACGTCGATGCGGATGCCGCGGCGCCTGGCCGCATCCATCATGTTGAGCGCGAGCACCATCGGCCGCCCGAGTCGCCGCACTTCGAGCACGAAGCGCAGGTGCAGGCGCAGGTTGGTCGCATCGGCGACGCAGACGATGAGGTCAGGCGCGGCCTCGCCGGGAAAGCGCCCGCTGCAGATGTCGCGCGTGATCGCCTCGTCCGGGCTCGCCGCATCGAGGCTGTAGGCGCCCGGCAGGTCGATGACCTGCATCACGCGCCCGGATGGCGCAGTGAAGCGCCCTTCCTTGCGCTCGACCGTCACGCCGGCGTAGTTCGCCACCTTCTGTCGATTGCCTGTGAGGCGGTTGAACAGCGCGGTCTTGCCGCTGTTCGGGTTGCCGACCAGCGCGATGCGCAGCGAGGCCGTCGCGGCGTTCACGTCGCGTCACCGTTGACGAGGCGCACGCGCGCGGCTTCGCTGCGCCGGAGCGCGAAGCGCGTGTAACCGACCTGCACGAGCACCGGATCGCCGCCGAGCGGCGCGAGGGCGACCACCCGCACGGGCTCGCCATCGACGAAGCCGAGCTCGCGCAGGCGCCGTGCGATCGGATCTCCCGCGTGCATGTCTTCGACCGCGCGAACCACCGCGGCCGCGCCCTTCTGGAGTTCGGATAGACGCACGTCGACCTGCGCGTAAATAAGAATGGTTCGCATTATACGTCAACTGCGGAGGCGTGGCCCGCCAGCGACCAGCCATCCGGTTCGGCCGACCGGATGCCGGCCGCGCGGGTGCCGCATCCGAACCCCTATGATTCACGGTCCTGCGCAAGGAGATCCGCATGAGCGACGCCATCCTGACCACCCGCAGCGGCACGACCGCGACGATCACCCTCAACCGCCCGGGGGTCCACAACGCGTTCGACGATGCGCTGATCGCGGAGCTCACGCACGCACTTCACGCCTGCGAGGCGGATCGCGGCGTGCGCGCGGTCGTGCTGACCGGCGCTGGGGCCTCGTTCTCGGCTGGCGCCGACCTCAACTGGATGCGCGGCATGGCCGCCGCGAGCGAATCGGAGAACCTCGCCGATTCGCTGCGCCTCGCCGGGCTCATGCGCGGCCTGAACTTCCTTTCCAAGCCCGTGGTCGCGCGCGTGAACGGATCGGCCTACGGCGGCGGCGTCGGACTCGTCGCATGCTGCGATCTCGCGATCGGCGTCGAGGGCGCGAAGTTCTCCCTGAGCGAAGTCAAGCTCGGGCTCGTGCCCGCGGTGATCTCGCCCTACGTCGTTGCGGCGATCGGTGCACGCCACGCCAGGCGATTGTTCACCAGCGGCGAAGTGTTCGACGCAGCCACCGCGCAGCGCATCGGCCTGCTGCACGAGGCGCTACCACCCGCGCAACTCGACGAAGCCGTCGAGCGTGCGCTGCACTTCCTCGCGAAGGGTGGGCCGGTCGCGCAGGCCGAGGCCAAGCAGCTCGCGTTGCGCACTGCCGGCATGACGCGCGAATCGGCCGAACACATCGATGCGGACAATGCCGCGCTGATCGCGCGCCTGCGCGTCTCGCGCGAAGGCCAGAAGGGCCTCGCTGCATTCCTCGAGAAGCGCGCGCCGGACTGGGACGCGTGACGCCGGGATGACCGGTTCAAAAGCCCGGGGCTGAAGCTCCTCCGCTCGATGGCGAACGGGTCCCGTGCCCGCGGCCCTTGTGGGAGCCCTTCGCTCGACAATCCGGGCTCCGATGCTGCCGTGACGCGCGCCGCTCAGTCGTCCGCGAAACCGAGGAGCTCGGGCACGTGCTCCACATACGCACGCCAGCGGCCGATCGAGCGCGTGTGCACGGGCTGGCGCACCTGCCAGGCGCTCGCGGTGCTGACCACGCGCACGCCGGAGTCGCCGGCGTCGTCTTCGATCGGTGGAATCCCGATCCATTCGGCGATTCCCGCGATCACGCGCGCCGGATCCTGCACGAGGTCCTCGTAGCGCACCTCGCGGATCGCGTCGGGATGGCGCCTGCGGGCGAGGTCCATGAGCCGTGCGCCGCCCTGCGCGACGGCCGCGATGTCGGCGAAGTCGTAGGCGAAGCCCATCTCGCGCCCGGCGAAATGCTGCATCCAGATCGACAAGGCGGTGTCGCGCGCGTGGCGGCGGCAGTGGATCACGCGCGCGTTCGGGAACAGCGCGAGCACGAGCTCGATGTGCAGGAAATTCAACGGCTGCTTGTCGATGAAGAAGCGCGCCGGCGTGTCGTCCTGGCGCACCTGCGCGACATAGGTCGCGGCCGCGCGCTCGAGCGCATCGACCGATGGTCGCGCGATTTGGCCAAGCTCGCTCGCCAGCTGCGCAATCCAGTTCAGCTCGCCGCGGTTGCACGTGTCCGGATGGCGCGCAAGGCGGTCGGCGACCAGGGTGGTGCCCGCACGCGGCAGTCCGACGACGAACACCGGCACGAAGTCCGGCCGGGGCGATGCCTGGATCGCCGAAACCGGCGAGTCGGCACGCGCGGCGACCAGGCGCCGCCAGTTCTTGCGCGACCAGCCGGTGCTTGGCTGGGCCAGCGCATTCGCCTCGCGCAGCCACGCCGCCGCCTGCGCGAACTCGCCCACGTCGTCCGACGCCTTGCCGAGTGCGAACAGCAGCGACGCGCGCGCCGGTGCATCGAGATCCGGGCGCGCGAGGTATCCGCGCAGCAGCGCGAAATCCGCATCGTCCGCTTGTGCATAGCGCTTGCACATCGCGTAGCCGTACGCCGACTGCCACCCGATCGCGCGTGGATCGTGGTCGAGCGCGTGGCGATAGCGCTCGCGCGCGCGATCGAACTCCCCGAGCTGCATCGCGAGCATGCCCGCGTAGGCATGCAGGCGCGGATCACGCGAGCCGCGCGCGATCGCGGCTTCGACCAGCGAGGCGGCGGCCGGCTTGCGACCCGCATCGTCGAGCGTCTCGATCGCATGGATCAGCAGCCCGGTTTCGCGCGGCTGGGCGAACAGCGCGCAGACCACGGATTCGACTGCACGCATGCGCCCCGCGCGAGCGAGGATCTGCGCGAGCAGGAAGGTCGCTGCCGCGTGATCCGGATCCTCGACGAGCAGCGCGCGCAGCAATTGCTCCGCCTGCATCGCGTCCCCGCATTGCCAGAGCACGCCGGCCAGCGCGTGGCGGAGCTCGATCGATGCGGGTTCGCGTGCGAGACCCTCGCGGAATGCCGCGATCGCAGCCGCGAGATCACCGCGCAGCACGAGCGAACGGCCACGTTCGAGCCAGGCGCCGTCCCGCGCACCGGCGTGGGTCGACGCGCCCGTCGCACTCTGCTCACTCATCCGCTGCGGGTCCCGGCGCTGCCTTCGCTGCGATCATGCTACCGTAACCCCTTCAACGGATGGACCTGGCGGCGACCACGCGCGGGCGCGTGCAACGCCTTGGCGTCCGTCCCTTTCGAACGGACTTCGCGAGCCTGCATGTTCAGACGCATCCTGGTCGCCAATCGCGGCGAAATCGCCTGCCGAGTGATCCGCACCTGCCGTCGTCTCGGCGTCGGAACCGTCGCGGTGTATTCGCAGGCCGACGCGACCGCCCAGCACGTGCGCCAGGCCGACCTCGCCTATCCGATCGGCGGACCGCGCCCGGCGGATTCCTACCTTCGCGGCGACGCGATCATCGAGGCGGCGCTGCGCGCGGGTGCCGAGGCGATCCATCCCGGATACGGCTTCCTGTCGGAGAACGCGGATTTCGCCGAGGCGGTCGAGCGCGCGGGGCTCGCGTTCATCGGTCCGGGCGCCGACTCGATGCGGCGCATGGGCTCGAAGGCCGGCGCGAAGGACCTCATGCAGCGCGGCGGCGTCCCGGTCGTGCCCGGCTACACCGGCGAGGACCAGGACCCCGGCGCGCTTGCGCGCGAGGCCGAACGCATCGGCTTCCCGCTGATGATCAAGGCGGCCTACGGCGGCGGCGGCAAGGGCATGCGCATCGTGCGCTCCTCCGCGGAGTTCGCGGCCAGCCTCGAAAGCTGCCAGCGCGAGGCACGCAATGCGTTCGGCCGCGACCGCGTGCTGCTCGAGCGTTACATCGAGCGCCCGCGGCACATCGAATTCCAGGTGTTCGGCGACAGCCACGGCAACATCGTCCACCTCAACGAGCGCGAGTGCTCGGCGCAGCGCCGCTACCAGAAAGTACTCGAGGAAACGCCGTCCCCGTTCGTGACACCCGAGCTTCGCTCGCGCATGGGCGACGCGGCGGTGGCGGCGGCGCGCGCGCTCGACTACGTGAATGCGGGCACGGTCGAGTTCATCGTCGGCGAGGGCGGCGATTTCTATTTCATGGAGATCAACACGCGCCTGCAGGTCGAGCATCCGGTCACCGAGATGGTGCTCGGCCTCGACCTCGTCGAACTGCAGTTGCGCGTCGCCGCGGGCGAAGCGCTGCCGGGCTCGCTGGTGCGCAACAAGTCGATACCCGCGAACGGACACGCGATCGAGCTGCGCCTGTACGCCGAGGATCCCGAGCAGGGCTTCCTGCCCGGTTCCGGAACACTCGAGCGACTCCAGCTGCCCGCGCCATCCGCGCACCTGCGCATCGACGCGGGCGTGGTCGAGGGCGACGCGGTGACGATCTTCTACGACCCGATGATCGCCAAGCTCATCGCATGGGACACGTCGCGCGAGGCCGCGCTCGTGCGCATGCGCGAGGCACTCGCTGCCTGTCGCATCGTCGGCCCGAAGTCGAACATCGAATTCCTCGAACGGCTCGTGCGCCATCCCGCGATCGTCGAGGGACGCATCGACACCGGCTATCTCGACCGTCATCTCGACGAATTCGTCGGCGCGCCAGCCGAAGACGACGGCGACAGCCTGTTTGCGGCGGCCACCGCGTGGCTGCTCGCCGAGGAGGCACACGCTCCGTGCGAAGCGGCCGCGAGCGACCCGCATTCGCCGTGGGCGCGCGCGGACGGCTGGCGGCTGGGGCACCCGGGCAAGCGCATCGTCGCACTCGAGGAACGCGGCACACGCGTCGAAGTCGCCGCATACGGCGCGCATGGCCGCTACCGCCTCGCCCATGCGGATCGGGAATGCCTCGTCGCGGATGCGCAGCTGCGCGGCGGTTGGCTCGTCGCGAGCTTCGACGGCGTCGCACGACGCTGGCGCGCGACGATCGATGCACGACACATCGGCTTGCACGACGGCGAGCGCCGCCGCGACTTCCTGCATGCGCCATCGTTCGCGCACGCGGGCGAAACCGCGACCGGCAGCGACCGCATCCTCGCGCCGATGCCGGGCCGCATCGTGCTCGTTCGCACCGAGGCCGGTGCCTCGGTCGACGAAGGCGAGGAGTTGCTCGTGATGGAAGCGATGAAGATGGAGCTCAGCCTGAAGGCGCCTCGCGCGGGCACCATCGACGCGGTGCAGGCCGCCGCCGGCGATTTCGTCGACGCCGACGCCGTGCTCGTGCGGCTCGCGCCCACGACCTGAGCTTCCTGCCCGATTGAACGCCCTGGCTGCACGGAGACCCACGATGACCCGAGCGATGTTCATCGGCGCCTGCCTGCTGCTCGTCCTGCTGCTGGCCGGTTGCGTCGAGACGCGTTTCGAATCGCCACCGGGCGACAACATCGAGACCTGCGACGCGCGCTGGAAAGGCCTGTGGATCGGCGCCGATGCGAAGCGCCGGGGCGAGCTCGACCTCGACGATGTCGCGGCGTTCCATGTCGGAGCCAACTGCGAGTTCACGGTGCTCGACCAGGCCGAACCCGGCGGGCCGCTCAAGCACGTGCGCGTGCCGCTGAATTTCGTGCATGCGCACGGGCGCGACTACATCGTCGTCGCCGACAGCGCGCTCGCGGGCGTGGTCAAGCTCGACCCGCCGCACGGCATCGATCCCGCGCCGAAGAAGTCCTATTTCATCGCGCGCTATCGCATGCGCGGAGACCGCATCGAGATCTACACGGTCGACAGTCGTCGCGCCGCCGCGCTCGTGGTCGAGGGCACGCTCGACGGCACCGTCGACAAGACCCGCACCAACCTGCGCGTGTACGTGCAGGGCGATCGCGCGCGCACGCTCGAGGTGCTGCGCAGGCACGCGATCTTCGAGGCGAAGCCGACGCTCGAACTCGTGCGCAGCCGGCTCGACCTCGACGCATTCGAGCGCTCGTTGCAGAAACCCGGCGCGGCCCGGCCGCGCAGCGAGCCGTCGCGATGAGCGGCATGCCCGCGCAGGTCCGCATCGTCGAGGTCGGTGCGCGCGACGGCCTGCAGAACGAGAAGGCGATCGTGCCTGCGGCGATCAAGATCGAGCTCATCGATCGACTCTCGGCGACCGGCCTGCGCACGATCGAGGCGACCAGCTTCGTGAGCCCGAAGTGGGTACCGCAGCTCGCCGACGCGGCCGAGGTCTACGCGGGCATCACGCGACGGCCCGGCGTCGCCTATCCGGTGCTGGTGCCGAACCTGCAAGGCTACGAGCGCGCGCTCGCAGCGGGCGCCGAGGAGGTCGCGGTCTTCACGGCCGCGAGCGAAGCGTTCAACCGCAAGAACACGAATGCGTCGATCGACGAATCGATCGAACGCTTCCGCCCGGTGCTCGAGCGCGCGCGCGCGGATCGCGTGCGCGTGCGCGGCTATGTCTCGACCGTACTCGGATGTCCGTACCAGGGCGAGGTGGCCGTCGCCGACGTCGTGCGGGTCGCGCGCCTGCTGCACGAACTCGGCTGCTACGAGGTCTCGCTCGGCGACACCATCGGCATCGGCACGCCGGGCAAGGCGCGCGCGATGCTGCGCGCGGTCGCCACGGACGTGCCGATCGACGCGCTCGCGGTGCACTTCCACGACACGCGCGGACAGGCGCTCGCGAACATCCTCGCCTGCCTCGAGGAAGGCGTCGCGGTGGTCGACAGCTCGGTATCCGGCACCGGCGGCTGCCCGTATGCGCGAGGAGCGACCGGCAATGTCGCGAGCGAGGACGTGGTCTACATGCTCGACGGGCTCGGCATCCGCACCGGCGTCGACCTCGGCGCGTTGATCGAAACGGGTTTGTGGCTCAGCCGCCAGCTCGGGCGCGAAACCGGCAGCCGCGTGGCACGCGCGAGCGCAGGCTGAGGGACGACCGCGGCGCGCCCGGCTTCGCTCGCTATACTGCGCCTTTCCGCACGCCGATCGCCGCATGCCTGCCCGACTCGCACCCGACCGCACCCGTGGCCTGATCATCGCCGGCGGCGTGATCGATTCGAACGAGCATGGCCGGCAGTTGATGGCGCGCTTGCTCGCGCTGCTTGGGCCGCAGCCGCGCATCGTGCTGGTCGGAACCCCCGAGACCGCCGACGAACTCGACGCCGAGCTCGAAGCCGCGCTGTTCGGCGCGGGCGCCGCCGAAGTCCATCGGCGCACGCTGCAGGGGCGCCAGGACGCCGAACAGCGTGCGTTGCTCGACCTCGTCGACCATGCGCAACTGGTGTTCCTGCAATCGCTGCAGCCGCTGCGCCTGTCGAGCCTGCTCGGTGGCACCCAGCTCGCGCGCGCGCTGCGCCGGCGCAACGCCGAAGGCATGGCGATCGCGGGCTGTGGCGCGGGCGCTGCGCTGCTGTGCGAGCACATGCTCGCGCACGGCGGCGAAGGCGCGACGCCGCGCACCGGCGGCGCAAACCTCGCGCCTGGCCTCGGCCTCACCAACCGCGTCGTGGTCGACCAGGGCGGCCATGCGAGCGACCGGCTCGGACGGCTGCTCGCGGCGCTCGCGCTGAATCCGTTCGCGCTCGGACTCGGGCTCGACGCCGCGACCGCCGCCGTGATCGGTCCCGACAACGTGCTCGAGGTCGTCGGCTTCGGTGGCGTCACGATGATCGATCCGGCCGAGATGGCCGAATCGAACGTAGCCGATCTCGCGCCGGGCGCACCGATCCGCATCACCAACCTGCGCCTGCACGCGCTGACCGGTGGCGCGCGCTACGACCTCGATTTCCGCCGCAGCGTAGGCTGACGATGGACGAGGCCGGCAAGGATTTCCTGATCCGTCCGATCGAGCCGCGCGATGATCCCGCGGTCGCCGGGATCATCCGTGCGGTGATGCCCGAATTCGGCGCGGGCGGCGCGGGTTTCGCGATCCACGACGCGGAGGTCATCGCGATGTGCGCGGCGTACTCGGGCGCCGGCCACGCGTACTTCGTGGTCGAGTCCGAGGGTCGCGTGCTCGGCGGCGGCGGCGTCGCGCCGCTCGCGGGCGGCGAGGCGGACACCTGCGAGCTGCGCAAGATGTATTTCCTGCCCGAACTGCGCGGGCGCGGTGCGGGCCATGCGCTGATCGCGCACTGCCTCGAGGTCGCGCGCGCGCTCGGCTTCCGTCGCTGCTACCTCGAGACCCTGACCGGCATGGATGCCGCGCAGGCGCTGTATCGCGCGCACGGCTTCGAGCGCATCTCGGGCGCGCTCGGGGCGACCGGTCACCACGGCTGCAACCGCTTCTACCTGCGCACGCTGTAATGCGCCCTGCGTTGCGCACGAGCGGTATCGACGGGGCGCGCTGCTAGAATCCGCGTCCCGCCTCCCAACGGATTCACCGAATGCAACTCGATCAGGTCAAGGCCGTCATCACCGGCGGCGCCTCCGGGCTCGGCTTTGCGGTCGCCAGGCATCTCGCGGCGAACGGTGCGCGCGTCGCGCTGCTCGATGTCAACGACGACAAGGGCAATGCCGCGGCGCGCGAACTCGGCGCCGACCACCGCTATTTCCGCACCGACGTGACCAGCGAAGCCGGCGTTGCCGCGGCGCTGAAGGACGCGCAGTCCGCGCTCGGCGGCCTCAACGTCGTGGTCAGCTGCGCCGGCATCCTCGGCGCGGGCCGCGTGCTCGGCAAGGAAGGACCGATGGCGCTGTCGAACTTCGCGACCACCGTCACCGTCAACCTGATCGGCAGCTTCAATGTCGCCAAGGCCGCGGCGGACCTGATGCAGCACAACAGCCCGGGCGAGGACGGCGAGCGCGGCGTGATCGTCAATACCGCGTCGATCGCGGCCTACGAGGGACAGATCGGCCAGGCCGCGTACTCCGCGTCCAAGGGTGGCGTGGTCGCGATGACGCTGCCGATGGCGCGCGAGTTCGCGCGCATCGGCGTGCGCGTGATGACGATCGCACCCGGTGTGTTCCACACGCCGATGGTCGACGGCATGCCCGAGCAGGTGTACCAGTCGCTCTGCGCGCAGGTGCCCTACCCGTCTCGCCTTGGCCAGCCCGCGGAATACGCCGATACCGTCGCGTTCATCCTGCGGAACCGCTACCTCAACGGCGAGACGATCCGCATTGACGGCGCGATCCGACTCGCGCCGAAGTAGCGCAGCCGGCGGCTTTTCAGATCACGCCGAAGCCGAGCGCGAGCGCGACCACGAACAGCGATGCCGCGACGATCTTCTGGATGCCCGGCATCGTGACCTTGCGCAGGTGCCGGTTGCCGAGCCACGCGCCGGCGAACGCACTCAGCACCGCGGCCGCGAGCAGCGCGTAGTCCAGCTGCGCACGCGCGCCGGCCATCGCCCTGGCGTACACGCCCAGTCGCGAGAAATCGATCAGCAGCGCAATCGTGACGCCGCTCGCGATGAAGGCTTCCTTCGAAAGACCCGCGCGCGCGAGGAACGCCGAGCGCAGCGCGCCCTGCATGCCCGCGAGGCCGCCGAAGAATCCGCTCAATGCGCCGCCGAGCGGCATCCAGCGCGGCCCGAACGAGAGGTCGCGCCAGCGCGGCACGAGTTCGACCAGCGCGAACAGCAGCAGCAGCATGCCGACCGCGAGCTTCACGGGCTCGACCTCGAGCATCCGGCCGAACGCCTGGTAGCGATGCAGCGGCGCCATCCCGGTGAGCCCGGACAGCACCCACGCGCCGAGGAATGCCGCGAGGATCGCAGGCACGCCGAAGCGCAGCACGACGCCACGATCCGCGTGTCGCCCCACGAGCGCGAACTTGAAGAGTCCATTGAGCATGTGCACGACCGCGGTCATCGCGATCGCCTGTTCGATCGGAAAGAACAACGCGAACGCGGGCAGCAGCAGCGTGCCGAGGCCGAAACCCGAGAAGAACGTCAGGCCCGACGCGAGCAGCGCGACGGTGCAGATCACCAGGTAGGTCATGCAACGGAGCTCCCCATGGCCGCCCGCGGCGCCGCGCCAGTCGCCGCGTCGCGGTGCATCCAACGATACAGGGCCGGCAGCACGAGCAGGGTCAGCAGGGTCGACGACACGATGCCGCCGATCACGACCGTCGCGAGCGGGCGCTGCACTTCCGAACCCGCGCCGACATTGAACGCCATCGGCAGGAAGCCGAGCGACGCCACCAGCGCGGTCATCAGCACCGGCCGCAATCGGCCCAGCGCTCCCTCGACGATCGCGCCCGCGAGCGGCACGCCATCGAGGCGCAGCCGGCGGATGAACGCGATCATCACGAGGCCATTGAGCACCGCGACGCCCGACAGCGCGATGAAGCCGACGCCTGCGGAAATCGACAGCGGGATGCCGCGGAGTGCGAGTGCGCCCACGCCGCCGGTCAGCGCGAGCGGCACGCCGCTGAACACGATCAGCGCGTCCCTGGCCGAGCCGAAAGCCATGAGCAGCAACGCGAAGATGATGGCCAACGCCAGCGGCACCACCAGTGAAAGCCGCGTCCCTGCCGAGATCAGCTGTTCGAACGTGCCGCCGTACTCGATCCAGTAGCCGCTCGGCACCGCGACATCGTCGCCGACCTGCCGCTGCAGTTCGGCGACGAAGCCACCCAGGTCGCGCCCGCGCACGTTCGCGGTGACCACCACGCGGCGCTTGCCGTTCTCGCGATTGACCTGGTTCGGCCCCTGCTGCGTTTCGATCCGCGCGAGCTCGCGCAACGGCACCGTGCGCGGCGCACCGGCCGACCAGCCCGCGATCCGGCTGGATTCGTCGGCGTTGTCGCCACCGCCGAGCGGAACGGGCAGATCGGCGAGCGCGGCCGGATCCTGGCGCAATCGTTCGGGCAGGCGCACCACGATGTCGAAACGTCGATCGCCTTCGAACAACTGCCCCGCCACCTCGCCTCCGATCGCTGTCGCGACCGTGTCCTGCACCACGCCGGGGTTGAGGCCGTACCGTGCCAGTGCCTGTCGATCCGGCGTCACGACGAGCATCGGCAGGCCGGTCGCCTGCTCGAGCTTCACGTCCGCCGCACCGCGCACGGATTTCGCCACCGCTTCGATGCGCGTGCCGACATCGACCAGGGTATCGAGGTCGTCGCCGTACAACTTGATCGCGACGTCCGCGCGCACGCCGGAGACCAGCTCGTTCATGCGCATCTGGATCGGTTGGGTGAACTCGTAGTTGTTGCCGGGCAACTGCTTCACCGCAGCCTCGATCTCCGCCACCAGGCGGACGCGCGGCTTGCGCGGGTCGGGCCATTGCACGCGCGCCTTCATCATGATGAAGGTGTCCGCGACCGACGGCGGCATCGGATCTGTCGCGACTTCCGCGGTGCCGAGCTTGCTGAACACACGCAGCACTTCGGGGAACTGCCGGATGCGCGACTCCAGCGTGGCCTGCATCCTCACCGCCTGGTCGAGGCTCGTGCCGGGGATGCGCAGCGCATGCATGGCGACGTCGCCTTCATCGAGATTCGGGATGAATTCGGTTCCGAGACGCATGGCCAGGATGCCGGAGAACACCACCAGGGCCAGCGCGCCCGCCATGACCACGAAGGGCCGCCGCAGCGACCACGCCAGCAAGGGCTCGTAGCGACGACGCGCCCATCGCATCGACCGGTTTTCATTCTCGTCGACGCGGCCACCGAGGAACAACGCGATCGCCGCCGGCACGAAGGTCAGCGACAGCAGCATCGCACCCGTGAGCGCGAGCACGACCGTGATCGCCATCGGGTGGAACATCTTCCCTTCGATGCCGGTGAGCGCGAAGATCGGCAGGTACACGGCGGCGATGATGCCGAGGCCGAACAGGCTCGGGCGTATCACTTCGGCGGTGGCCACGGCCGTCGCCTCGAAGCGCTCCTCGCGCGTCAATACGCGCCCGAGCCGGTGCTGGAGCTGGCCGAAACGGCGCAGGCAGTTCTCGATGATGATCACCGCGCCATCGACGATCAGGCCGAAGTCGAGCGCGCCCAGGCTCATCAGGTTGCCGGACACCCCGCCGCGCACCATGCCGGCCACCGTGAACAGCATCGACAGCGGAATCACCGCCGCGGTCACCAGCGCCGCGCGAAAGTTGCCGAGCAGTGCGAACAGCACCACGACGACGAGCAAGGCGCCCTCGAGCAGGTTCTTCGAGACGGTGCGGATCGTGCGATCGACGAGTGCGGTGCGATCGTAGACCGCGTGCGCCTCCACCCCGGGCGGCAGGCTGCGGTTCGCCGCCTCCAGTCGCGCGGCCGCCGCTTGCGCCACTTCGCGGCTGTTCGCGCCGACCAGCATGAACACGGTGCCGAGCACGACTTCGCGCCCGTCCTGGGTCGCCGCACCGGTGCGCAGCTCGGCGCCTTCGCCGACGTCGGCGACGTCGCGCACGCGGATTGGAACGCCTTCACGGCGGTCGAGCACGATGTCGCCGATCGCGTCGAGTCCGGCGACCTGCCCCGGCACGCGCACGAGGAACTGCTGGCCATTGCGCTCGATGTAGCCCGCGCCGACGTTCTGGTTGTTCGCGGCCACCGCTTCGACGACGTCGTGCAGGGTGAAGCCGAGCGCGACGAGTTTCATCGGGTCCGGCGTGATGTGGACCTGCCGCGCGAATCCCCCGATCGTGTTGACCTCGGTCACGCCGGGCGTGTTGCGCAACTGCGGGCGGACCACCCAGTCCTGCAGGGTGCGCAGGTCGGTCGCCGTCCACGGCGCGCCGTCCTGGCGGCGCGCCTCGGGACGTGCGTCGACCGTGTACATGAAGATCTCGCCGAGTCCGGTCGCGATCGGTCCGATCTGCGGCTCGATCCCGGCCGGCAATTGCGATCTCACCTGCTGCAGGCGCTCGCCGACCTGCTGGCGTGCGAAGTACAGGTCGGTGCCGTCCTGGAACGCGACCGTCACCTGCGAAAGGCCGTACCGCGAGATCGAGCGGCTGTAGTCGAGCCCGGGCAGGCCGGCCATCGCGGTCTCGATCGGAAACGTCACGCGCTGTTCCGACTCCAGCGGCGAGTAACCGGCTGTCACGGTATTGATCTGCACCTGGACATTCGTGATGTCCGGCGTCGCGTCGATCGGCAAGCGCGCGAAGCTCCAGGCGCCGAGCGCGAGCAACGCCAGCGTGAGCGCGAGCATCAGCCAGCGCTGCGCGACCGCGAAGCGGACCACCTTTTCGAGCACGACAGGGCGTTCAGTGGTCATGCGAGGCGCCGGACTTCTCGATGTCCGCCTTCACCAGGTAGCTCTGCTCGGTCACCACGGAATCGCCGGGCTCGATGCCGGAGAGGATCTCGACCCGCTGGCCGTCGCGCTTGCCGAGTTCGACCGGACGAACCTCGTAGGTGTCGCCGACGCGGACGAACACCGCGTCCCAATCGCGGAACCTCTGCAGCGCGGACAACGGCACGACCAGCGCCGCCGGCTGCCGCTCGACCGTGATGCGCGCCTTGACGGCCGAGCCCGGCCGCCACAGGCCGTCGCCGTTCGCGATGGTCGCGCGCGCGACCGTGCTCTGGCTCGCGGTCGCCATCCCCGGCAACACGCGGTCGAGCGTGGTCTCGACGCTGGCGCCGTCGCTGAGCCGCGTTACCGTCACGGGCACGCCGGCGCGTATGTGCTCGGCGTCCGCGCCGAAGATGTGCAGGTCGACCCACAGCGAAGACAGGTCGGCGATCTCGAACAGCGGCGCCCCTTCGGCAGCGAGCGCGCCGACCGACGCCGTGCGCGCGAGCACCACGCCGCCGATCGGCGCGGCAATCGCGTACGCGCTGAGGCTGAGGTTGCTCTCGATGGTCGCCAGCACCTGCCCCGCGCGGACGTGGTCGCCGACGTTCGCGACGAGCGTGCGGATCGGACCCGGGAAACGCGCCGCCACCTTGGCCGCGCTTCCTTCGACCGGCGTCAGCAGGCCCTGCACCTCGTGTTCGTCCGCGACGACGCCGGGCCCCGCGACCTGCACGCGGATGCCGGATGCCTCGGCGATCTGCGGCGCGATCCGCGTACGCCCCTCATAGCTCTCGAAGGTCCAGCGCAACGCCTTGCCATCGATGTCCGCGAGCACCTCGACATCGAACGAATGCGGCTCGCCGACGACGGTGCCGGCGAGCAGGCTGCCATCGGCGCGGGGGGTGAGCACGTGGTTCTCGGCGATGTCGCCGAGGCGCACGAGTCGCACCTCGACCTTGCCCGCGTCCGCTGGCAGCGGCTTGCCTGCCCGATACAGCCAGGCCTGGTACTTCGGCGGCGTGCCGTCCTCGGCGATCGCGAGTTCCACCGCACGGCCCTCCTGCTCGAGCCAGCGACCGCCATGCTCGCCCTTGCGCACAACATCCGCCTGCGCATGGCCGTGGGCGTCTGCCCCGGCATCGTCGTGACCGTGATCGTGGGAATTTCCGCCGGGTTGCTCGCTGCAGCCGGCGAGCGCCAGGCACGACGCGAGGGCGATCGACAGGATGCACGGCTTCATGGCAGGACGTCCACGTCAGAGGGCACTCCATCGTCGGCGACGAACGCCTGGCCTGTGAGTCGCTGTATTTCCACGAGGGCGCGTTGCGCATCGAGCGCTGCGTCGAGCTGTTGCCGGCGCGCTGCGGTGTGTTCGGACAGGAGCTGCGCCCATTCGAGATAGCTCGTCGCGCCCGCGCGGTAGGCGCGCGCCGCGGCGGCTTCCGCGTCCGCGAGCCGTGGCAGCACGTCGGCCTGCAGGCGCCCCGCTTCGAGTTGCGCGACGCGGTATCGGCCCTCGGCCTCCACCAGCGTTGCATACAGCGAGATTCCCTTCGCTTCGCGTTCGATCTCCAGCGCCGAAAGCTCCGCCTGCGCGATGCGGACGCCGGGCTCGGCGCGCCGCGATGCGCCGAGCGGGATCGAGATGCTGCCGATCAGTGCGAAGTCATCGCTGGCCTCCAGCCGACGCACGCCCACTTGCCAATCCAGGTCCGGCGTCGCGGCCGAACGCGCGAGTTGCAGGCGCGCCTCGCGGATGCGTTGTTCGCCGGCGAACCGGGCGATCTCCGGCGTTCGCTCCAGCCATTGCGCGAGTTGCGCGAACGCGGGCAACGAAGGCAGCCGCAATGGATCCCCCGCGACATCCCCGAACGTCGGCGCGCGTTCGCCCCACAGCGCAGCGAGGTGCTGGCGCGAGCTGGCGGCGCGCTGTGTCGCGCGCGCGACATCGAGTTCGGCGCGCGCCTGTGCCGCCTGCGCTGCCAGCACCACCGATTCCGGCGAGGCACCCGCACGCAGCCGCCGGGCCGCGGCTTCGACGGTGCGCAGGCGTTGCGAGGCGTCGAGGCGCGCAATCTCCACCTGATGCTGCGCGGCGACGACCGCGAGATAGCGGCGCGCGACCTCGGCCAGGAGGTCGAGGCGCCTCGCCTCGCGCTCGACCGCCAAAGCGTCGACGCGGCTCTGCGCAAGGGTGCGACGCGCGTCGAGCTTGCCGCCACGTTCGAGCACGGATGCGAGGGTCAGGCTGATCTCGGCGCCCCGCAAGCCGTGGGCATCGCCGGTGCCGAGGATGTTCTCGACGGTCGCACCGGCGACCATCGCGGGGCGCAAAGCCGATGCATCGCGTTCGGCCTGCAGGACATCGCCGCGCGCATCGAACAGGCGCAGGTCGGGATGGGATTCAGCGACGCGCGCGAATGCATCGTCGAGTGTGAAAAGCGGCGCCTGCGCGTGCACGTGCGTGCACGTCGCCGACGCCAGCGCGGCCGAGGCCGCCAGGCGCAACCACATGGAAAGTCTCCGATCGCTTCAGGAACAGGGGCGGCACGACGCCGGCCGCGGAACGATCAGCCTGCGATCGGAGGACGGAACACGCCGAGAGGCGGGCGTGCGCGATGCGATGAAACGGCTGCAACCGACGCCTGCGCCCCCGCGGTCGACAGCGGCAGCAGCCGCACCGGGGCGACGACCGCGGTCACGTGCGCGCAGCAGTCGTGGCAATCCTGGCCCGGGCAGCAATCGTCTCCGCCGGCCACGGCCGAAGCCACCGTGTCGCGATGGCCCATATCGGCGCAGAAGCAGTCGAGCGAGAGCACCGGCTTCAGCAGGAGGACCGCGAGCATCAGCCCGATGAACAGGCTGTGCAGGCGGCGCCGGGATGTGGAGGACGTGGGCACCCCCGCAGCGTAGCGTCCTTGCCCCATGCAACACTATTCCAGCCGCTGCCCGCGCTTGCAGTGTTCGCGGGAGCGGGCCGCCGTCGCGTGATGCGGGAGCGGCCGCGGCCTTGCGACGCTGCATCATCGGCGATGCGGCAAGCTTCGACGCGACGGTCGCGGCCGAGCCGCCAATGCCCCGCGTGCCTATCGCGCGGCGGCGATGCCCTCGCGGTTCGGGATCTGCGCGGGCCAGCCCCCGGCAAGCGCGCGGAACAGCGCGACCGCGCCGGTGGCGCTGCGCGTGCGCGCGGCGGCGTAGGCGTCCTGCGCCTGCAGGCGCGTGCGTTCGGCGTCGAGTACCTCGAACAAGCCGGTCGCGCCGGCCTCGAACCGAACGCGCGCGAGCCCCGCCGCGCGTTCGCTGTCGGCCGCCGCGCGCTCGAGATGCGCATCCTCGCTGCGCGCGCGTGCATAACGCACGAGCGCATTTTCGATGTCCTCGAGCGCGAGCAGCACCGACTGCTCATAGCGCGCGAGCGCCGCGGATGCATCCGCCTCGCTGGCCGCGATGCGCGCGCGTACGTGCCCGACGTCGAGGAACGACCAGTCGATGCCGAGCGCGACGAGGCGGGTTTCGCTCTCGCGCGCGAACAGCGCCGAGGCGTCCACCGCCTGGGTCCCGAGCAGCCCGCCGAGCGTGAATCGCGGGAACAGGTCGGCGGTCGCGATGCCGATGCGAGCGGTCGCCGAATGCAGGCGACGCTCCGCCGACGCGACGTCCGGTCGGCGGCGCAGCAGTGCGCCCGGCGTTCCCGCATCGATCCGCGCGGGCAGCGCGGGCAATGCCACGGGCTCCGACAACTGCGCGAGCAGCGCGTCGGGCGCGCGCCCCGCGAGCACCGCGATGCGATGCATCGAGAACGCGGCCTGCGCCTCCAGCGCGGGGATCATCGCAAGCGTCGACTCGAGCTGCGCGCGGGCCCGCGCGGTGTCGAAGTCGTTCGCGCCGCCCGCCTCGAAGCGCGCGTCGACGAGGCGCAGGGTCTCGCGCTGGTTGTCCACGTTTGCGTGCGCCACGCGCAGGCGCTCCTGCAGCCCGCGCAGCTCGAAGTAGGTACGCGCGAGTTCGCCCGCGATCGCGACCTGCGCCGCGGCGAGGTCCGCGGTGGCCGCATCGGCATCGGCATGCCCGGCTTCGAGCGCGCGCCGGATGCGCCCGAACAGGTCGAGCTCCCAGCTCGCCGCGAGCGTGGCGCTGTAGCGCTCGGTATCGCGCGCGTCGCGCTCGACGCCGGGTAGCTGGTCGGCACTCGCGCGTGCGTCGGCGGCGTCGGCGCCGGCTGTCACCACCGGCAGCGCATCGAAGCGGGTACCTCGCCAAGCCGCCTGTGCACGTTCGCGCGTCGCAAGCGCAATGCGCAGGTCGTGGTTGGCGGCCAGCGCATCCTGCACGAGGCGATCGAGCAAGGGATCGCCGAAGCTGCGCCAGAATGCGTCATCGGCCGCGGGCGCGGCTGCGGCCGCACCGGCGCCGACGGGTGCGTGGGCGAACCGTGCGGGCGCGACGGCCTCCGGGCGCACGTAGTCGGGACCGACCATGCACGCGGCGAGCGTCGAGGCAAGTGCGGTCAGCGCAAGCCCGAGCAGCGTGCGCGTGGCGCCGCGCACGGAACGCGGCAGCTTGCGCGCTTCGCCATCGCCGGAATCCCGCGCGAGCGTTTCGGGACGAACGGGGTCGAGCTCACGCATGGCCGGTCTCCAGGCGGACGGCCGCGGCCGGTCCGGAGGCGTCGCGCGAAACCAGCTTGCGCAGCGCGACGTAGAACACCGGCGTCAGGAACAGGCCGAACAACGTCACGCCGAGCATGCCGCCGAACACCGTGATGCCGGTCGCCGATCGCACTTCCGCGCCCGCGCCGTGCGAGAACACCAGCGGGATCGTGCCCGCGATGAACGCGATCGAGGGCATCACGATCGGGCGCAGGCGCAGCCGGCAAGCCTCGAGGGCGGCCTCGACGATGCCGCGGCCCTGCATCTCGAGCTCGCGCGCGAACTCGACGATCAGGATCGCGTTCTTGCATGCGAGGCCCATCAGCACCACGAGCCCGACCTGCACGAACACGTTGTTGTCGCCGGTCAGGTACACGCCGAGCAGAGCGGACAGCATGCACATCGGCACGATCAGGATCACCGCGAGCGGCAGCGTCCAGCTTTCGTACAGCGCCGCGAGCACGAGGAACGCGAGCAGCACCGCGAGCGGGAACACGACCAGCGCGGCCCTGCCCTGCGTCGCCTGCTGATAGCTGAGATCGGTCCATTCGATCGCCATGCCGTTCGGCAGCACCGACGCTGCGAGTTCCTCGATCTTCTCCATCGCCTGCGCGGAAGAGAGCACGCGCGGATCCGCCTCGCCGAGGATGTCGGCCGCGGCATGCCCGTTGTACCGGATCACCGGATCGGGACCGTAACCCTGGTGCACCTCGACCATGCTCCCGACCGGCACCATTTCACCGCTCGCATTGCGCGTGCGCAGGTTCGCGATGTCGTCGACGCTGTCGCGGAACGAACCGTCGGCCTGCGCGATCACCTGCCAGGTGCGTCCGAACATGTTGAAGTCGTTGACGTAGGCCGAACCCAGGTAGGTCTGCAGTGTGTCGAACAGTTCGGTCAACGGCACGCCCTGCGCCTTCGCCTTGGTGCGATCGACCTCGGCATCGAGCTGCGGCACGTTGGCCTGGTAGCTGCTGTTGGCGAAGCCGAGCCCCGGCACCTGCGAGGCCGCGCCCTGGAACGCCTGCACCGCGCTCTGCAGCGCGCCATAGCCGAGGTTCGCGCGGTCCTCGATGTAGAACGAATAGCCCGAACCATTGCCGAGGCCCTGGATCGGTGGTGGCAGCAGCGAAAACGCGAACCCTTCCTGGATGCCGGAGATCTTCGCGGCGAGTTCGGCGTTGATCTCCTCCGCACTGCGCGTACGCTCGCCGAACGGCTTCAGGTTGAAGAACGTGACGCCGTAGTTCGGCGTGTTGATGAACTGCAGCGGATTCAGGCCCGGGAACGCGACCTCGTTCTGGATGCCCTCGATGTCCATCGCCATCGCCGCGATCTTCTTCAGCACCGCGTCGGTGCGCTCGATCGAGGCGCCCTCGGGCATCTTCACGCCCGCGATGATGTAGGACTTGTCCTGCACCGGGATGAAGCCGCGCGGCACGAGCTGGAACATGAGGCCGGTCGACAGCAACAACACCGCGTACACCGCGAACACCGCGCCGCGCCGCCCGAGCGCCTTCGCGACGCCGGCCTGGTAGCGATGCGCATTGGTCGCGAAGAACCGGTTGAACGGACGGAACACCCAGCCGAACAGGCGGTCGATCAGGCGCGTCGGCGCGTCCTTGGCCGCGCCGTGCGGCTTCAGCAGGCGCGCGGCCAGCGCCGGCGACAGCGTCAGGGAGTTGATCGCCGAGATCACCGTGGAGATCGCGATCGTGACCGCGAACTGCTTGTAGAACTGGCCGGTCACGCCGCTGAGGAACGCCATCGGAACGAACACCGCGCACAGCACCAGCGCGATCGCGATGATCGGGCCCGAGACTTCCTTCATCGCAAGGTGCGCGGCCTCGAGCGGGCTCGCACCTTCCTCGATGTGGCGTTCGACGTTCTCGACCACCACGATCGCATCGTCGACGACGATGCCGATCGCGAGCACGAGTCCGAACAGCGTCAGCGTGTTGATCGAGAAGCCGAGCAGGTGCAGCGCCGCGAACGTGCCGACGACCGAAACCGGCACAGCGATCAGCGGGATCACCGAGGCGCGCCAGGTCTGCAGGAACAGGATCACCACGAGCACCACGAGCAGCGTCGCCTCGAGCAGCGTGGTGATGACCGAGCGGATCGAATCGCGCACGAAGATCGTGGTGTCGTAGATCGACTTGTACTCGACGCCGGGCGGGAACGACTGCGCGATCGTGTCCATGCGGCGAATGACCTCGTCGCGGATCTCGAGCGCGTTCGCGCCGGGCGCCTGGAAGATGCCGATCGCGGCCGCATTCTTGCCGTCGAGACGCGAGCGCATCGTGTAGTCGCCCGCGGCGAGCTCGATGCGCGCGACGTCGGAGAGCCGCACGATCTCGCCGTCCGCTCCGCTCTCGAGCACGATGTTGCCGAATTCCTCGGGTGTCGCGAGGCGTCCCCTCGCATTGATCAGCGTGAGAAAGTCGCTGCCGGAGGGCATCGGCTCCGCACCCAGCTGGCCGGCGGACACCTGCACGTTCTGTTCGCGCACCGCGCGCACGACGTCGCCGGCGGTGAGTCCGCGCGCGGCCACCTTGCCCGGGTCCAGCCACAGCCGCATCGCGTAGTCGCCGCCGCCGAACGGCTGCGCATCGCCGACGCCGGGAATGCCCGCGAGCTGGTCCTTCACGTGCAGGCGCAGGTAGTTGCGCAGGTACAGCGTGTCGTACTTGCCGGTCGGCGAGACCAGGTGCACGACCATCAGGAACACCGGCGACTGCTTCTGCGTCGTCACGCCCTGGCGACGCACGTCTTCGGGCAGGCGCGCGAGCGCCTGGCTCACGCGGTTCTGCACGCGCACGGTCGCTTCGTCCGCGTCGACGTCGGGATTGAACGTCACGGTGGTCTGAAGCACGCCATCCGAGCTCGCGACCGACTTCATGTACATGAGGCCTTCGACGCCGCGGATCGACTCCTCAAGCGGCGTCGCGACGGTCTCGGCGATCACCTTCGGGTTCGCGCCGGGGTAGACGGTGCGCACGACGACCGAAGGCGGCACCACTTCCGGGTACTCGCCGATCGGCAGCAGCGGGATCGAGATCAGGCCCGCGGCGAAGATCACGATCGACAGCACCGCCGCGAAGATCGGCCGGTCGATGAAGAATCTGGAGAAGTCCATTGGCAGGTTTCCTTGGCGGCACGATGGCCGCAGTGGTCCAGCGCCCCCGCGTTGCGGGGACAGCCGGTGGCGTGCGGGATGCGGGCGGGCTAGTTCATCGCGACCGGCGCGGCCGCATCGCCGGGGAGCGGCGCCCCGCCGTCCATCGCGACGGTCTTCGGCTGCACCGGCATGCCGGGGAAGAACACCTTCTGCAGGCCGCTCACGATGACCTTGTCGCCGGCCTCGAGGCCGGAGGCGACCACGCGCAGTCCGTCGACGATGCGGCCCGGCACGATGTCCTTGCGCAAGGCCTTGTTCTCGGGCCCGAGCACGTACACGAACTTGCGGTCCTGGTCGGTCAGCACCGCCTTGTCGTCGACGAGTACCGCGGCGCCTTCCTCGCCCGCGCCGAGCTGCACGCGCGCGAACAGGCCCGGGGTCAGTGCGTGGTCCGCGTTCGGCAGTATCGCGCGCGCATGGATCGTGCCGGTCGCGGGGTCGAGCTGGTTGTCGATGAAGTCGACCGTGCCGTGGTGCGGATAGCCCTGCTCGTTCGCGAGTCCGACGCGAACCGGCCGACTGAGCTCGGCGCGCTCGCCGCGCTTGCTGCCCGCGCCGTAGCGCAGGTAGGCC
>JAEYZH010000031.1 GCA_023430685.1 Pseudomonadota bacterium | reverse complement strand
TTTCCTGCGCGGATCGCCCACAGGGTGGGCTCCGCCGATTCTCGTAGGAGCGCACCCTGTGCGCGATCGCGTCGATTCGCACGCCTGCGCGCACACGGTTTTCTGCGCGGATCGCCCACAGGGTGGGCTCCTACGCGTCGGTGGCGAGCCCGGCCAGGAACCGTCGCGGCGCATTCTCGAAGCCGCCGTTGGACATGAATACGACATGGTCACCCTCGCGCGCCTCGGCCAGCAGCAGCGCGAGCATCGCATCGACGCTCGCGGCCGTGCGGCCGCGGCCGCCGAGGGCCGCGGTCACGCGTTCCGCGTCCCAGGCGAGTTCGGGACGCTGCAGGAACACCACGGCATCCGCATCGCGCAGGCTCGGCGCGAGCTCGTCCGCGTGCGCGCCGAGGCGCATCGAGTTCGAGCGCGGCTCCATGCCGACGAGGATGCGCGCGTCGCCGACACGCGCGCGCAGCCCTTCGAGCGTCGTCGCGATCGCGGTCGGATGGTGCGCGAAGTCGTCGTAGACCTCGACGCCGCGCTGCACGCCGATCCGCTCCATGCGCCTGGCGACGTTGCGGAAGCCCGCGAGCGCGTCGAGCGCGAGCGCAGGCTCGACGCCGACCGCGGCGGCCGCGGCGATCGCGGCAAGCGCATTCATCACGTTGTGGCGACCCGAGAGCGCCCAGCGCGCTTCGCCGATCTCGCGCCCGAGGTGCGAAACGACGAACGACGAGCCATCCGCCGAGGTCAGGCGCGCACGCCAGTCGCCCGCGTCGATGCCGAAGCGCTCGACCGGCGTCCAGCATCCCATGCCGAGCACTTCGGCGAGACGCTCGTCCTCGGCGTTCACGACGAGCCGGCCATTGCCCGGCACGATCCGCACGAGGTGGTGGAACTGCCGCTGGATCGCCGCGACATCGGGGAAGATGTCCGCGTGGTCGTACTCGAGGTTGTTGAGGATCGCGACCGTCGGCCGGTAGTGCACGAACTTCGACCGCTTGTCGAAGAACGCGGTGTCGTATTCGTCGGCTTCCAGTACGAAATCTGCAGCCGAAGGCTGCCACGATCGCCCCTCGCCCGCGAAGCGGGAGAGGGGAGGACCATCGGCGGACGCCGATGGTGGGGTGAGGGACGTCGCGCCCTCCACGCGCGCCGACACCCCGAAGTTCGCGGGCACGCCGCCGACGAGGAATCCCGGCGCGCGACCGGCCGCCTCGAGGATCCACGCGAGCAGCGAGGTGGTGGTGGTCTTCCCGTGGGTGCCGGCGACCGCGAGCACGCGGCGGCGGGCGAGCAGCGTTTCGCCGAGCCACTGCGGGCCGGACACGTACGGCAGTCGCGCGTCGAGCACGTGCTCGATGGCGGGATTGCCGCGCGAGAGCGCGTTGCCGACGATCACGAGGTCGGGCGCCGGGTCGAGGTGCTCGGCGCGATAACCCTGCTTCAGCGTGATGCCGAGCGCCTCGAGTTGCGTCGACATCGGCGGATACACGTTCGCGTCGGAGCCCTCGACCTCGTGCCCGAGTTCGCGCGCGAGCGCCGCGATGCCGCCCATGAAGGTGCCGCAAATGCCGAGGATGTGGATGCGCATCCGCCCAGCATAGTGCATGCGCGTGGCGGCGGGACGGCGTGGCGCGCGCCGCAGCGCGTCCTGCACCCAGTTCAGGCAGTCGTCGCGACCGTCCAGGCCGACAGCGGCGGAACCGTTGCACAGGATGGACCGTCATCCTTGCCCCTGCCGCGGACACGCGCCCGCAACCGACCCTTCCTCGCGATGGCTTCTGCATGCACTGACTGCACGCTGCGAACCCGATGCCTTCGCAAACCCGGCACCACGCCCCTACGCCAGGTCGCGATGCTCACGCGCAAAGCCTTCGTCACCCACACGCAGCGCATGCGTGAACGCATCGACAGCGACGATGGCGAACTACAGCCTCAACGTTTGACAAGGGAGGCTCGACCCGGCTTGCCGGTGCGTCCTTTCGATGGAAGGGCAAGGCCGGCACCTACGCACGAGTGGCCTCAATCTTGCCGAGAAGCCACTGCAGGCCAGCCAAGTGCTGTTGGTCGTGGCTGCAGAGATAGTGCACCAGGCTTTGCAGTGACAACTGCCCGTAGCCTTCGAATTCCGCTGTGCGGCGAAGCTGTTCGGGCGAGAGGCGGGCGATAACGGCCAGTGTTTTCGACCGAGCTTCACGGAACTCGGAAAGCGCTGCTTCTGCGCTTTGGCTTGCATACGAGCGATCTCGCGCCAGTGCGTCCGTGTCCAGCGATTCGAGCAAGGGATTGAGCTCGCTGAGCGTTCTGCGGAAGCGCTCGTGGTAGCCGAGAATCTCGATATCCCTGATATGGCAAACCTGCTCGATGGCGGTCAGCTCCTCGCTGGGTATGCCATCCCAGGACAGCGGAGCCCAGTGTTTGAAGCCAGTGGGGATGCCCGAGTAGTGCGCCTCGAGCAATGAGGGGAAATCCGCGAGGGCTCGGATGGTGATGGACTTCATATGAGGGTACCGGTCCAAGCAGGCCCAACACCTGAGTCAAGCCGCCACGACGACGTGATGGTCCGCTTGAACGCCATGTCAGGCTGCGTCTGCGGAAGAGCCACCAAATAGCCGCTCCGCATTCTTGCGGCCTCGCTCAAGACCCTCTGGCGATAGCCAGATCGACTTGGACTTGCTCTTCGGATCATCGATCAGCCCTTGCGCATGCAAGCGATCCATTACGTCAAAATCAAAGCCCTTCCACGCTCGGCCACCATCGGAGCTGAAAGCGGCGAGGAGAGCAAGAACCGCGTCGTCTATGCGAGCTTGATCGTAATTCATGGCTGTCACTCCAAGTCGACGCGATCCAACTGTGCCGCCTAACGTTTGAGCTGAGCGGGCCGGCACCGGCGGAGCGGCCTGGCGCTGAAGGGGACGATAAAACGACTGGCCCCGGAAGGGCTAGGCAGCTCTGCCCGTGGCGGTCCGCTCGAGCGAGGGGTTCGGCGTGGGCGCGCACCGTCTCATGACCAGCCGCAGTGGTGAATCTGAGCGGCCCGGTCGCCCTTCTGTGTCGCGACGTACTCCTCGCAGCGTCGATTGACGAACGCACCAAGGATACGAAGCTTGGTGTACCGGGGAGCCTTGCGGCCATATCGAGCTTTCGGTTCAGCGCTAAGCTCCCAGCGGCCGTTCAGTATGTCGGGTTGGTCGTCCTGAGGCGCAGACCACTCC
>JAEYZH010000020.1 GCA_023430685.1 Pseudomonadota bacterium | reverse complement strand
ATGACGCCGAGCTTCCTGATGGACGCCGACCGCGTCGCGGTGATCGGCACGCCGGGCGGCAGCCGCATCATCACGATGGTGCTCGAAGGCATGCTCGCATTCATCGATGGCGACTCGCCGAAGGAGCTCGTCGCGCGCCCGCGCTACCACCATCAGTACCTGCCCGACGTGATCTCGGCCGAACCCGGCGCATTCTCGCCCGAAGAGGTGAAGGCGCTCGAGGCGATGGGTCACGCCGTCAGCGAATCCGAACGCCGCTGGGGTTTCATGAACGTCGTCGGCTGGAACCGCAGGACCGGCGAACTGCAGGCCGCTTCCGACCCGCGCGGGGATTCGGGCAGCGGCATCGTGCGATGAATCAGGGAACAGGGAATCGGTATTGGGGAATCGTTACGACACGATCCCGCAAGATTCGGTTTCACAGTTTCGCGTTCCCGATTCCCCATTCCCGATTCCCGGCACCTCGGAAATGAAACTCTGGTCCCTCCAAGGCAATACCCAGAAGCTCGACGGCGGCGCGATGTTCGGCAACGCGCCGCGCGCGGTCTGGGCGCGCTGGATCGAGCCGGACGAACACAACCGCATTCCGCTCGCATGCCGCTGCCTGCTCGTCGAAGGGCTCGACGGGAAGAACGTGTTGTTCGAGACCGGCATCGGCGCATTCTTCGAGCCGAAGCTGCGCGAGCGCTACGGCGTGGTCGAGGATCGGCACGTGCTGCTCGATTCCCTGCGCGCGGCCGGCTTCTCGCATGAGGACATCGACGCGGTCGTGATTTCGCACCTGCACTTCGACCACGCGGGTGGCTTGCTCGCGGCGTGGAAGGACGAGGAGCCGGCCACGCTGCTGTTCCCGAATGCGACCTACGTGGTCGGCGAGGAGGCGTGGCAGCGTGCGTTGCAGCCGCACGCGCGCGACCGCGCCTCCTTCATTGCCGAACTGCAGCCGCTGCTCGAGGCATCGGGTCGGCTCGAGCGCGTGCAGGGCGCGCGTTCGATGACGCTCGGAATGGGCGTGCGCTTCAGCTACTCCAATGGGCACACGCCGGGCCTGATGCTGTCGGAGATCGTGACCGATGGCGGCGGCGTCGTGTTCTGCGCCGACCTGATCCCGGGACGACCCTGGGTGCACCTGCCGATCACGATGGGCTACGACCGCTACCCGGAGCTGCTGATCGACGAGAAACGCGAGTTCCTCGAAGACAAGCTCGAGCGCGGCGTGCAGTTGTTCTTCACGCACGACACCGGTTGCGCGATGGCGCGCGTGACGCTCGACGAGAAGGGGCGTTTCGGCACCGCCGACGAACGCGCCGAGCTCGAGGGCATCGCGGCGTGACCCGCAACGCGCGCGTCGGCGTCGTCGCGGCGCTGGTCCTGCTGGCCGCCGCCGCGCTCGCCTGGCAGCAGCAGCGCGCGCGCGACCGCGGGCCTGCGCACGTCGAACCGGTCGACGTCGCGCAGATCGACCCGGCCAACGAGGGACGTCGCGTGTCGCTGCGCGGCAGGATCGAGGTCGCGCAACCGCCGCACGACACCGAGCTCGGCATCCAGGCCGTCGACGCGATCGCGTTGATCCGCGACGTCGAGATGCTGCAGTGGTGCGAGGACTGCTCGGCGGAGCCCTGCAGCTACCGGCTCGACTGGGCCACGCAGCCTATCCGCTCCGATGCGTTCCGCGAACCGCGCGGCCATGCCAATCCCGCGTCGATGCCGTTCGCGACCGCGCGCTTCGATGCGCGCGAGCTCAAGCTCGGGGCGTACCGCATCGATCCGGGATTGGCCGCTGCCGGCATCGCCGAGGCGGCCTATCCGGTCCGCACGGAGATGCTGCCGCCGAACCTCGCGGCGAGCTTGCGCGAATGCGATGGCGCGCTCTGCAGCGGCGACGCGGCTACGCCTGCGGCAGGCGACCTGCGCGTGCGCTATCGTGTGGTGCCGGCCGGCGAGCGCAGCCTGGTCGGTGTGCAGCGTGGCGACCGGCTCGAGCCGGATGTCGCACGCTGACGTCATTGCGCTCGAGGACGGGGAGGACACCATGCATGTAACCGGGATCTACGCAGCGCTGGCGGCATTGCTCGTGCTCGTGCTCGCCGCGCGCGTCTCGCTCGCGCGTCGGCGCAGCGGAGTCGGCATCGGCGCGGGCGGCGACCACGAACTCGGGCGGCGCATCCGCGCGCACGGCAACGCGATCGAGAGCCTGCCGATCGCGCTGCTGTTGTTGTTGCTGCTCGACTTCGGCCAGACGCCGCCGCTGTGGCTGCACGTGTTCGGCGTGCTGCTGATCGTCGGTCGCGTGCTGCATGCGATCGGTCTGTCGCGCTCGGCCGGCGTCAGTTTCGGCCGCATGGTCGGCACCGTGCTGACCTGGGGCGTCATCCTGACCATGGCCGTGCTGTTGCTCTGGAAGGCCGTGATGTATTGAGGCGGGGTGCGCGTTCGACGACCTGGCCAACCGTTCGCGCTGAGCGCAGCGGCCATCGGCCGCGGAGTCGAAGCGCATTCGCGAAACAGTTCGCGGATGGATGGCCCTTCGCTCCGGGCTTCGGCCTGCGCCCAGGGCGAACGGCGGATTTGCGGCAGGGATTCCGGTTGCTACATGCGGGTCGCGAACAGCGCCTCGTTCTCGAGCATGTACAGGCCCGCGAACATCTTCGGGTCGATCGAGTAACCGGCGCGGATGCGCTCGAGCAGCCAGCGCGCGGCCTCGCTGCGTGGAACCTCGTGCACGGTGATCTCCTCGGTTTCATCCCCGCCGCCCGCTTCGACGCGCACGAGGTCGTGCGCGCGCACGAATGCGAGGATCTCGTTGCTCATGCCGGCCGAAGTAGGACCTTCCATCAGGAATTCGATGCGGCCTGCGCGATAGCCGGTTTCCTCGACCAGCTCGCGGTGCGCGGCATCGACGGCGGATTCGCCGACGCTGCTCGCGACGTCGCCGACGAGGCCGGCCGGCATCTCGATCGTCATGCACTCGATCGCCGGGCGGTACTGCTCGACGAACAGCAATCGGTCCTCGGGCGTGACCGCGATGATCATGACGCCTCCGCCCGGGTTGGTGCGCTCGGCGTACTCCCAGCGTCCGCGGCGCTTGAGCCGCAGCCACTTGCCGTTGCAAAGTGTCTCCGTTTCGGTCATTGTCGGCGGCTTTCCTGAACTTTTTCAGCGCGTTGCCGGTCTGCGGACGTCCGCCCCAGCTCCCGAGGTGAATTCGATGATCCTGCTGCGCATTCTATGCGGTTTCGCATTCGCGCTCGCCGCCCATTCGGCGGCCGCGCAACCCGTCGCGCAGGGCGGCGGCCGGCCGGCACTCGATCCGGCCACGCTGACCCAGCAGCAGATCTCGGGCGTCACCGTGCCGGAGGTGCTTTACCAGCTCGCCGCGACCTACAAGGCCGCTGGCGACCACGAACGGCTCGTGTGGTCCCTGCAGCGCCTGATCGTGCTGCAGCCGAACGTCGGCGACATCAAGCTCGCGCTCGCGACCGCGTACGCGGTGCAAGGCGACAAGTCCAGGACCTACGACACGCTGCTCCGGATGCAACAGCAGGGGTATGGCTACGACCTCGGCGACAATCCGAACTTCGAGAAGGTGCATGGCACCGAAGCGTGGGACTTCATCGTCGACAGCCTCCGCAAGAGCCTCGCGCCGTTCGGCGAAGGCAAGGTCGCGTTCACGCTGCCGCGCGGCGACCATCTGTACGAGTCACTGGCCTGGGATCCGAAACGCGAGCGCCTTCTGGTCGGCAGCGTGCGCGACGGCACGATCCAGATCGCCGATGCGCAGGGCAGGCTGAAACCGTTCATCGCGCCGGACGCGCGCAACGGCCTCTGGAGCGTCTACGCGATGGCTGCCGTTCCCGAGGACGACGCGCTCTATGTCGCGAGCACGTCCTCGGTCTACTTCAAGGGTTTCTCGCAGCAGGACTTCGGCAAGGCAGGCGTGTTCCGGTTCCGCCTTTCCGATGGGCAACTCGTGGAGAAGTTCCTGCTCGAGTCGGGCAACCAGCCGAACACGCTGTCGAGCATCGCGGCGGGCCCGGGCGGACTCGTATTCGCCGCGGACGGACTGCGCAACATCATCTACAAGCTCGACGGTGGCGCGCTCAAGCCGATGGTCGCCAATCCGCGCCTCACCAGCGTGCGCGGCCTCGCGCTGTCGGGCGACCGCAGCCGCCTTTATTTCGCCGACCACACGCTCGGCGTCTTCGGTGTCGACCTGGCGGCCGGCAAGGCATTCGACCTCGCCTACGACGTATCGCGCCTCGTGCTGGGTGGCGTCGATGGCCTGTACTGGTACGACGGCACGCTCGTCGCGATCGAGAACCGCATGTCGCCCAAGCGCGTGATGCGATTGCACCTGTCCGACGACGGCCGTGCCGTGGTGCGCGCGATGCCGCTCGATGCGGGCAAGCCCGAGTTCGAGCTTCCGACCTATGGCACCGTCGCGGGCGACCAGTTCTACTTCGTCGCCAACAGCCAGAAGAACGCGTACGACAGCTACGGTTCGCCGAAGGATGCGTCGACACTCGAGCCGGTGAAGGTCTACCGCAGCAACCTGCGCTTCGCATGGGAGGAAGGCGGCGTCGAGCTGGCCGCGCCTGCGCGCGGACCCCTCAGCACCTCGAAGCCAGGCAAGGGCCGCTTCTCGAACGTCGAGGGCGGGTCGAACTCGGTCACTGGCGACTGAGCGTGTGCGTTCGCGTCAGGAGCCGGCGAGCGCGCGGATGCGCGCGCGCGTGAGCGGTCCGATGCGCAGCCGCTCGAGCAGCGGCTCGAGCGCGTCCTGCTGCAACGCGCGCCGTCGATAGGCGTCGGCGCCGACCGGCACCGGTGCATCGAGCGCGATGCCGGTCAGCGCGCGCGACAGCCGCGCGAGCGCCGCGTGTTCGCGCAGCCTTTGCGACGCGGCCGCCGCGCCGCGCATGCGCAGGAACGCGATCTCGTCGGCGCGCTCGAGCAGCGCCTCGAGGGTGCCGAAGTGCGCGAGCAGGATGGCCGCGGTCTTGGCGCCGATGCCGGGCACGCCCGGGATGTTGTCGACCGCGTCGCCGGTCAGCGCGAGGAAGTCGGCCACCTGGTGCGGATGCACGCCGAGCCGGCCCTTCACGCCCGCGGCGTCCCACTTCAGGTTGCGCGGCGAATCCCAGAGTTCGTCGCCGTCACCGACGAGCTGGCCGAAGTCCTTGTCCGCCGAGACGATCACGCTGCGGAAACCCTCGCGCCGCAACTCGGCGAGCGCGCTGCCGATGAGGTCGTCGGCCTCGAACCGCGTGTCCGCGAGCACGGTCGCGCCGAGCGCATGCGCGATCTCGCGGCAGGCGGCGAACTGGCGCAGCAGGTCTTCGGGCGCCGCCGGCCGGTTCGCCTTGTAGTCGGGATAGATCTCGTTGCGGAACGAGGAGTTCAGTGATTCGTCGAATGCGACCAGCAGATGGGTCGGGCGCGCGCGTTCGAGGAGGTCGAGCAGGAAGCGCAGGAAGCCGTGCGCCGCATGCGCGGGTGCGCCGTCCGCGTCGGTGACGTCGGGTGCCTGCGAGAACCAGGCGCGGCAGACATACAGGCTGCCGTCGACGAGATGGGCGACGCTCATCGCCAGTCGGAGACGACGTCGGCGAGGTCGGGGCGCGCGCGCTCCGGGACTGCTTCGCGTGCGCTGCCGACGTGCACGAAGCCGATGATGCGTTCGTTCGCGGCCAGCCCGAGCAGGTCGGCGACATCGCGGTCGTAGGCGGCCCATCCGGTCAGCCACTGCGCGCGGAACCCGAGCGCCTGCGCGCCGAGCAGCAGGTTGTAGGCGACGCATCCCGCCGACAGCAGCTGCTCCTGCGCGGGGATCTTCGGGTGGTCGTCCTCGATCCGGGCGACGACGACCACGACCAGCGGCGCATGCCGGAAGCGTTCGCGATTCTTCTCGATCTTCGCAGGCGCGACCTGCGGATCGTTGCGCTGGTGGATCGCCGCCAGTGCTTCGCCGAGCCGCGCACGCGCCTCGCCGCGCACGAGCAGCAACCGCCACGGCACCAGCTTGCCGTGGTCGGGCACGCGCACGGCACTGCGCAACAGGCGCTCGAGCTCGGCCTCGTCGGGGCCGGGTTCGCCGAGCTGCAGCGCGGGCACCGAAAGGCGCAGGTCGATGTCGATCGGTTCCATGGCAGGGCACGCGTGCGGGTATCGCGCAAGCATAGCGGTCCTGCGCGGGCACGGCACGCCATGCGCTCGCCAGCATCGCCGCACCTGAGCTAGCATCGGGATTCCGACCGGAGCGAGGGGCTGGCATGGCGACGACCGTAGCCGCGGTGCGCGAGAGCGTGGCAGGGGAACGCCGCGTCGCGCTGACTCCCGAGGTCGCGAAGAAGCTCAAGGCGCGCGGGGCGACCGTCGTGCTCGCGCAGGGCGCGGGCGAATCGGCGTTCTTCGCCGATGCGGCCTACGCGGGCTGCGAGGTGCTCGCCGATGCGCGTTCCGCGCTGGCGGCCGCGGATGTGCTGCTCAAGGTGCAGCCGCCGAGCCTCGAGGAGATCGCGGCGCTCAAGGAAGGGGCGGTCGTGATCGGGCATCTGCAGCCGCACCTCTCGCCCGAACGCACGCGAGCGCTGCGCGACCGCCGCGTCACCGCGTTCGCGATGGAACTGCTTCCGCGCACGACGCGCGCGCAGGCGATGGACGTGCTGTCCTCGCAGGCCGCGGTCGCGGGCTACAAGGCGGTCCTGCTCGCTGCGCAGGCCGCGCCGAAGTTCTTCCCGATGCTGACCACCGCGGCCGGCACGATCCGGCCGAGCCGCGTGCTGATCGTCGGCGCCGGCGTCGCCGGCCTGCAGGCGATCGCGACCGCGCGCCGGCTCGGCGCGCAGGTCGAAGGCTTCGACGTGCGGCCAGAGACGAAGGAGCAGATCGAATCGCTCGGTGCGAAATTCCTCGATCTCGGCGTCAGCGCGGCTGGCAGCGGCGGCTACGCGCGCGAACTGACCGCGGAAGAACGCGCGCAGCAGCAGCGCGCGCTGGCGGAGCAGCTCAAGAGCTTCGACGTGGTCGTCACGACGGCCGCGGTACCGGGTCGCAAGGCGCCGCGCATCATCTCCGCGGACATGCTCTCGGGCATGAAGCCGGGCGCCGTGATCGTCGACATCGCGGCCGAGACCGGCGGAAACGTGGAATCCTCCGAACCGGGCCGCACCGTCGTCGGCGCGAACGGGGTCAGCGTGATCGGCACCGAAAACCTTCCCGCGAGTGCGCCGGTGCATGCGAGCGAGATGTATGCGCGCAACCTCTACAACTTCCTCGAGCTGTCCCTGAAGGATGGCGCGCTGGTGCTCGACTGGGATGACGAACTGATCGCGAAAACGTGCCTCACGCACGCGGGCGGGATCCGCCACGAACCGACGAAACAGATGGTCGAGGGCAGCTAGTCGTCGTCACGGCGAACGCCGGAACCCAGTGTCGTTCGCTCCCTGGAGACACTGGACCCCGGCATTCGCCGGGATGACGCAATCCAGGGGCGAATTCCAGGTGAACCCATGATCGACGGATTCCTCGCGCTCTACATCTTCATGCTCGCCGCGTTCACCGGCAAGGAGATCATCGGCCGCGTGCCGGTGATCCTGCACACGCCGCTGATGTCGGGCTCGAACTTCGTGCACGGCATCGTGCTGGTCGGCGCGATGATCGCGCTCGCGCATGCCGAGTCGCCGCTCGCGATCGCGATCGGCTTCGTCGGCGTCGTGCTCGGCGCCGGCAACGCGGCCGGTGGCTACGTGGTGACGGAACGCATGCTCGAGATGTTCAAGTCGAGCAAGAACGCGAAGAAGGACTGAGCCGCCCATGGACATCGACACGCTGCTCGTCTACGCCGCCAAGGCCAGCTACCTGCTCGCCGCGGCGCTGTTCATTCTCGGCATCAAGCGCATGTCCTCGCCGGTGACGGCGCGCAAGGGCATCGTGCAGGCCGGCATCGGCATGGTCATCGCGACGCTCGCCACGTTCGCGATCACGCGCGGCCACAACCTCGGCTGGATCATCGCCGCGCTCGCGCTAGGCATCGTGCCGACCTGGCTTTGGGGCAAGCGCGTCGCGATGACCGACATGCCGCAGATGGTCGCGCTGTTCAACGGCATGGGCGGCGGTTCGGCCGCCGCGATCGGCGCCGGCGAGTTGCTCAAGTTCACCCAGCCCGGCGCCGCGGCACCCGCGATGTCGACGCTGGTGCTCGCGATCGTCGGCGCGCTGATCGGCGCGATCTCGATGACCGGCTCGATCATCGCGTGGGCCAAGCTCGACGGGCGCATGGACAAGCGTTTCACGTTCCGCGGCCAGCAGTTCGTGAACTTCGCGGTGTTCGCGGCCGCGGTGCTCGCGGGCCTCGCGCTCGTGTTCTGGAAGCTCGACGCGTCGCTGGTCGTGGTGTTCTTCCTGCTCGCGCTGAGCTTCGGCGTGTTGATGACGCTGCCGATCGGCGGTGCCGACATGCCGGTCGTGATCTCGCTCTACAACGCGCTGACCGGCCTCGCGGTCGCGTTCGAAGGCTATGCGATGGGCATCGAGGCGCTGATCGTCGCAGGCATGGTGGTCGGCGCGGCGGGTACCTTCCTGACCCAGTTGATGGCGAAGGCGATGAACCGCCCGCTCTCGAACGTGCTGTTCTCGAACTTCGGTGGCGGCGGCAGCGGCGAGGCGATCGCGGGTTCGCAAAAACCGATCGAAGCGGCCGACGCGGCCTCGCTGCTGTACATGGCCGAGAAGGTCATCTTCGTGCCGGGCTACGGCATGGCGGTCGCGCAGGCGCAGCACAAGATCTGGGAACTCTCGCAGGCGCTGATCAAGGCCGGCAAGGAAGTGAAGTTCGCGATCCATCCGGTCGCGGGCCGCATGCCCGGGCACATGAACGTGCTGCTCGCGGAAGCCGGCGTGCCCTACGACCTGATCGCGGACATGGACGACATCAATCCCGAATTCAAGACCTGCGACGTCGCGATCGTGATCGGCGCGAACGACGTGGTGAACCCGGCCGCGAAGACCGACAAGTCCTCGCCGATCTTCGGCATGCCGATCCTCGACGTCGTCGACGCGCGCCAGGTGATCGTGATCAAGCGCGGCAAGGGCACCGGCTTCGCCGGCATCGAGAACGCGCTGTTCTACCAGGACAATACGCGCATGCTGTACGCCGATGGCAAGGAAGCCGCGAACAGCCTGATCGCCGAACTCAAGGCGGTCGAGGGCGGCGGCGGGCACTGAATGCGCGCATTCAGGCGCGCGGTGCGAGCATCGCATCGCGGTGGATCAGCGGGAGGCAGGCACCCGATGGCAGGCGACGATGCGATGGCGCCGCGAGGCGGTCCGGTTGCGCTGGCGCAATGGCAGGCGCTCGCGCGGCATCGGGATGCGACCGCGCGGGTGAGCCTGCGCGACCGCTTCGCGGATGATCCGGGCCGCGCAGCGGCTTTTTCGGTCGAGGCGGCTGGCTGGCTGTTCGACCATTCCAAACAGCGAATCGACACCGAAACCCTGCGCCTGCTGCTCGCGCTCGCCGACGCGCGCGGACTGCGCGCCTCGATCGACGCGATGTTCCGCGGCGATCGGGTCAACCTCACCGAAGCACGACCTGCGCTGCACGTCGCCTTGCGTGCGCCGCGCGACGAGCGCATCGAGGTCGATGGCCATGACGTCGTCGGCGACGTGCACGGCGTGCTCGCGCGCATGGCGGATTTCTGCACGCGCGTGCGCGAGGGCGCGTGGACCGGCCATCGCGGCGACCGCATCCGCCACGTCGTTTCGATCGGCATCGGCGGCTCCGACCTCGGGCCGGTGATGGCGTACGAGGCCCTGCGCCATTACGCCGTACGCGACATCGACTTCCGTTTCGTCTCCAACGTCGATCCAACCGATTTCACCGAAGCCGTGCGAGGGCTCGATCCCGCGGCGACGCTGTTCATCGTCTGCTCCAAGACGTTCACCACGCAGGAAACGCTCGCGAACGCGCACGCAGCGCGCGCATGGCTGCTCGCCGCGCTCGCGGACGAGCGCGCGATCGCCCGCCACTTCGTCGCGGTGTCGACCAACGCGGCGGAAGTCGCGAAGTTCGGGATCGACGTCGCGAACATGTTCGGCTTCTGGGACTGGGTCGGCGGCCGCTATTCGCTGGGCTCCGCGATCGGCCTGTCGACGATGCTCGCGATCGGGCCCGCGCGTTTCGGCGAACTGCTGGCCGGTTTTCGCGAGATGGACGTGCATTTCCGCGACGCGCCGTTCGATCGCAACCTGCCGGCGTTGCATGGCCTGATCGGCATCTGGAACACCAACTTCCTCGGCGCAGCGACGCACGCGGTGCTGCCCTACGACCAGTACTTGCACCGCTTCCCGGCCTACCTGCAGCAGCTCGTGATGGAGAGCAACGGCAAGCAGGTCGACCTGCACGGGCGTCGCGTCGAATGCGACACGAGCGCGGTCTGGTGGGGCGAGCCCGGAACCAACGGGCAGCATTCGTTCTTCCAGCTGCTGCACCAGGGCACGCGGCTCGCGTCCTGCGATTTCATCGGCTTCTGCCAGTCGCTCAATCCGATCGTCGACGCGGGCGGCATCGCGCAGCACGACCTGCTGGTCGCCAACATGCTCGCGCAGGGCGAGGCGCTCGCGTTCGGTCGTGATGCGGCGGCCGTGCGTGCGGACGGCGTGCCCGAGGCGCTCGTGCCGCATCGCGTGTTCGAAGGCGACCGCCCGAGCAGCACGCTGCTCGCGCCGCGCCTCACGCCGCATGCGCTGGGCGCGCTGGTCGCGCTGTACGAGCACAGCGTGTTCACCCAGGCCGCGATCTGGGGCATCGATGCGTTCGACCAGTGGGGCGTCGAACTCGGCAAGGTGCTCGCGAAGCGCATGGCGGCCGAACTGGCCGCGCGAGAGGAGCCCGCGTTGCAGCACGACGGTTCGACCAATGCGCTGGTGCGCAGGTACCGGCGCTGGCGCGAACCGGTCGGCTGATGCCCGACCCGCCGGCGCAGCCGGCGGCTTGCGGACGCGCAATGCGCGTCCGTCCACGCTACCGAGGAACCTTGCCATGGACAACTTCCGCATTGCCGTCATCGTCGGCAGCCTTCGCCGCGATTCGATCAACCGCAAGCTCGCAGACGCCTTGGCCGGGCTCGCGCCAGCCGGATTCGCGTTCGAACAGATGCGCATCGACGACCTTCCGCCGTACAACCAGGACGACGACGCGAACCAGTCCGCGCCGGTCAAGCGCCTCAAGGATGCGATCGCGAACGCGCAGGGACTCGTGTTCGTGACGCCCGAGTACAACCGCTCGATGCCGGGCGTGCTAAAGAACGCGATCGACCACGCCTCGCGGCCGTATGGGCAGAACGCATGGGCCGGCAAGCCCGCCGGCGTCATCGGTGCGTCGATCGGCGCGATCGGCAGCGCGCTCGCGCAGCAGCACCTGCGCAACGTGCTCGCCTACCTCGATGCGCCGACGATGGGGCAGCCGGAAGTGTTCCTGCAGGTCAAGGACGGGTTCTTCGATGCCGAAGGCGGGATCGCGAACGAAGGCACGCGCAAGTTCGTGCAGGGATGGATGGACCGCTACGCGGACTGGGTGCGCCTGCACGCGACCTGATTGCGTTCAGTGCTGCGGTCGGTGCGCGACGCGCCGAGGCCGAAGCACCCACGCCGCCGCCGCGATCGCCGCGGCGACCGCGATCGCGAGTGGCCAGCCGTCGACACCGGCGCGCATCACGTCGAACACCATCGCGGGCCCCATCTGGTTCATCGTCGAGCGCATCGGCAGGCCGAGCATCGAGGCGATCCGCGCGATCGCCTGCAACGACCAGGCATAGGTCGAGGCGAGCAGTACGCAGGCGATCGCGATCGCAGCCCCGGTCGTGCGACCGGCGAAGCCGTGCGTGCGCAGCGCCCAGGCAACCGGCATCGCGATCGCGAATGCGAACAGCATGAGCGGGCTGCGCAGGTACAGCGACAACAGGCACCAGATCGCGCCGCCCGCGAGCGCGCACATCGCCGCCGTCGCCACGCCAATCGCGCGCTCGCGCATCGCGGGACCGCGCCGCTGCGGCTGAGTCATGCTGTGGGCTTCCTTCGGCGCGTCGGCGGGAACCCTTGATGATAACGAGCGCGCGTGCCGGGCGCAGCAGTGCGTGGCCGACGTCGGTTTCCGCTCGCCGTGCTCAGCGGTCGAAGGCGGCCGTTCCCTTGCGTTCGCGCTGAGCGCAGCGGCCGCAGGCCGCGGAGTCGAAGCGCCCGGCACCTGACATCTGCGGCGAGCGGGCCCTTCGACTCCGGCCTTCGGCCTGCGCTCAGGGCGAACGGATGTTGTTGCCATCCGTGCCGCGTGCAGCAACCGCAGCCCGCCGTTCGCCTCCGTTCACGCCGAGTGCAGCGGTCGCAGGCGGCCGTTCCCTTCCGTTCGCGCTGAGCGCAGCGGCCGCAGGCCGCGGAGTCGAAGCGCCGGGCACCGGACATCTGCGGCGAGCGGGCCCTTCGACTCCGGCCTTCGGCCTGCGCTCAGGGCGAACGGATGTTGTTGCCATCCGTGCCGCGTGCGGCAACTGCAGCCCGCCGTTCGCCTCCGTTCGCGCCGAGCGCAGCGGCCGCAGGCCGCGGAGTCGAAGCGCCCGGCGCAGGGCTACCGCGCGAACCGGCGCTTCGACTGCGGACCTCGGCCTGCGCTCATGCGAACGGATGCGGTGGCCTTCGCGCCAGATGCCGCGCTTGCCTTCAAAGCAGGGTGTCGCCCTCGCGCAGCATCCAGGCCTGGGGCATGTGCGTGAACCCGATGCGCGGGTAGTAGCGCTCCGCTGCGGGCGCCGCGAGCAGCACGAGCGTGGCCTGCGGCGCGGCCGCGCGCGTGCGCCGGATGAGTTCGCGCCCGATGCCGCGACGCTGGTGATCCTCGCGCACCGCGAGATCCGCGAGGTAGGTGGTCCATGCGAAATCCGTGAGGCTGCGCGAGATGCCGAGGAGGCGTTCGCCGTCCCACGCGGTGACGATGAGATTGGCGTGTTCGAGCATCGCTTCGAAGCGGGCGTCGTCGTCGATCGGCCGGCGCTGGCCGAGTGTCGAGGCGCGATAGAGTTCGCGGGCCTGTTCCCGCTCCGGACGCCGGTCGTCGTGGTAGGTGATCATGCGGGTTCTCCGTGGCGCTGCAGCAGGTTGCGTACCGAGGGTGGCAGCTCGACGCCCTCGACGAGATCGGCTTCGGCGCGCGGCGTTCCGTACACCTGCCGCATCGGCAGCACGCCGGCCCACGCGGGGATGCCGAGGTCCGCGATGTTTTCCTTCGCACCGCCTTCGCGCACCTTCGCGCTTGCGTCCTCGATCTCGAACAGCAGCACCGTGGTCGCGCCGAGTTCGCTCGCATCGGCCGCGCGCGATTCGGAGGAACGTCCCGGCAGCAGTGCATCCACGAAGCGCGCGAGTGCCGCGGCCTTCGCGCCCGCTTCGTCGAGCACGCGCGCGCGGCCGAACGCGACCACCGAGCGATAGTTGACCGAATGATCGAAATGCGAGCGCGCGAGCACGAGCCCGTCGACGTGCGTGACCGCGATGCAGGCCGCGATGCCTTCTCCCAGCCCGCGCATGAGCCGGCTCGCGACCGAGCCGTGCAGCAGCAGGCTGTCGCCGTCGCGCGCATACAGCATCGGGATCACGAACGGTTGCCCGTCGACGCAGAACCCGACGTGCGCGAGCATGCCGGCATCCAGCACCGCATGCACGCTCCCGCGGTCGTAGCGTGCACGCGCCTTGCTGCGTTCGACGCGGTGGCGGCCAACGCGGGGTGGGGGAGTCGTCATCTCGGGCCTCGGCGTCGGTTGCGGCGCGCAGGGTGCGCGGAGGCGGATTCTCGGCCGCGGTATTGGTACCATACAGTTCCACATTTGATCACTCTGGTGGTGCCAATCGTGTATCTCGACCTCGATGGCCAGGGTGCCCGCTATGCCCAGCTGATCCGTGCGCTCAAGGCGGCGATCCTCGACGGTCGCGTCAGCGCGGGCGCTCGCCTGCCCGCGAGCCGTTCGCTCGCGCGCGAGCTCGACATCTCGCGCAACACCGTGCTTGCGGCCTACGAGCAACTGCAGGCGGAAGGATTCCTGCTCGGGCGAGTGGGTTCTGGCAGTTTCGTCGCGAACGTCGGCAATCCGGCACCACCGAAGCGCGCGGCGCAGACGCTGGTCGCGCCGCTGTCCTCGTTCGCGCGGCGCGCGCTGGCCAATACCGACGGCCGGCGAATTCCGGGGCACCAGCATGCGGGCCTGCGCTACAACCTGCAGTACGGTTTGCCGCTCGCGAACCCGCTGCTCGCGAGCGTGTGGCGGCGCGAGGTCAGTCGCGCGGCCGAGCATGTCGACTTCGACTATCCGGATGCGCAAGGCCTCTCGGGCCTGCGCACCGCGATCTGCGACTACCTTGCGCGCCGGCGCGGCGTACCGGCGGCGCCCGAGGACGTACTCGTCGTATCGGGCACCCAGCAGGCATTCGCACTCGCCGCGCGCGTGCTGCTCGAGCCTGGCGACACGGTCGTGCTCGAGGATCCCCACTATCGAGGCGCGAGCCAGGCATTCGCCGCGCATGGCGCACATGCACGGGGCTGTCGCGTCGATGCCGAAGGCCTGGTGCCTTCCGCGCTGCCGGAATCCGCCCGCCTCGCGGTCGTGACGCCTTCGCACCAGTTCCCGACCGGCGCGTTGCTGCCGTTGCCGCGGCGGCTCGAATTGCTGGAATGGGCCGCGCGCGGCCGCGCATGGCTGATCGAGGACGACTACGACGGCGAGTTCCGTTATGGCGGCCGACCGCTGGCTGCGCTGAAGTCGCTCGATCGCGATGGTCGCGTGATCTACATCGGAAGTTTCTCCAAGGCGCTGTTCCCGGCGCTGCGCCTCGGCTACATGGTGGTGCCGGCTTCGGTGCGCGATGCGTTCGTCGCGGCCAAATGGCTCGAGGACCGCGGCTGCAACGCGCTCGAGCAGGCGGCGCTCGCGAACTTCATGGTCGACGGCGGCTTCGAACGCCACCTGCGCCGTGCGGCGCTCACGCTGCGCGCGCGTCGCGTCGCGATGCTCGCCGGCATCGCCCGGCACGCGCGCGGCGCGCTCGAAGTCGTCGACTCGAACGCAGGCATGCACCTGACCGCATGGCTCACGCGCGGCAACCATGGCGATTGCGAGCGCCTCGTCGCGCATGCGCGCACGCGCGGGCTCGGCCTCTACTCGGTCGCGCCATACTTCCTGAAGCCGCCGCCGCGACCGGGACTCGTGCTCGGTTACGCGGGCCTTCCACCCGCGGACATCGACGCGGCGATGCGCCTGCTCGGGCGTTGCCTGCGCGAGACCGGGCTGCTGCCCGCCTGACGCATCGACGTGCGGATTCCGCGCGAGCGCTCGGCCGATGCCTGTCCCGCGCCGCGGGCTCGCGCCGACATTGAAGCGCACACGCTGCGTCCCGACATCGGAAGGGCGGCGCACGCGACCATGACGCCAACCACTGCGCCGGGCGGCCGCGCCGCGGCATAATGCGCTGTTCCGCACGCACCCTCGCCGAAGAAACTCCGCAATGGGCTACAGCCAGACTTCCGAACCGATCCGCCTCGAACGCGACTGCGACGCCGTGATGGTGCCGCAGGGTGACGCGGTGACGTTGCCCGCGGGCCAGGTCGGCTACATCACGCAGGCGCTGGGTGGCAGCTTCACGGTCTACATCGACGGCAACCTGTTCCGCATCAGCGGCAACGACGCGGATGCACTCGGCAAGTCGCCGCCGGCGCCGCTGGAACTCGCGGACGACGCGGGCGACGCGGACGTCGAGAAGCTGGTCTGGCAGCAGCTGCGAACCTGCTTCGATCCCGAGATCCCGATCGACATCGTCGAGCTCGGCCTCGTCTACGACTGCGACCTCGAGACGCTGCCCGACGGACAGCGCAAGGTCAACGTGCGCATGACGCTGACTGCGCCGGGTTGCGGCATGGGCGACATCCTCGTCGACGACGTGCGCACCAAGCTCGAGATGATCCCGACCGTCGCCGAAGCCGATGTCGACCTCGTGTTCGATCCGCCGTGGAACCAGACCATGATGTCGGAAGCCGCGCGCCTCGAAACCGGGATGCTCTGACGCATCTCCCCGCGTCCGCCCCGCTGCGCGCGTCAAGCGGGAAGCCTCCCGTGGCGCTCCTGCGGGCGGGCTTGCGGCACCGGGCGCCTGGTGGCGTGCAGGCGCGGCATTTTTCGTTCTAGGATGGCGCACGCCACCGACGAGCCGCTCCGATGAAACGCAACCTGCACGTGATCGCGCTGGTCCTGTTCCTGCTGAGCCTGCTCTACAACCTGCTGGTCTGGGGTGCGGCGCCGTTGCTGCCCGACGTCGGCGGCGCGATCGCGAGTTCCGCGCGCAGGGAGGCGCCGCTCGCGGCGACCTACATCACGCTCGGCGGTCCGATCGACGGCGCGGTGCCGGCGCTGCAGGCGTTCGGCGAGCGCCGCCTCGTCGCTGCCCTCTCTGACGGCTTCGAGCGCATCGATGCGGATTCGACCGTCGCGATGGACCTGATCTTCAACAACACCTGGAACGCGCAGCACCGCTGGCTCAAGACGATGTTCTGGCTCTCGCCCCTGCTGCTCGTGCTGACGGTGATCCTCTGGCTTCGACGGCCGCGCAAGGTGCACGCGCTCGGCGGCGCTCGTCGCCGCTGAATCCGGCGCCGCGGCACCCGGCGATTTCGTTCCGTATTGCACAAATTTTCCGTGCGCCTGCGCACGGAAAAGCGTGCACGTGCCGCAATTTGTCACTTTCTGACGATGCCGCACCGCACCAATGCATTCAGGAAAAGCGTATTGTTATCAATCGCTTGCGTGATGGCGCGCACGCTCGGGTTGCCGAAATTGTTGGTACAGTGCGGCGCTCCCGTGGCGGATTGACGCACGGGGCAGGCGCCCGCGGCACGGTTTTCGGAGGGCAACACACCGTGCCGTCGCAACCCCAATCCGCCAGGCCGAGAGAGGGCCGGGCGGGCGCGGAAGCGGCCGGGCAGCGCAAGGATGCGCACGACACGCCGCCGCAGGGCGGCTCGACCAACCACATGCTGGGGGTAGAACCTGTGAAATTGATTTCGCAAGGAAAGTTGCGGCGCACCGCGCTCGCGGTCGCCATCGTTGCGTGCGGCGCCGTTCCCGTCGCGCAGGCTGCGGGGGCAGCCAGCGCCGCGGACCTGGCCACCTACGCCGACCGCGCGAATTTCGCGGCGGTTTCGGAGCAGATCCAGTACACGCGCTACATCGTGACGTATGCGGAAGGAACCGCGGAACGCTCGAATGAATCGGCGCGCAGCGTCGACTTCTCGCGCGTGGCGGCCGAAACCGGATTGTCGGTCTCGCACGTGCGCACGCTCGCGACCGGCGCGGAACTCGTCGAGGTCGCGGGTGACCGTCAACGCTTCGCCTCCTACGCCGACACGCAGCGCAACGTGCTGGTCTCGTTCGCGCGCAATGCCGCGGTCGAGTACGTGGAACCCGACCGCGTGATGCGCGCATTGATGACGCCGAACGACACCAACTTCGGCAACCAGTGGGACCTGACCGACGCGGTCGGCGGCGTGCGCATGCCCGCCGCATGGGACATCGCGAACGGCAGCGGCATCAAGGTCGCGGTCGTCGACACCGGCATCACCACGCACAGCGACCTCACCGGGCAGATCGTCGGCGGCTACGACTTCATCAGCAGCTCGACGACCGCGCGTGACGGCAACGGCCGCGATTCCAACCCGGCCGACGAGGGCGACTGGTACGGCAACAACGAGTGCGGCGCCGGTTACCCGGCTTCTGGCTCGAGCTGGCATGGCACCCATGTCGCAGGCACCGTTGCCGCGCTCACCAACAACAACAAGGGCGTCGCGAGCATGGCCTACGGCGCGAAGGTCGTGCCGGTGCGCGTGCTCGGCAAGTGCGGTGGTACCGTCGCCGACATCGTCGACGCGATCGTGTGGTCGTCCGGTGGCTCGGTCAGCGGCGTACCCGCGAATACGAATCCGGCCCGCGTGCTCAACCTCAGCCTCGGCGGCGGCGGCGCCTGCGGATCGTTCCAGGCCGCGATCAACACCGCGCGCAACAACGGCTCGGTGTTCGTCGTCGCAGCCGGCAACGAGAACCAGAACGTCAGCAACTCCTCGCCCGCGAACTGCAGCGGCGTGATCTCGGTGGCGGCGACGACCAAGACCGGCTCGCGCGCGTCGTATTCCAACTACGGCAGCACGATCGTCGTGTCGGCCCCGGGTGGCGACGGCAGCGGCGGCTCGGGCGACATCCTGTCGACGCTCAACAACGGCAGCACCACGCCGACGACCGAGGCCTATGCGTATTACGCGGGCACCTCGATGGCAGCTCCGCACGTCGCCGCGCTCGCGGCCGCGGTGCTTTCGCTGAATCCGTCGCTGACGCCGGACCAGGTCAAGAACCTGATCACTGCGAACGCACGCGCGCTGCCTGGCAGCTGCTCGGGCGGTTGCGGCGCGGGCATCATCAACGCGGAAGCGACGCTGCTCGCGGTCGGCGGTGGTGGCGGCAATGCCGCGCCGGTCGCGAATTTCAGCTATTCGACGAGCGGGCTCACCGCAAGCTTCACCGACAGTTCGAGCGACAGCGACGGCAGCATCGTCTCGCGGTCGTGGAGCTTCGGCGACGGCGGCACCTCGACCGCGACCAATCCGAGCCGCACCTATGCGGCGGGCGGCACCTACACGGTCTCGCTGACCGTGACCGACGATGACGGCGCGACCAACACCCGCACGCAGTCGGTGACGGTGAGCGGCGGCGGGGGCGGCACGGTGCTGCAGAACGGCGTCGCGGTGACGGGACTCGCGGCCACCACCGGCAACAAGCTCTACTACACGATGGTGGTGCCGGCCGGCGCGACGAACCTCCGGTTCGTGACCTCGGGCGGCTCCGGCGACGGCGACCTATACGTGCGCTTCGGATCCAACCCGACCACCTCGACCTACGACTGCCGTTCGTGGGCTTCGGGCAACGCCGAAACCTGCAACATCACGACCGCGCAGGCCGGTACGTACTACGTGATGATCAACGCGTACTCGAGCTTCAGCGGCATGAGCCTGACCGGCAGCTACTCCACGGGTGGCGGCGGCGGTACCGTGCTGCAGAACGGCGTGCCGGTGACGGGACTCTCGGCGACGACCAACAACTGGTCGCAGACGTACACGCTGGTGGTGCCGTCGGGCGCGAGCAACCTCTCGATCGCGATCTCGGGCGGGACCGGCGACGCGGACCTCTACGTCCGCACCGGGTCGGCCCCGACCACGTCGAGCTTCACCTGCCGCCCGTACCTCAGCGGCAACAACGAGACCTGCTCGTGGACCGCGCCGGCGGCCGGTACGTACTACGTGCGCGTGCGTGCGTACTCGAGTTTCTCGGGCGTGAGCCTGGTCGGCAGCTTCACGCCGTGACCTGACGCGCGAGCTTCGGAGTTGGACCTCGGGCGGCCGGCGCAAACCGGCCGCCCTTTTGCATCGGCGGGAGCGGAACGCCGGGAAGCGAAGAAGCGAATGATTTCAGGCCTTCGCGATACGCTTGCGTTGCAGGTCCCGCGACTGCTGCGACCGGGCAGTCAGCCGTGCGCCTCGAAGCGGTTCGCGTCGCGGTTCTTGCGCACCGCGGCGGGATTCCAGATGCGGCCGTTCATCGCGATGTAGACGCCGTCGGGCAAGGTCTGTACCGCGCCGACCGCGCAACCGATGTTGAACACCGCGTCCGAACCCTTGAACAGCGCCGGGTTCAGGGCGCCGGTCAGCACCACGACCTTGCCTTCGATGCCCGCCAGCGCCTGCGCGGTTTCGACCATCGTGTCGGTGCCGTGCGTGACGAGCACGTGGCGATGCGGCTGGTCCGCGATCGCGGCGCGGATGCGCGCGCGGTCCCCGTCGTCCATGTGCAGGCTGTCCTTGCGCAGCACCGGCAGCACTTCGAACGTGAAGGCGACGCCGAGTGCCTCCAGGATGTCTCCGATCTGGGGCTCGCCGATCTGGAACGTCGACTTGTCGTCGAAGTAGATCTTGTCGATCGTGCCACCCGTGGTGACGATGGTCAGGTGCTGCATCGGGTCGGATCCTGCGCGGTTAGGGCGGAGGCTGCGCCTCAGGGGCCGTCATTGTCGACCAGCATCGCGACAGCGTCCATCGCGGGTGCACGCAGTCGTGAAATCCCGTGCCCGGCGAACAGCGACAGCGCCGCGCCCGCCCGAGCGCTGCCCTCGTGCTCGCGCGTCCAGCGCGCATGTCGCGCGAGCAGGGCCGCGGCGAAGCCGCGCGCGAGCGTCAGCGCAATGCCGCGTGCAACCGATTCGATCTCGTCGCGCGACCGTTCGACCGCGTCGAGCTGGTCGCGCGCGGCGCCGAGCGCCGCGGCGATGCCATGCGCATCGCCGCCGGCTTCGACGAGCAAGGCGTCCGCGCCGTGCAGGATGTGCCCGATGCGGTCGCCGCGCAGTGCGCGCAACGTGTCGAGCGCGAGCACGTTGGTCGTGCCCTCCCATATCGGATAGACCTGCGCATCGCGCAGCAGCAGCGGGATGCCGGTGTCCTCGACGTAACCGGCGCCGCCGAAGGCCTCGCAGGTTTCCGACGCGATGCGCACCGCGAGCTTGCCCGTCCACAGTTTCGCGAGCGGCGTCAGCGCGCGCAGCAAGGTTTGGTCGGCCTCGCCGCCGCCGTGTTCGACGCGGCCCAGCAGTTCCACGACGAAGAAAACGAGCTCGAACGCGGCCTCGAATTCCGCCTGCAGCGCCGCCAGCGTCGCGCGGTGCAACGGCTGGAGGGCGAGCGGACGTCCGAATGCCTCGCGACCTCGTGCATGCGCCAGCGCGAGCGCGAGGCAGCGCCGCATCGTCGCGAGCGCGCAGACCGCGTTCCAGGTGCGCGTGATGGTGAGCATCGGCACGACCTGGCGCACGCCATGTGCGAGCTCGCCGACCGGCTCGGCGAGGCTGCCATCCAGATGGATCTCGGCGGTCGGCAGCTCGCGCGTGCCGAGCTTGTCCTTGAGCCGATCGACGCGGATGCCGTTCCAGCGGCCCTCGGCATCGCGCGTCTCGACCAGGAACAGGGCGAGTGCGTCGGCGCCGTCACCCGCGCCCTCGGGACGCGCGAGCGCAAGCGCCATCTCGCCGACCACGGCCGAGGTGAACCACTTGCGGCCATGCAGGCGCCAGCGGCCATGCCCATCGCGACGTGCGACGGTCGAGGTGCGCCCGACGTCGGAGCCGCCCGCGGTCTCGGTCATCCACTGGCCCGAGATCCAGAGCTGGGCCGGATCGCGCGAGAGCAGGCGCGGCAAAGCGCGTGCGCAGAGCGCTGCGTTGCCCGAGGCCTTCAACGCCGCCACCGCGCCGTCGCTCATCGCGAGCGGACAGGTGAAGAATTCGCTCGCGACGTGATGCAGGTACACGCGTGCGAACTGGTCGACGCGCGCGTGCGCGCCATTCGACGCCTCGTGGCCGGCGGCGACCAGTCCGAACCGCGCGGCGAGCGCGGGCCCTTGTTGCCAGACTCGCGTGGTCTCGATGCGGTCCACGTGGTTGCCCCACGCGTCCCACTGCACGAGGCGCGGTGCCTCGGGCGTGCGCGCGCGCGCCGATTCCCAAGCCTCGGCCGCATGTTCGCCGAGTGCGGAATAGTCGGCGGTGGCGACCGCGAACAGTTCGCCGGGCAGTACGCGCCGCAGGTGTGATCGCAGCACGCGATCGTCGTCGAACGTGTTGGCGAGCGCAGGGCCGGGCTGGATGAAGCCTGCCGCGGCGGCGTCATCGGTGTCCATGGCCGCACGATACGCGCGCCTCGCCGGGCCCGGCAAGGCGTGTCCGATGCGCGCATCCGCCGCGGGTCAAAACTCCTCGACGTACTCGACCGCGATGCCGAGTTCGACCGCCATGCGCTCGATCGTCGCGCGAACCTGTTCGGGGGCCTCGCTCGACATCGCGTGCACCTCGATGTCGCGTGCATCGCTGCGTCCGACGTCGTCGCTGAGTTCGGACGAACTCGAGTCGTCGCGCATGTCGTTCATGAGGTCGCGCACCTGTTCGACGCGATCGACGCGGTCGGCACCCTTGAGCGCACCCATCATCGCATCGAGGCCCGCCTCCGGACCCGTCATCCTGAACCTCACCATGGCCATGCCTGCCGCCCTTCGATCGATATGGACGCTCGAGCCTGCTGAGGGCCTTTCTAACGCCACGTGAATCGGCGCGGGGCCGGCCAGTGGACCACGCGCGCGATTTGTGGGACAAAGCGCCCGCCCCGCGAAGGAGTTCGTTTGCGCAAGTCGATCAAGGCCCACCTGCGGCTGGTGCTGATGCTTGCCAGCCTCCTTCTTATCGTGTTCAGCGCATATTTCGTGCGCATGAAACTGTCCGAAGACTCGGCGCAGGCGTTGCGCATGGTCGCGCACACCCACTCCGTCACTTCGGCCCTGCACGAACTCTCGGCCACGCTGCACGAGATGAAGTCCAAGGCGATCGCGGCCAAGCTGGTTGGAGACGCCCCCGCCCTCGCGCAGTACGAGGAATTTAGGCGGGTCTATCCGCGCCAGCTCGAGGTGCTGCGCACGTTGACGGCGGACAATCCGGACCAGCAGGTCCGCATCGCGACGCTTGCCGAGCGGCTGGAGCAGCGGGTGGCCGCATTCGATCGGGCGATCGCGGGCGAAGGCGCGGGCGTGAGCGACCTCGTCGCTGCCGCCGCCGACGTCCCGTTCGAATCCATCCAGTCCGACATGCTCGCGCGCGAGGCGGAGCTGGTCGTGGAGCGTACGGCCTATGCGCGCGACCAGCTCTGGTTCGCGCGCTGGGCGACGCTCGCGGCGACCCTGCTGCAGGTGCTGCTGATCGGCACGATGATCTGGGTGTCCGAACGCCACATTGCGCGCCGCATCGCCGCCGAGACCGCCGTGCGCGAAGCAGTCGGGCGCGCACGCCTGATCGTGGAAACCGTGCGCGAGCCGATCGCGGTGGTCGGCGCGGACCTGGCCCTGGTCCAGGCCAACCGGGCATTCATGGACTTCTACCGCCTCGGCAACGAACTGCCCGCGCACCTTGCCGACCTGCCCGGATGGTCCGATCAGGCGCTGCTGCAGCGACTGCGTGATGTCGCGCGTTCACGGCGCGAGTTGTGGGACGTCGAAACCAGCCAGCTCGTCGCCGACGATGACGGCGCGCGCCACTTGGTGATCAATGCGCGACCGATGCACGATGCCGACAGCTTGGTCGCCGAGACGCTGCTCACCATCAGCGACATCACCGCACGCAAGCGCAGCGAGGAGCAGGTCCTGCGCCTGAACCGCCAGCTCGCGGGCAAGGTCGCGCAAGTGACCGATTCAAATCGCGAGCTCGAGGCGTTCTCGTATTCGGTCTCGCACGACTTGCGTGCGCCCCTGCGCCACATCGCGGGGTTCGCGCGCAAGCTCCGGGCAAAGGTCGAGCCGTTCGCCGACGAAACCGTCCTGCACTACTGCGATGTCATCGACGACGCGGCGCGCAGGATGTCGGCGCTGATCGAGGACCTGCTCAGCTATTCGCGCCTTGGCCGGCATGCGATGCGCCCCCAGATGGTGGACATGCAGTCGCTGGTCGAACAGGTGCAGGGCACGCTGATGAGCGCCCACGAGGACCGTCGGATCGAGTGGCGGATCGCGCCGCTGCCGGTGGTGATCGCGGACGCCTCGCTGATCCAGCTCGTATGGCAGAATCTGCTCGACAACGCGATCAAGTACACCGCCTCCACGGAGCGCGCCCGCATCGAGGTCCGCGCCGAAGAGGATGCGGACGGATGGGTGTTCCACGTGGCCGACAATGGCGTCGGATTCGACATGAACCATGCCGCGAAGCTGTATGGCGTGTTCCAGCGCCTGCACAAGGCATCGGAATTCCCGGGCAGCGGCATCGGCCTCGCCTCGGTGCGCCGTATCATCGCCCGCCACGGCGGCAGGACCTGGGCGGAGGCGGCGCCGGGGCAGGGCGCCACGTTCCATTTCTCGCTGCCGCGCCACGAACGTACGGATTGAAGGAGGAGCTCCGATGAAGGAACTGCGGACGGTTCTGCTGGTTGAAGACAGTCCAGCCGACGCCGAGATGACCGTCGACGCGCTGCGCGACGCGCGCCTCGCGAACCCGGTCGTGCATGTCGAGGATGGCGTCGAGGCGATGGAATACCTGCGGCGGCAGGGCGCGCATGCCGCGCGCGCGCCAGGCAACCCCGTGGTGGTGCTGCTCGACATCAAGATGCCGCGCATGGACGGCATCGAGGTGCTGCGCGCGATCCGCGCCGACGAGGCGCTCAAGCGCATCCCGGTGGTGATCCTGTCCTCGTCGCGCGAGGAACGCGATCTTGCCGCGAGCTGGGACCTCGGCGTGAATGCGTACGTGGTCAAGCCCGTGGATGCCGACCAGTTCTTCGACGCGGTCCGCGCACTCGGGCAGTTCTGGGCGGTCATGAACGAGGCGAGGCCCGGCGACTGAATGCGCGTACCGACTGCGCCGATCCGCCTGCTGCTGGTCGAGGACAGCGAACCTGACGCCGAACTCGTGCTCGACGAGCTCGCGCGAGGCCACCTCGGCGTGGTCGCCGAACGCGTCGACGACGAGGCGGGCTTCACGCGCGCGCTCGAGGCGTCCCCGCCCGACCTGATCATCTCCGACCTCAGCATGCCGGGGTTCTCCGGCTATCGCGCGCTCGAGATCGCGCGCGAGCACGCGCCCTCGGTACCGTTCATGTTCGTCTCGGGCACGATGGGCGAAGAAGCGGCAGTCGAGGCGCTGCATGCGGGCGCGACCGACTACGTGCTCAAGCACAACCTCGCGCGACTCGCCGCGGCCGCGCGCCGCGCACTCGCCGAGGCGGCGGAGAAACGTGCGCGCGAGCGCACCGAGCAGGACCTCGTGCGCACGCAACGCTACGAGAGCCTCGCGCTGCTCGCGTCGGGGCTCAGCCACGACCTGCGCAACATCCTGCAGCCGATCTCGATGGCCGCCGCGATCCTGCACGAGGATTCGCGCGAGGAGGTTCGCCGCGCGGGCCAGCTCGTGTCCGAATGCGCGCAGCGCGGCCTCGAGATCGTCGCCTCGATGCTGTCGTTCGCGCGCGGATCGCACGCGGGTGGCGAACACCTGCAGCTGCGCGGGCTCGTCGACGGGCTCGCGCGCCTGCTGCGCGGGAGCGTGCCGTCGAACGTCACCCTCAAGGTCGCGCCGATCGCATCCGACATCGAACTCGAGGGGAACCACACCGAACTGCAGCAGGTGCTGCTGAACCTGTGCCTCAATGCGCTGCAGGCAATGCCCGACGGGGGTGAGCTGCGCATCGACACGCGCACCGAGGAGCTCGCCGCGGACTTCTTCGCACCGGCCGAGGATTGCGCCGCGGGTCGGCATCTCGTGATCGACGTGACGGATACCGGCCTCGGCATGCCCGACGAGGTGCGCGCGCGGCTGTTCGAGCCGTTCTTCACGACCAAGCCGAGCGGAACCGGCCTCGGGCTCGTGTCGTGCAGGCGCATCATCGGCAACCACCGCGGATGCCTTCGCGTGCGCAGCGCGCCGGGGCAGGGCACGACGTTCAGCGTCTACCTGCCGATGCTGCAGGCGCCCGCATCGACCCTGACGCTCGAAGAGATTCCGCGCGGACACGGCGAGCGCGTGCTGATCGTGATCGAGCGCGCCGGCAAGCTCGCGCTGCTCGGACGCATCGTCGAAGACCACGGCTATCATCCGGTGCTCGCGCAGGACGGCAGCCTCGCGTTGCAGTTGCTCGACCGCGACGGCCTTCCCGACGTGGTGCTGATGGAGGCGCAGATGTCGCTCCTCACGGGCGTGCGCACCTGCGCGGCATTGCTCGAACGCGGCTACGCGGGACCGGTGCTCCTGATCGCGCGCGCCGACGCGGCGTTGCCCGAGGACCTGCCGCCGCTGCCGCGCGTGCGTCGCATCGACAAGCCCGTCGATCCCGCGCAGTTGCTGTCGATCCTGCACGAAGAACTGCCGGTGCTCGCCGGCAAGGGCTAGGGACGCGCGCGACGCGCCTGACGTTCAGCCTGCCGCCAGCCGCGCTGCGGCAGCCTGAGGCCATCCCAGGATGGAGCGCGTGATGAGCCTGCCCTTGCCGGTGTTCCGACTCGAGTCCCACCGAGATCTCCCGTTCGAACCGCTGTGCGCGGTATCCACCGTGTCTGCACGGGAGCCCGACGAGGTCGCTGGCAGCCTGATCGAGCGGTTCCGCCTATGGCTCGTCGGCGAGCGCGCGCCGATGCGCGGCCGCGAGGCAGGCTGAGGCATGGTCCGGCTCGACAAGCCGATCCGGCGTGAGGTGATGGTCGGTGACGAGGCCTATACGCTGACGATCGATCCGACCGGCCTCAAGCTCGTGCAGAAGGGGCGTCGCAATGGCCTCGTCCTCGAGTGGCAGGACCTGGTATCCGGTGACGCCGCGTTGGCGAGCGCACTGCAGGCCTCGCTCGAGACCTGAGCCCCGCGCGCCGGGCCGGCGCTACCGCACCGCGTCCAGTTGCTAAGATGCGCGCCCGCACCATGCGAGGCGACGATGGACGACACACCTCCCCCGCAGGCCTTCGCGCGCATCCCCGAGCGCAACACCGCCGACAACCTCCTGCGCACCGCGCAACAGCACCACGTCGCGCTGTCGAGCATGGCCGACACCAAGGCCAACATCATCATCACGGTGTCCTCGATCGTGCTGACGCTGTCGATGGGACACTTGTCCGATCCCGAGCTTCGCGTGTCCGTGCTCGTGCTGTCGGGGTTCACCCTGGTCGCGCTGCTGCTCGCGATCCTCGCGGTATTGCCGAAGTACCGGCCGATTCGGGTCGGCGACGCGCCGTTGCCGGAAGGATTCAACCTGCTGTTCTTCGGCCACTTCGCGTCGTTGCCGCGCGAGCGCTTCATGCTCGAGTTCGCGCGTGCGCTGACGCCGGACGGCTCGCCCTATGCGACCTGGGCCAACGACATCCATGCGCTCGGCAGCTACCTCGCGCACCACAAGTACCGCTACCTGCGCTACAGCTACCTGTTCTTCCTGGCCGGTTTTGTGTTCGCCTGCGTACTGCAGGCATGGCGCCTGCTCGCGGGCTGAACCCCGCGCCGCGGCCGGCGCCGTTGCATCCCGCCATCCCCACCCGACGAGGATCCGCATGCATCCGTCCGCACGCTGGTTGTGCAGCCTCCTGCTGCTGCTCGCTGCCACCGCCTCCCGTGCCGGGACTGCGGTTCCCGCACCGCTCGAACCGTGGCGGGAGTGGGTCATGCACGAGCAGTCGTACCGTGACTGTCCGCTGGTCGCGGGATCGGACGCGACCGAATCCAGCGACTACCTCTGTTTCTGGCCCGGCGTGCTCGAACTGACTGCCGATGCCGGTGGCGTCGATGTCGTGCAGCAATGGCGCGTCGACGAGGCATCCGGTTCCTGGGTGCCCTTGCCGGGCGACGCGGCGTACTGGCCGCAGCAGGTCCGGGTGGATGGCGATGCCGCGATCGTGGTGGATCGCAACGGCCCGTACGTGCGCATGGCGCCCGGTCGGCATGAACTGCGCGCGCGGATTCCGTGGAGCGAGCGTCCGCAGTCGCTGCGCGTGGCGCCTGGCGTCGGCCTCGTCTCCCTGCGCATCGACGGTCGCGTGATCACGCCGGTGCAACGCGACGGCGACCAGTTGACGCTCGGGCGCGCCGAGCGCGCGGAACCGGAAGCCGACAGCCTGCAGTTGCGCGTGCATCGCCGTCTCGTCGATGGCGTGCCCGCGATGCTGACGACGCGCATCCGTATCGCAGCATCGGGGCAGGCGCGCGAGGAACTGGTCGGCCCGGTGCTGCCCGAGGGCTTCGCGCCGCTCTCGCTCGCCAGCCAATGGCCTGCGCGTCTCGAAGCCGACGGACGCCTGCGCGTGCAGGTTTCGCCGGGCGTCGACGAGGTGACCATCGCCGCGCGCGCGATCGCGCCGCTGTCCGCCGTCACCGCGCGCGTGCCGGCCGAACCGTGGCCGCAGCAGGAAATCTGGAGCTACGAGGCGGCGCCACGATTGCGCGTCAGCGTCGCGAGTGGCGGCGTGCAGGTCGACCCGCGCCAGGCCGAGGTGCCGGGCGACGCCGGCTGGGACGCCTTGCCCGCGTTCGCGCTCGGCGATGGCGATGCGCTCACGTTCGAGCAGCGCTCGCGTGGGCTCGACCCATCGGCCCAGAATCGCCTGCACCTGCAGCGCGAGATGTGGCTCGACTTCGACGGCTCCGGCTGGTTCGCTCGCGACCGCGTCAGCGGCGAGATGCTGCAGGGCTGGCGTTTCGACGCGGCCCCGCCGTTCGTGCTCGAACGCGCGTCCGCGGCGGGCGATCCGCTGCTGGTCACGCGCGGCGTCGCGGCGCCGACGACCGGCGTCGAGTGGCGCGCGCCGCGCGTCGATCTCGCCGCGGGCCTGCGCGTGGAGGAGGCAGGTTCCACGCTGCCGGTCGGCGGCTGGCTCGCCGCGTTCGACCAGGTGTCGACCACCGTGCACCTTCCGGACGGCTATCGCCTGCTCGCCGCGCCCGGCGCGGATCTCGCGCAGGGCAGCTGGATCGCGGCCTGGGATCTCTACGACGTGTTCCTCGGTGCCTTGCTCGTGCTGCTCGCGGCGCGCCTGCTCGGATGGCCTGGCGCGCTGGCGTCGCTCGCATGGTTGCTGCTCGGCTACCAGGAAGCCGGCGCGCCACGCTGGACGCTGCTCGCGGCGGTCGCGCTCGCGCTGGTCCTGCGGGCATTGCCGCAGGGTCGTCTCGCGTCAGGCATCGAGTGGGCGCGCCGCGTCGTGCTCGCGCTGCTGGTGCTGGCGAGCCTGCCGTTCGCAGCCACGCAACTGCGCAATGCGATCTACCCGCAACTCGAGAACGAGTCCGGCGTGTTCGCGTTCGACGCCGGCGGATTCGCCGCACGCAACGCGCCGGCACCGGTCGACATCGCGAGCGAAGAACGCATGGCTGCGCAGGAAGCGATGCCGGCGCCCGCGGCGGCGCCTCCAGCGCCACCCGCGGAGGGGCAAGCCCTCGATACGATCACGGTCAGCGGCTCGAGCATCAACCGCGTTGCGATCCGGAAGAAGATGGAGCGCTACAGCCAGTCGACCGTGACCCAGACCGGCGCCGGAGAGCCGGACTGGCGACGCGGCAGCAGTTACCGGCTGGCCTGGAGCGGCCCGGTGCTGCCCGGCCAGGAGGTGCGCATGCTGATCGCGCCGTCGTGGCTCGTGCGCGTGCTGCGCGTCGCGATGGTCGGGCTGCTCGCGTGGCTGCTGCTGCATCTGCTGCGCCCGGGCCTGCGCCTGCCGCGCATCCCGCGCGCGGCACCGCTCGCGCTGCTCGGTGTGTCGATGCTCGCCGCGATCGCGCCACGTGCGCACGCCCAGGCATTCCCGCCGCAGGAACTGCTCGACCAACTGCACGAGCGCCTGGTCGCGGCGCCCGAATGCGTGCCAGCCTGCGCCACGATCGCGCGTGCCGAGATCGGCGCGCATGCCGAAGACATCGTGGTCGCGCTCGAGGTGCATGCGTCCGAACGTGTCGCGGTGCCGTTGCCGGACGACGCGAAGGCACTCGCGCTGCGCGAGGTGATCGTGGACGGCGCCAGGTCGGATGCGATCGCGCGCGTCGAGGATGTGCCCTGGATCGCATTGCCGCGCGGCGTGCATCGCGTCGAACTCGCGTTCACGCCGCTCGCGGACCAGGTCGCGCTCGCGTTCCGCCTGCCGGCGCGCCGCGTCGAGTTCGACGGCACCGGCTGGGCCGCGGGCGGACTCGACGATGGCCGCCTGCTGACCGAGACGCTCTCGTTGACGCGCGCCCGCGCAGACGGCGACGTGCGCAGTACCGGTGCGCAGCAGTTCGCGCCCTATGTACGGGTCGAGCGCATGCTGCAGCTCGGCCTCGAATGGTCAACCAGCACGAACGTGACGCGCCTCGCGCCGGTAGCGGGCGGCATGAGCCTGCAATTGCCGGTACTCGCGGGCGAGCACGTGACGACGCCGGGCCTGCGGGTGGAGGCGGGCCAAGTGACCGTCGCGCTTGCCGATGGCGAGGACCGCACGCAGTGGGAAGGCAAGCTCGACAAGGGCGAACACATCGTGCTGACCGCGCCGCCGCTCGCGGGACACGCCGAAGTCTGGAGCGTCGAGGTGAGCCCGACCTGGCACGTCGAGTTTTCGGGCGTGCCCGTGGTCGCGATGCAAGCCGGCGAGTCCGAAGGCGACATGCGGCGCTTCGAGTTCCACCCGCTGCCGGGCGAACGGCTCGAGTTGAAGGTGACGCGACCGGAAGCCGCGCAAGGGGCGACGCGCGCGATCGACCAGGTGCATCTCTCGCGCAGCGTCGGCCGACGCGCGAGCGAGTCCACGTTGCGCCTCGACGTGCGCGCGAGCCAGGGCGGCGAACATGCACTCGCGTTGCCGTCAGGCGCGGAGCTGCTTTCGAGCAGCCGCGACGGCGCGCCATTGAACCTGCGGCTCGAGGAGGGTCGCCTCAGCCTGCCGCTGGTACCCGGCACGAACCGCTTCGAACTGCGCTGGCGCGAGCCGTTCGCGGATGGCGTCAACGCGCGCACGCCCGCGCTCGACCTCGGCCTGCCCGCGGCCAACATCGACCTCGGCATCGACCTTCCCGCAGATCGCTGGCTGCTCGCGACGCGCGGCCCGGTCGCGGGTCCCGCGGTGCTGTACTGGAGCGAACTCGCGGTGCTCGCGCTGCTTGCGTTCGCGCTCGGGCGCCTGCGCCGCGCGCCGCTGAAGACCTGGCAGTGGTTGCTGCTCGGCATCGGCTTCGCCGCGTTTTCGTGGGTCGCGTTGCTGCTGGTCGTCGCGTGGCTGTTCGCGCTCGACTGGCGCGCGCGCGTGACGTTGCGCCAGCCGGCGTGGTTCAACCTCGTGCAGATCGGGCTCGGGATCCTCACGCTCGTCGCGTTGCTGTGCCTGCTCGCGGCAGTCCGGCAGGGATTGCTCGGCCAACCCGACATGGCAGTGGCCGGCAACGGCTCGAGCGAGCATGCACTGCGTTGGTTCGCCGATCGCAGCGCGGGCGCACTTCCGGTCGCGAGTGCCTGGAGCCTTCCGCTGTGGGTGCACAAACTCGCGATGCTCGCGTGGTCGCTCTGGCTCGCGAGCGCGTTGGTCGGCTGGTTGCGCCGCGGCTTCTTGGCCTGGGGCGAGGGCGGCTACTGGCGCAGCGTCGGCAAGCCGCGCGTGGACGTGCCGGCCGTCGAGCCGCCGGAGGTGACCCCATGAACGACGTCCGCGCCCTGCTCGCCGACGGCAGCGCGCGTCTTCCGGGCGAGGAGGCGCGCACCGAGGCCGAGCGCCTGCTCGCGCACGCGCTTTCGCGTCCGCGCGCATGGCTGTACGCCTGGCCCGAGCACCTGCCGACGCCGGAGCAGTGTGCGGCGTTCGAGCGCGCGATCGCCGAACGCGAGCGCGGGGTCCCGGTCGCCTACCTGCTCGGGCATCGCGCGTTCTGGACCTTCGACCTCGTGGTCACGCCCGCGGTATTGATCCCGCGTCCGGAAACGGAACGGCTCGTCGAACTCGCGCTCGCGCGCCTGCCGCGCGGACAGGCGCTTGCCGTTGCCGACCTCGGAACAGGATCGGGCGCGGTCGCGCTCGCGCTTGCGAGCGAGCGGCCGCTGGCGCGCGTGCTCGCGACCGACGTCGCGCCCGACGCGCTCGCGGTCGCGCGTTCGAACGCGGCGCGGCTCGGCATCGCGAACATCGCGTTCGCCGAAGGCGACTGGTGCGCTGCGCTCGGCGACGCGCGCTTCGACCTGATCGCGTCCAACCCGCCGTACATCGAGGAGCGCGACCCGCATCTTGCCCAGGGCGACCTGCGCCACGAACCCGCGCACGCGCTTGCATCCGGCGTCGACGGACTCGACGCGATCCGCACGATCATCGACGCCGCGCCCGTCCACCTGCTGCCGGGCGGATGGCTCTTGCTCGAGCACGGCCGCGACCAGGCCGCGCGCGTGCGCGACCTGCTCGCCGCGCGCGGCTTCAGCGACGTTGCGAGTGCGCTCGATCTCGCCGGACACGAGCGCGTGAGCCTGGGTCGGCTGCCACGCGCACGCTGAGCCGATCCGACGCCGCCTGGCGCAGGCAGGGGAAGGGCGTCACGTGAATCGCCAACTGGTTCGCACTCGCGACGTGCGCGCTGCACGGTCCGGTGCGCCAGCCGCGGCACGGAAACGCGTGCCGCACGCGGGCACAATTGTTTTCACGCTGGACGGCGATGGACGCCGGCCAGCGGGATCCACTGCCCCTGCAAATGCGTCGCGCGTGAGCGCCACGCGCCGGATCTTCCCAATCGGGTCCGGCACATCGCCGCGAGGACCGCGGCCGAGGAGCGACCAGGACGGTCGACCACGGACGGCCCTGTCGAAACCCTTCTCGCCCCTGCGCTTGCGCAGGGGCTTTTTTTGGCTTCGCATCCCGTTCTGGCCGGAGGCATCGCAGCCGGATCGATCGCTTGAAGCGCTCGGGGCTGGAGCCCCTTCCAGCGCCGATCGCGGGTGTGCGCTCGGATGCGTCCGGCTTGTGCTGCGATCAGCCCGCGCTGCGCAGTGCGGTATCGGGGATGAGGGTGCCGAAGCGCTGGCGGACCGACTGTTCGATGCCCGCGGCGTCGAGACCCTCGTGCGCGAGCAATTCGTCGCGCGCGGCATGTTCGAGGAATCGGTCTGAGAGGCCGAGCTGCAGCATCGGCAGCGTGATCGCGTGCGCGTGCAGAAACTCCGAGACCGCGCTGCCGGCGCCACCCATGACCGCGTTGTCCTCGAGCGTGACGAACGCTGCGTGCGACTGCGCGAGCTCGAGCAGCAGCGCCTCGTCGAGCGGCTTGACGAAGCGCATGTCGACGACCGTCGCGCCGAGGTGCTCGCCGGCCTTCAGTGCGGGCGCGACCATCGCGCCGAATGCGAGCAACGCGATGCCCGCGCCGCGTCGACGCACCTCCGCCTTGCCGATCGGCAGCGGCGAGAGCTCGCTGCCGGCGGCGACGCCGGTGCCGCTGCCGCGCGGGTAGCGCACCGCGGCCGGACCATCGTGCAGGAAGCCGGTGGTCAGCATGCGCCGGCACTCGAGCTCGTCCGATGGCGCCATCACGACCATGTTCGGGATGCAGCGCAGGTAGCTGAGGTCGAAGCTGCCCGCATGCGTCGCGCCGTCGGGCCCGACGAGGCCAGCGCGGTCGATTGCGAACAGTACGTCGAGGTCCTGCAACGCGACGTCGTGGATCAGCTGGTCGTAGGCGCGCTGCAGGAACGTCGAATAGATCGCGACGACGGGCTTGGCGCCCTCGCAGGCCATCCCCGCAGCGAGCGTCACCGCGTGCTGCTCGGCGATGCTGACGTCGAAATAGCGCTGCGGATATTCCTTCGAGAAACGCACGAGGCCCGAACCTTCGCGCATCGCGGGCGTGATGCCGTACAGCCGCGCGTCGGCCGCGGCCATGTCGCAGAGCCAGTCGCCGAACACGTCGGTGTAGGTCGGCTTGCCCTTGCCCGGCATCTTGACGATGCCCGCCGCGGGATCGAACGGACCCACCGCGTGGTATTCGATCTGCTCGCGTTCGGCCGGCGCATAGCCCTTGCCCTTGGTGGTGACGACATGCAGCAGCTGCGGGCCCTTGAGCTCCTTCAGCGTGCGCAGCGTCGAGACCAGCAGCGGGATGTCGTGCCCGTCGATCGGGCCGGTGTAGTGGAAGCCGAGTTCCTCGAACAGCGTCGAGGGCACGAACATGCCCTTCGCATGTTCCTCCCAGCGCTTGGCGAAACGCCAGAGGAACCCGCCGCGCGGCATCGCGTTCTTCGCGCGCTCGCGGATGCGGTTCAGCGTACGGCTCGCCATCAGGCGCGCGAGCATCTTGGTCAGTGCGCCGACGTTCTCGCTGATCGACATCTGGTTGTCGTTGAGCACGACCAGTACGTCGGGCTCGACATCGCCGCCGTGGTTGAGCGCCTCGAACGCCATGCCCGCGGTCATCGCGCCGTCGCCGATCACCGCGACGATGCGCCGCGCGTCGCCCTTGCGCTGCGCCGCGATCGCCATGCCGAGCGCGGCCGAGATCGAGGTCGACGAGTGGCCGACGCCGAAGGTGTCGTATTCGCTCTCGTCGCGCTTCGGGAAAGGCGCGACGCCGTCCTTCTTCTTGACCGTCGTGATGCGGTCGCGGCGACCGGTCAGGATCTTGTGCGGATAGCCCTGGTGGCCGACGTCCCAGACCAGCCGGTCGGCCGGCGTGTCGTACAGCCAATGCAGCGCGACGGTCAGTTCGACCACGCCGAGGTTGGCGCCGAAGTGGCCGCCCGAGGTCGCGACCGATTCGATCAGGTAGTCGCGCAGTTCCTGCGCGACCTCGGGCAGTTCCTGCTCGGGGAACTGGCGCAGGTCGGCCGGCGATTCGATGCGCGCGAGGCGGGGATAGCGGTGGCTGTCGATCATGTGCGTATTTTCAGCCGTGCGACGGGTCCGGGGCAACCAAGGCCGGGGCGTTCCTGCGGGCAGGTTCAGGCCGGAAAGCGGCGCGAGGCCCGGGATCGCCGGCCCGGAGGAATCGGGCGGGTTCCGCGTACTGCGAGCCAGGATGCCCGGAACCGCGAGCGCATGAGCCAGCCGACCACCGCCTTGCCCGATCGCGCGCACTTCGACGCGCCGGCCTGCCACAACTGCGGCGCCGCACTGGCGACGCCGTACTGCGGCGCCTGCGGCCAGAAGCGCGCGACGCGCCTCGGCACGCGCAGCCTCGGCAGCGAGGCCTGGCAGGGCGTTCGCTGGTTCGAGATGTCGCTGCTGCGCGGCGCATGGCGCCTGCTGCGCGCACCGGGCACAGTCGCGCGCGAATACGTGCTCGGTGCGCGGACCCGCCACGTGCACCCGCTCAAGTTGCTGCTGGCCGCGGTCGGCGTGCTGCTGCTGGTGCTGGCGCGCTCGCGCTACCTCGATTCGGCCGATGTGCATGTGACACGCGCGATGGAGCTGGTGCGCAGTTACGCGAACTGGTCGTTCTCGATCGGCATCCTCGCGATCGCGTTCGCCTCGCTCGTCGCGTTCCATCGCCGCGGCGGCTACAACCGCGTCGAACACCTCGTGCTCGCCGCGTACACGCACTTCCTCGTGGTCTGCGCGAGCATCGCGAACCTGCTGCCGACCCTGTTGTATCGCGACGCGCCGTTCCTCGCGGCGCACAAGCGCTGGTCGTGGACGTGGATGGGCGTGATCGAAGTCGCGATCGTGCTGGTCGCGTTCGCGCAGTTCTTCCGCGTCGACCCGCGTCGCGATGGCGCGCGGCTGCTGCTCGCGGGCGCGCTGTTCATCGTTGCCAAATGGGCGCTGCTGCGCCTGTACGCCTGGCTGCTGGTCAAGCTCGTGCTGGCCCGCCTCGCCTGATTCCGAAACCTACCGAGAGGACGCTTCGATGCCTGCCTTCCTGTCCTGCCATCCTTCGTCGCGCGTGCGCCGCCATCGCCACGGCGTGTTGCCGCTCGCGCTCGCGGCCGCGCTTGCCGGTTGCAGCGATGCCGCGCCGCCAGCTGCCGAGCCGGCGCAGTCACTCGCCTCTGCGCCGGGCGCGCCAGCGCAGTCACTCGCCGCCGCGCCCGCGACGCCGATCGCTGCGGCGGACGAGGCCGCGCTCGTCGACGAGATCGCGGCCACGCTGCAGGCCTGTTCGTACGACGGTGCGCCGGTGCGGATCGGCGCGGACCGGATGGGGCCGCCGCCTTCGGGCGACTGCCGCGACATGGTCGCGCGGATCATGCAGTTCACGGGCCTGCCGCAGAACTTCGACGTGATGGAAGCGCCGGTGCCGAATGCGGCCGCGGTCATCGTGCTCGACGAGCAGAAGATGCCGCGCCGCGTGATCGCATTCAACAACGATTTCATGAACGTGGTGTCGCGCGCGACCGGCGGCAATGCCTGGGCGCCGGTCAGCATCATGGCGCACGAGATCGGGCACCACCTGTCCGGCCACACGATCACGCCCGGCGGCAGCCAGCCGCCGACCGAACTCGAGGCGGACAAGTTCTCGGGCTTCGTGCTCTACAAGATGGGCGCGACCCTCGAGGACGCGCAGAAGGCGATGGCAACGCTCGTCGCCGACGGCCCCGACGGCGCGACCCATCCCGGCCGGCGCAAGCGCCTGGGCGCGATCGAGGAGGGTTGGCAGCAGGCGTGCGTGCAGCAGGGTGCGGGCGAATGCCGCGGCGCTCTCGCGATCGCGATGCGCGTCGCGAGCGTCGACGATGCGCCGGCGCAGGCGCGGCCGTCGCCGACGCCCGATCCGCTGGCCGAGCGAGAGCCGATCGCGGCGCCGGCCGCGTCGCAGCCGATCGCGGC
>JAEYZH010000019.1 GCA_023430685.1 Pseudomonadota bacterium | reverse complement strand
GCCGCGCTGGTCGAGCGCGCGGAATGGCGCGAGGACGCGCTGGTCGCGCGTTTCGCCGACGAAATCCTGCCGCAACTGGAGCCTTCGGGACTCGCGCTCGCGGCGCAACTCGCGCCGGGCGGCGAGCACGCGATTCCCGCGCACCTGCTGGCCGCGGTCGATGCGGATCGCTGAGCTCGCGGGTCGCCGCGTCGCGGTCTGGGGCCAGGGCCGCGAGGGCAAGGCGGCACTCACGGCGCTGCATGCGCGCCTGCCGGACCTGCGGCCCACGGTGTTCTGCAGCGCGACGGAGGCCGTCGATGTCGCTGCGGGTCTGGTCGGCAGGATCGTCACCGATGCGCCGACCGCGGTGGAGCTGTCCGCATTCGACGTCGTGATCAAGTCGCCCGGCATCAGCGCGTACCGACCCGAGATCCTCGAGGCGCGCCGCAACGGCACGCTGTTCACCTCGGGCACCGCGCTGTGGTTCGCCGAGAGGCCGCAGGCGCCGGTGATCGCGGTGACCGGCACCAAGGGCAAGAGCACGCTCAGCGCGCTCGTCGCGCACCTGCTGCGCGCGCTCGGGCGGCGCGTCGCGCTCGCGGGCAACATCGGCTTGCCGCTGCTCGAGCTGCTCGATCCTCCGCAGGCGCCGGATTGGTGGGTGGTCGAACTCTCGAGTTTCCAGACCGGCGAGGCGAGCGGCGTCGAGGTCGGCGTCGTCAACAATCTCTACGAGGAACATCTCGACTGGCATGGCACGCGCGAGCGCTATGCAGCGGACAAGCTCGCGCTCGCCGATGCGGCGCGCACGCTCGTCGTCAACGCGATGCAGGCCGAGCTGCTCGCGCGCACCGCGACGCATCCGCGCCGCGTGACGTTCGGTGGACCGGACGGCTGGCATGTGCGCGAAGGCTGGATCCGTCGCGGCGAACAGGCGGTGTTCGAGCTCTCGCGCTCGCCGCTTCCGGGCGCCCACAATGCGCTCAACGCCTGCGCCGCTCTCGCGACGCTCGAAGCGGCCGGCGTCGAGGCGGCCGCGGCCGCTCACGCGATCGCGACATTTCGTCCGCTGCCGCATCGTCTGCAGCCGCTCGGCGAACGCGACGGCATCACCTGGGTCGACGACAGCATCGCGACGACGCCGCAGGCGACGCTCGAGGCGCTTGCGAGCCTGCGCGGGCGCGAGACCTGCGTGCTCGTCGGCGGCTACGAGCGTGGCCTCGACTGGGCGCCGTTCGCGCGCGCGCTCGACGGGCGTCCACCGCACGCAGTGGTCACGATGGGAGCGAACGGCGAACGGATCGCGCAGGTGCTGCGCGAGAGCGGTGGCCGTTACCGGCTCGCGTCGGCCGGCACGCTGGGCGAGGCAGTCGCGCTCGCGCGCAAGCTCGTGGCGGAAGGTGGCGTGGTGCTGCTCTCGCCCGGTGCGCCGAGCTTCGACCAGTTCCGCGACTACGCCGAACGCGGCTGCGCGTTCGCGCGCCTCGCGGGTTTCGATCCCGCGACGATCGGCGTGATCGAGGGCCTCGGCATCGCGTGAACCACCGATCGAGGGCGCGCCGAGCGCCCGGGGCCCGTCACGTCAACGCAGCGGCCCGCAGCGATGTCCCGCTCCCGTAGGCTGGACGCGCGCAGCGCGGCCGGCGCTTTCGCACGGATGAAGCATCGAGCCGGCCGACCTTCGGTCGTCCAGCCTACATCGCGAGGTGGCCGGCGCATTTCGCACGCATGCAGCATCGAGCCGACCGACCTTCGGTCGTCCAGCCTACGTCACCGGCGGCAGGCGCTCTTCGCAACGATGCCAACGAGCCGACCGACCAAGGGTCGGTCGGCTCGCGCACAACCATCAATTGAGGTCGTCGAAGCCATCCGCGAACAGCGCGTCGTTCTCGTAGAAGTACGCCGATCCCTGGAACTGGCTGATCGCGCCATCCGCGTCCGCGCCGATCAGCGCGGTCGGACCATCGATCGAAACGTGCCATCCGAACGAGTCGCCCGCGCTGCCCATGCTGCCGACCAGGTCCTGCCGATGCGTCCAGCCGCCAGCGCCGCGCGCGTAGACGCCGACGCTGCCCTGCACGGGCGGCGGTGGCGTGCCGCCGGGTTCGTCGTTGTTGCTCCACATGCCGACCAGCGCGATGCCACCCGAAATCGCGACCGACTGGCCGTGCTGGTCGAATGCCGCGCCGTTCTCGCGCACGAACTTCTGCGACTCGGCGAATGCCGCGCCATCGTGGGTGAACAGATAGGCTGCGCCCTGGTGCGTGTTCCCGCCGATCATGGCGGAAGGGGCGCCGACCAGCAGGTGGTCGCCGTCGACATCGATCGAGAACCCGAACTGGTCGCCATCGGCGCCATCCGCCGCTTCGAGCACCTGCACCTCGGAGAGGACGCCGCCGACGTTCTCGAACACGTAGACCGCGCCGACCGGGTACTCGCCGGTGCTCGAGAAGTCCGCGCCGGGTGCGCCGACGAAGACGCGCTGCGCGTCGGCTGCGACCGCATTGCCGAAGTAGCGATCGTCGAAAGGCGCGCCGTTGCTGCCTTGCACGAGTTGGGTATGGGTCCAGCTTCCACCGACGAGGTTGTACACGTGCGCGGCGCCGCGGCTGCCTTCGACCGAGCGGTTGTAGGAACCCTCGCCGACGACGAGCGTTTCGCCCGAGAACGCGACGTGGCCGCCGAAGCCGGTCACCGCGATCGGAATCGGCGGCTCCAGCAGCTGCACCTCGACCCAGTCGCCCGCGCCGTCGCGCTCGAACACGTAGACGCCGCCGGCCGGGCCGGCCATCGGATTGAACACGTCGGGCGCGCCGACCGCGAGGTACTCGCCGGTCGCGGACAGCGCGATCGACCAGCCGAAGAAGTCCGACCAGTTCGGCGGCGAGCTGGCCGGCGGCGTACCGGTGATGCGCTGCACCTCGCCCCAGGTCCCACCGCTGCGCTCGTGCACGTAGACCGCTCCAGGGCGCGCGAGCGGCGCAGGGCCGCTGATGAATGCGAGGTCGCCCGCGACGAGCGTGCGGAAACCGAACAGGTCGCCGCTGGCACCGTCGCTCGCGAGCACCTGCTGCTCGATCCAGCCGAGCGGCGCGCCGAGCAGCGAGAGGATCGAGGCGGGGGCGGAGGCCTCGCGCAGGTGCGGAGCGCGGACGGCGTCGCTCGCGTAGCGCGCGCTCCAGTCCTGTGCGGCGGCGGGCAGGGCGGCCAGCGATCCCGCCAGCAAGGGCAGGCCGAGGGCGAAGGCGCGGATCAAGTGGTTCATGGTCATGCGATTCCGTGGTTGGCCGGGGAGTCGCGCAACGCCACCGAGCAGGCGCGCATGAACGAGCGGAACGCCGTCCCCGAACGCCGTTCCGGCCGGGAGTATCCGGGATGGCTCGCGGCAACGCGCTACAAACGCGTGATGATCGTGTTTGCAAACTTCTGCTGAACCATTCGGTCGATGCGTCGCGCATGCGCCGCGGGCTGCGGCGCGCCGCGGTCTATGATGGCGCCCGCCCGCGAAGCGACCGAGCGACCGCGGAATCTGGGGCCCACGGGGGATCGACGATGCCGGTTCGACGTTCATGGTTCACGCGTTTCGCAAACGCCGCGTCGCGCGCGACGGGCCGACCGCTGACCTTCCTGCTCGCGCTGCTCGTGGTGCTCACCTGGGGCGTCACCGGGCCGATGTTCGGATTCAGCGACACCTGGCAGCTCGTGATCAACACCGGCACCACGATCGTGACGTTCCTCATGGTGTTCCTGATCCAGAACACGCAGAACCGTGATGCCGAGGCGATGCACGTCAAGCTCGATGAGCTGATCCGCGCGATGCAGGGCGCGCACAACGCGCTGCTCGACCTCGAGGAACTCGACGACCGCCTGCTCGACGAGACGCGCGCGCGCTACCGACGCCTGGCCGAGAAGGCGCGCGAAGAGATCGGGCGCGGTGGCCGCGACGTCGGTTGCGAGGACGTCGACGCGTCGCAGGAGGAAGGCCCGCGCGCCTAGAGCGTGCGGTCGACCGCGTAGTCGGCGAGCAGCGCGAGTGCGTCGCGCGCGGGCGAGGGGGGCAGCCCCGCGAGCGCGTCGCGCGCGCGGTCGGCGTAGGCATGCGCGCGGTCGCGCGAGGCCGCGAGCGCGTCGGTATCGCGGATCGCCGCGAGCACGGGCTCGAGCGCGTCGAGGCCGCCCGCGCGGATCGCCTCGCGCAGCATCGTCGCCTGCGCCGGCGCGCTGCGCGTGATCGCGATGATCAGCGGCAGGGTCGGCTTGCCTTCGGCGAGGTCGTCGCCGACGTTCTTGCCGAGCGTTCCCGCATCGGAGGCGTAGTCGAGCACGTCGTCGGCGATCTGGAACGCGTGGCCGAGTTCGAGCCCGTAGCGCGCGAGCGCGTCTTCCTGCGCCGCGGGCAGGCCCGCGAGCACCGCGCCGAGCCGCGTCGCGGCGGCGAACAGCACCGCGGTCTTGCGTTCGATCACGTCGAGATAGGCCTGCTCGTGCGTATCGGGATTGCCGATGTTGAGCAGCTGCAGCACCTCGCCTTCGGCGATCCGGTTGGTGGTGTCGGCGAGGATGCGCATCACGCGCATGCTGTCGAGTTCGACCATCATCTGGAACGAGCGCGAGTAGAGGAAATCCCCGACCAGCACGCTCGCGGCATTGCCCCAGACCGCGTTCGCGGTGCGGCGTCCGCGACGCAGGTCCGATTCATCGACGACGTCGTCGTGCAGCAGGGTCGAGGTGTGGATGAATTCGATCAGCGCGGCCAGTTGCACGTGGTCGCGCCCGACGTAACCGGCCGCGCGCGCGGCCAGCAGATGCAGCATCGGTCGCAGCCGCTTGCCGCCGCTGCCGACGATGTATTCGGCGACCTGGTTGACCAGCACCACGTCCGAGGCGAGGCGCGTGCGGATCAGGTCGTCGACCGCGGCCATGTCGGCGGCGACGAAGGCCTGCACGCCGGCGAAACCGGTGGCGGCGCCGGCGGAGGAGGTGGCGTCTGGGCTCAAGGAAGAGGGCGTCCGGATGGCGAACCGCAAGTATAGCGGGGCGCAACGCCGGACCCGGTCGGGCGCTCCGCGGAAGCTGCCGGGTCCAGGCCACATACGCAGGGCACGCGCCGACGCAGGGACGTGACGGCCGTTGCGTCGCCCTCCTGTCAACCGGTCGCGATCCGCCTACACGCGGTGCCGCGCGCGGACTACACGCGCTGCGGCCATGCGCGGACCGGCGGGTCGGGTCGCGATGCTATGATTTCTCCTTCGGCAGCACTCAGCAAGGAACGGCACGCCATGGCACGCGGCATCAACAAGGTCATCCTCGTCGGCAACCTCGGCAACGATCCGGAAATGAAGTACACCGCCGGCGGCATGGCCATCTGCACGTTGAGCCTCGCCACCACCAGCGTGCGCAAGGACAAGGACGGCCAGCAGATCGAAAAGACCGAATGGCATCGCGTCAAGCTGTTCGGCAAGCTCGGCGAGATCGCAGGCGAATACCTCAAGAAGGGCCGCCAGGTCTACATCGAAGGCTCGATCCGCTACGACAAGTTCACCGGCCAGGACGGCGTGGAGAAATACTTCACCGACATCGTCGCCGACGAGATGCAGATGCTCGGCGGTGGCGGCAGCGAAGGTGGTGGCGGCGGCGGTGGCGGGGGTTACAGCCGTGATCGCGGCGGCGAGCGTTCCGAGCGCGGCGCAACGCGTCCGCAGCAGCCGCAGCGGCAGGCGCCGCCGCAGGCCGACAATTTCGACGATGACGACATTCCGTTCTGAACGCGGCGCACGGGCTCACGCCCTGTGCGCGATTGGCGGGAATCCGCATTCGATCGTACAGCCGGTCTCCTGCGCGCGTCCCGTAGGAGCGCACCCTGTGCGCGATTCGCGGGAATTCGGAATCACAGGAACGACCGGTGTCATGCGCGGATCGCCCACAGGGTGGGCTCCTACGAAGCGTGGTGTCGTGTAGGAGCGCACCCTGTGCGCGATCCGCGTCAATCGGCGACCGCGCGCGGAAGCGTCAGAGCGGTCCTCCGCCGAACTTGTGCGTGTACTGCAGGTGCAGCGTGCGGCCGACCGCATCGAACCACGAGATGTCGTAGTACGGATACGAGGTGTAGGTCGGGTCGCGCGGCGGCATCTTGTCGAACAGGTTGGTGACCGCGAACGACAGGCGCGCGTGGTCGCTGAGGCGGTACTGCATCGAGACGTTGTAGCGGTACGTGGCCGGGATCGTCGGGCCCGGATCGCCGTCTTCCCAGACCTGGTCGTACGACCAGCCGTTCGGCAGCCGCCCGAGGCGCTGGCCGTGCAGCGTCGCGGACCACGCGTCGAGCTCCCAGGTCACGCTCGCGCTGGTCTTCGTGCGCGGGATGTCGAAGCCGCTGTTGACCGCGAACTGGTCCTCGACGCGGTCGCCGCGGTACTGCTGGAAGTCGTGCTTGTCGACCCAGGTATGGTTGGCCGACAGCGTGAAGCGGCCGATGCCGGTGTCGAACCGGTAACGCGCGGCGACGTCGACGCCGCTCGTGGTTTCGCGCGCGACGTTGATCGGATTGACGTAGATGCCGTAGAGCGACCCGTTGCCGCTGCGCGTGATGCGCGCGAGCGCATCGACGCAGGTCGGCGAGGTGATGTCGAGGTCGCCGAGCCGGCATGCGGCCTCGTCGCGCAGGATCGCGTCGACGCTCATGTCCTGCACCTGGTCGCGCATGTCGATGTCGAACCAGTCGACCGACAGGTCGAGCCCGTCGAGCGGCGACCACACCACCCCCGCGGTCCACGACGTGCTGGTTTCGGGATCGAGCTTGCGATTGCCCTCGCGCGTGCGGATCAGGCCTTCGGAATAGTCCTCGCAGTCCTCGGCTTCCTCGAGCAGGCAGTTGTAGTAGTCGATGCCCGAGGTCTCGTCATTGCCGATGCCGGCGTACACATAGTGCAGGTCCGGTGCGCGGAACGCGGTGCCGTAGGAGCCGCGCACGAGCAGGCTCTCGATCGGGCGCCATTCGATGCCGCTGCTCCAGGTCCCCTTGCCGGTGCTGTTGCCGGAGTAGCGGTACTGGTCGTAACGACCCGCGAGGCTCAGGTTGAGCGTCTCGTGCAGCGGCATGCGCAACTCGCCCGCGGCGGCCCAGCGGTTGCGTGCGCCGTGGCCGTCCGAATCCTTCCAGCTGTAGTAGTAGTACTCGGTCGCGAGCGGATCGGGATTGAGGTCGTAGGACTGGCGGCCGAGTTCGACCGTGCCCGAGAAACCCGTGTCGCCGCCGGGCAGCGCGAACAGGTCGAGCTTGCTGACCGTGAACGCCGCGGTCGTCGTCTCGGATTCGGGATGGTAGACCGTGCGCGCGGCGATCGAGTCGTATTCCGCGCGCGTGAGCGGGCGGTAGAGGCGATCGGGGTCGGCATTGAAGATCGGGAAGCCATCCTCGTCCTCGCCGAGCTGCTCGCCGAGGAACAGCACGTTCGCGCGTGCGGCGACGATCTGCGGCCAGCTGATCTCGGCCTTGTAGCGTGAATGGCTCAGCGAGGCTTCGTAGTCCCAGGCATTCGCGAACGTGCCCCTGAGGCCGGTGGTCAGGCCGAGCGTCTTCTGCGTGGTTTCGATCATGTTGCGGTGCAGGCCGCCGATCTCCTCGGGCGAGAACTGCCGCTGCCAGTACTCGACCTGGTCGGTGGCCTGGTTGAAGAAATAGCCTTCCTCGTTGCCATCCGGTGCCATGAAGCTCCAGGCGGTCACGTCGCGGAAGATGTCGACCGTGTGGTAGCCCGCCTGCAGGTCGGCGAACCATTCGGTGCCCTCGCCGAATGCGTACGTCATCGAGGTGTAGCCGTTGACGCCGCGGCGCTTGCTCAGGATCGTGCCGTAGCCGATCGAGCGGTCGCTGCCGCAGTAGTAGCCAGGCCCGTAGTCGTCGAGCTCCTCGTCATATTCGCCCCATCCCGGCCGCGAGGCGTAGTAGGTGCTTCCGTCGTTCTGCGCGGCGAGCGCATCGCAGCGCGCCTGGCCCGGGTCGAGGTAGGTGTCGTACCAGTCGGTGCGCAGGTACGCGCGTCGCGGAATCTGCGCGCTCGCGCGCGGCGCGTCGAGCGTGGAATCCTGGATATCGCGGTCGTAGGCCCAGAGCGGTTCCTGCGCCTGCAGCTCGATGCTGTAGACGCCGCGGAAGTTGCCGCGTTCGAACCCGCTGACGAGGCTTGCGTCGAACGACTCGCCGCCGCCATCGCTCGTGGTGCCGACGCGCGCGTCGAGGATGGTGCCGTCGATGCTCTTCTTCAGGATGAAGTTCACGACGCCCGAGATCGCGTCGGAGCCGTAGATCGCGGACGCGCTGCCGGTCAGGACCTCGATGCGCTCGATCATGCCGATCGGAATGCTCGACACGTCGGTGAAGTTGCTGCGCCCCTTGAACGGCATCGGGAAGTCCGCGATGCGCCGGCCGTTGACGAGCACGAGCGTGTGGTTCGGACCGAGGCCGCGCAGGTCGACCTGTTGCGCGCCGGGCGAGAAGTCGGCGCCGCTCGCCGACTGCTGGCTCTGCGTCTCGCCACCGTTCTGCGTCATCGCGCGCAGCACGTCCGGCACGGTGGTGAAGCCGCTGGCCTGGATCTCGGCCGCGGTGATCACCGAGATCGGAGCGGGTCCCTCGACCTGCGCGCGCGGAATGCGTGAACCGGTGACCTGCAGCGTTTCCAGGCGCGTCACCGGCGCTTCGTCGCCGCTCGCGTCGTCGCCCGACGGCGACTCGCGCGGCGGCGGCGCCGCCCTCGGCGCCGCCTGGTCCGGCACGATCAGCACCGCGCCCGATGCGCCGTCGCGCGAAGCCGAGAATCCACTGCCGCGCAGCAGTCCGTCGAGCGCCTGGTCGGTCGAGGTGGCGCCGCGCACGCCGTTCGTGCGCACGCCCTTGAGCTGGTCGGCGCGATAGACGAGCTGGGTGCCCGACTGTTGCGCGAGGGTGTTCAGCGCAGCCGCGAGATCCCCGGGCGGTAGGTCGATCGGCGTCGACGGAGACACCTGCGCCTGCGCCGCGAGCGCGGTGGTGCAGGCAAGGCAGAGCAGCAGCATTCGCATCGGTTGGCGCATGGACGGACTCCCCCGGTGCTCGGGACGGCACCTTCTGCGTGATCAGGACGAACGAGTCCGGAATTCCCCCCATCCGCCGCGCGCGATCAGCGGCTGTGCAGCACGATCCGGTCCGTGTGGCGCTCGGCGCGCACCGGGAAACCGAGTTCGAGCAGCTTCACGAAGTCCTCGGCCTGGGCCCAGCGGAAGTTGCCGCCGACCCGCAGTTGCGCGACCTGCGCGTCCGCGAGCTCGAGCTTGCGCGTATTGAATCGGTTGAACTCGGATGCGACCGCCGCGAGCGTCGCATCCTCGAACGCGAGGAAGCCGCTGCGCCATTCGAGGTAGCGTTCCGCCTCGGCAACGGTGAGCGAGCGCACGAGCACGCCGTCGCGCCCGGCGGTCGCGACGCTGCCCGCGGGCAGCAGCGAGACCGGCGTCGCGCGACCGTCGTCGCCCGCCGCGCGATCGAGCCGGACCTTGCCCTCGGTCACCACGACGCGCAGCTCCGCATGGTCGCGACGCACCGAGAAGCGCGTGCCGACCGCGACCACGCGGCGTTCCTCGGCGACCACCACGAACGGTCGCGCGGGGTCCGGGGCGACGTCGAAATACGCTTCGCCCTGCAGCAGCGCCACCTCGCGCCCGCCTCGCGTCATGCGCACGCGCAGGCGGCTGTCGCTGCTGAGCACGGCGGTGGAGCCGTCGATCAGGGCGACCGTCTGCAAGGTGCCGACGCCGCTCGCGTACTGCGCTTCCTGGCGGCCGCCGAGTTGCCATCCGGCCCAGCCCATCGAACCCGCGAGCGCGATCGCGACGGTCGCGACCAGCGCGTGGCGCCAGCGACGCGCGTGGGCATGCCGGCGTGTGCGCGGCAGGAAAACGGTGTCCTGCAGGTCCGGCGCTCGCGCCTCGTCCGCGAGGCCGGTGCGCCATTCCTGTCCCCACGAGCCGCGCGGCGGAACGACGCCTGCGGGCAGGCCCGCGGCGAGCGCGCGCAGCCGACCGGCTTCGCGCCACGCCGCCTGCAGGCGCAGGTACGCGACGCGATGGCGCGGCGCGCTCGCGAGCCACTGGTCGAGCGCGGCCTCGTCACGCTCGCTCCAGTCGCCTGCGTCCGATCGCGCCAGCCACTCGGCGGCGGTTTGTTCAATCCGCCTGCTGTCGTGCATGTCCTTCATCCTCTTCGGCCTCGGCCCACGGCTCCGAGGGGTCCTCGTCGCCGGGCGCGAACCCGCCGCCGTACAGGTGGTCGGCGATCAGGCGCATTCCCTTGGCCAGGTGCTTCTCCACGGTTTTCCCGCTGATGCCGAGGCGCTGCGCGACTTCCTTCTGCGACAGTTCCTCGACCCGGCGCAGCCACACGACTTCGCGGCAGCGGTCGGGCAGTCGCTCGAGCGACTCGGCCAGGCGCTTGAGCGCCTGCCGCGCGCCCATCCAGCGTTCGGGCGACCGCTCGTCGATGAGGTAGACGTGCGAGGGCTCGAAATCACCCATCGGTTCGATCGACACCACGCGCGCGCGTCGCGCACGATCGGCCATCAGGTGGCGCGCGGTCGTGAACAGGAACGCCTTCGGCGCGGTCGGGCGACTGCGACCGGCCGCTTCGTGCACGCGCGCGTACACTTCCTGCAGCAGGTCGTGGTGCTCGTCGCGCTGCGGCCAGCACCGATGCAGGTAATGCACCAGAGCGCGTTCGTGCGCAAGGATCTCGCGTACGAACCAGTCGTCGAGGTCGGTCGCCATGGCGCGACTCTAGCGCGCGGCGCGCCGACATGGGGGAAGCCGGGCCGTCGTTCGTCCCGGAGTTGGGAATGCGGCGCTGCGCCGCGCAACGGCAGGAGTCGCGCGATGACCGGAACCCGGGGACTGGATCGATGGGCGATTGCAGTCGCGTTGCTCGCGGGCGTGCTGGCGCTGCCGGCGCACGCGGCGAGCCTCGGGCATTACCTGCTCGGCGACCGTGCGGCGAAGACGCCGGGTCCCGTGCAGCCCGGGCTGCTGCTCATGGGCGGCGGGGACCGCAACTTCGATGCGCTGCGCTGGTTCATGCAGCGCGCGGGCAACGGCCACGTCGTCGTGCTGCGTGCCTCGCAGGCCGGCGAGATCGGCGAGGAGTTCTACCACGAGGTCGGTGGCATCGCGTCGGTCGAAACCTTCGTGTTCAAGGACCGTGAATCGGCGAGCGACCGCGCGATGCTGCGCAGCCTGCGCCGCGCCGACGGCATCTTCATCGCGGGCGGCGACCAGTCGCGCTACGTGAGGTACTGGCGCGGCACGCCGGTGGCCGCGGCGCTCGACGCCCACGTTCGAGCGGGCAAGCCGCTCGGCGGCACCAGCGCCGGCCTCGCGATGCTCGGCGAATACCTGTATGGCGCGATGGACGGCGGCAGCCAGACCAGCCCGCGCGCGCTCGCCGATCCGCTCGGCAGCGAGAACACGATCGAGTCCGGGTTCCTCGACATCGCGCTGCTGCATGGCATCGTGACCGACACCCATTTCAGCGAGCGCAACCGGCTCGGGCGGCTCGTCGCGTTCGTCGCGAAGGCCGAGTCGATCGCCGGGCGACCGCTGCTCGGACTCGGCGTCGACGAGGACGCCGCGGTCGCGGTCGATGGCGAGGGCAACGCGCGCGTGTATGCGACCGCGCCGGGCGCGGGCGCGACCGTGGTCAAGGGCGGGTTCGCGCCGCAGGTCGAGGACGAACCGATGCGGCAGGCGCGCGTGGAGACGGTCGGCGTCGGCGTGGATTCGCGCTTGCACCTGCCCGATGCGCGCGTGGAGAAGCCCGTGTTCGAGCGCCGTTACGCGGTGCAGGACGGCGTCTTGCTCGCGATCGATGCGCCGCTGCTCGTGATCCACGGCGGCGCCGGCGTGGAACGCGCAGGCATGACGCCGGCCGACGAGGCGGCCGCGCGCGCGGCGCTCGAAGCCGCGTTGCGCGCAGGACATGCGCGGCTCGCGGCCGGCAGTCCCGCGCTCGATGCGGTCACCGCCGCGATCGGCGTGCTCGAGGACGCGCCGCAGTTCAACGCGGGCCGTGGTGCGGTGTTCACGCACGACGGCAGGAACGAGCTGGATTCGTCAATCATGGACGGCGCGAGCGGCAAGGCCGGCGCGGTCGCCGGCGTGCGCCGCGTGAAGAACCCGATCCTGCTCGCGCGCGCGGTGATGGAAAAGTCGCGCCACGTGATGATGGTCGGCGACGGCGCCGAGGCGTTCGCGAAAGAGCAGGGCATCGCGCTCGTGGATCCATCGTACTTCCGCACCGACAAGCGCTGGCAGCAGCTGCAGAAGGCGCTGCGCGAGGAGGCCGACGCCGTCGCGGGCGTGGACGGCGGCAAGGCCTACTTCGGCACCGTCGGCGCACTCGCGCTCGATGCGCAGGGTCGCCTCGGCGCGGGCACGTCGACCGGCGGCATGACCAACAAGCGCTATGGCCGCGTCGGCGACTCGCCGATCATCGGCGCGGGCACCTGGGCCGACGCGCGCTGCGCGGTGTCCGGCACCGGCTGGGGCGAGTACTACATCCGCGCGGCCGCAGCGCACGAGATTTGCGCGCGCATGCGGCTCGCGGGACAGTCGGTGCGCCGCGCCGCGCACGAGGTGATCAACGAGGAGATCCCGAAGGCCGGCGGCGACGGTGGCGCGATCGCGCTCGCGAGCGACGGCACGTTCGCGTTCCCGTTCAATACCGAGGGCATGTACCGCGGCTGGATCGGTCCCGACGGCGTGCCGCATGTCGCGATCTACGCCGAGGATGCGATGCGCGGCGACGTGCGCTGAACGGCCGGTGAGCGATGCCCGGGCTCGCGTCGCGGCGTCGATGGCGGGGTCGGCCCCGTTTGCGCGTTGAACGATGCGCAGGCCGCAGCGCGGACGCCTCCCCGATCGTGGCCTGCCGCGCGTCGCCTGCATGGCCGCACTTCCCCGGGGCGGCCATGCAGGGACGCGCACCTTCCTCTCGCGCGTCAGCCGGCGTTGCACGAGCGCGCGTATGGTCGGCGCAACCATAGCCCGGAGGCGCATGCCATGTGGAGAGTCCTTGCCTCAGCCGGCATCGCGCTGGCCCTGGTCGTCGGTGCACGCGCGCAGGACGACGTCGGCCAGGCCTTCGCCTCGGCCGCGACCTCGGCCGGGCTTGCCGCGGTCGCGCTCGGCGAAATGGCCGATGCGCGGTCGTCGAACATCCGCGTGCAGACACTCGGACGCGAGATCGCGCGCGAACACGCGGCCGCGAACGCCGAGATCGCGCGCATCGCGGGCGACAAGGGGTTCGGACTGCCCGACAGCGTCGACGCAGGCGCCGACCAGCGCGAAGCCGAACTGGGCACGCTGACCGGCGACGAGTTCGATCGCCGGTTCCTGGAATCGGTGATCAGCGACCACGCCGCGCAGCTCGCGCTGTACGAACGCGAGGCCACGCTCGGTGCGGACGCGGACTTGCGCGCGCTCGCGCAGCGCATGCTGCCGACGCTGCGCGCCCACCTTGCGAGCGCGAAGGCCCTGCAGGACGCCGGCCGCTGACGGTCGGCGCGACGCGCGGACCGGCTCGGCCGCAAGGCCGGGCCGTCACAGCGCGGTGATCGACTTCTCGGTCGCGCGCGGCGCCGGCGGCAACAGTTCGACCTCGCGCGACGCATGTGCGTGCACGGCGCGCCAGTCGTTCCCGACGCGGATCCAGGTGCTCGACAACTTCACGTTGCGCTCGAATGGCCGACCGTGGTCGACGCCCTTCTGGCGCAGGTTCGACACGAGGATCGCAGTGTCGCCGTGCACGCGCACGCTCGGGTTCCTCGCTTCGTTGACCTCCCATTGCACGTCGGGCGACGCGGCGTCGGCGATGACTTTTTCCTTGTCGCGCTCCTCGCCGGTGGACGCGACGAACACGTAGTCGTCGGCGAAGATGCCGCGCAGTGCCGCCTGGTCGCGGTCGACGAACGCGCGCTGCATGCGTTGGTCGATCTCGATCACGCGTGCGACGTCGGCGTCCACGGCGACGGCGGAGGAGGCGACGAGGCCCGTGAATGCGAACGAGATCGCGATGGCGACGAGCTTGCCGGTGCACATCGGAAGACTCCTGTCTGGTGGACTGATCCCCCTGGACTGATCCTACGTACGCGGCGCGCCGGGTTCTCGCCGTTTCCGGCTGCCTACGGCCCCGTCCTCGCGCTGCGCGCAGGGCGTGCGTCAGCCGGGCAGCATCCGGCGGCGTCGACCATCGGACAGCCGCGGTGGCATGTGCGCGCCGCAACCGCACTGCGCATCGGGCGCCGTTGCCCGCGTGCGCGACGGACAGGCATTCGCCGGCAACCTGCTACGATATGCGGGGCTGGTGCCCCGGCCTGTCCTGGCCGGTCGACCGGCCTCTCCACTGGACCCGGAACGGATGAAAACCCTGCTCGTCACCGGCGGCGCCGGCTTCATCGGCGGCAATTTCGTGCTGGGCGCGCTGGCGCAGGGCGGCGTGCGCATCGTCAACCTCGACGCGCTGACCTACGCGGGCAATCCCGACACGCTCGCGGGCGTCGCCCGGCATCCGGACCACGCGTTCGTGCATGGCGACATCGGCGATGCCGATTGCGTGCGCAGCGTGCTGGCCGCGCATGCGCCGACCGCGATCGTGAACTTCGCCGCGGAATCGCACGTCGACCGCTCGATCGACGGCCCCGCCGCGTTCGTCCAGACCAATGTCGTCGGCACGCTGAACCTGCTCGAATGCGCGCTCGCGTACTGGCGCGCACTGCCGCTCGAACGCCAGGATGCGTTCCGTTTCCTGCACGTCTCGACCGACGAGGTCTACGGGTCGCTCGGGCCGGTCGGCCGCTTCCGCGAGGATTCGCCTTACCAGCCGAACTCGCCGTATTCGGCGTCGAAGGCTGCGTCCGACCACCTCGTGCGCGCGTTCCACCACACCTACGGGCTGCCGGTGCTGACCACCAACTGCTCGAACAACTACGGGCCGTTCCAGTTTCCCGAAAAACTCATTCCGCTCGTGATCCAGAAGGCGCTCGCGGGCGAACCGCTGCCCGTGTACGGCGACGGCCGCAACATCCGCGACTGGCTCTACGTCGGCGACCACTGCGCGGCGATCCGGCGCGTGCTCGAGATCGGGCGCGTCGGCGAGGTCTACAACATCGGCGGCGATGCCGAGCGCGAGAACATCCATGTCGTGAAGTCGATCTGCGCGCTGCTCGACGCGCGTCGCCCGCTCGCGGACGGACGCAGGCGCGAATCGCTGATCACCTACGTCAGGGACCGGCCGGGCCACGATCGTCGCTACGCGATCGACGCCTCCAAGATCAAGCGCGACCTCGGCTGGCACGTGACCGAGTCGTTCGAAAGCGGCCTCGCGCGCACCGTCGACTGGTACCTGGACAACCAGCCCTGGGTACTGCGCGTGCTCGATGGCAGCTACCGCATGGAACGCCTCGGTGTCTAGAAGCGGCGCAGCCGCGATCGGGAGCTCCGACGCGCGTTTGGGGCAACTTGCGATACGTAGGGTGGGACGCAGCGCCGAAGGCGCGAGTCCCACCCTGTGGGAGTCGGTGGGGCTCGCCGCGGCGCGGCTGCGTCCCACCCAACGAGGGCGGTGACGGCGGGGG
>JAEYZH010000184.1 GCA_023430685.1 Pseudomonadota bacterium | reverse complement strand
GCTGTTCACCGTGCTGACCTCGAATCCGTTCGCGCGCCATGTCCCGGCGCTCGCCGACGGCAATGACCTCAACCCGGTGCTGCAGGACTTCGGGCTCATCGTGCATCCGCCGATGCTGTACATGGGCTACGTCGGCTTTTCGGTCGCGTTCGCGTTCGCCATCGCGGCCCTGCTCGGCGGCAAGCTCGACCAGCAGTGGGTGCGCTGGTCGCGACCGTGGACGAATGTCGCCTGGGGCTTCCTCACGCTCGGCATCGCGCTCGGCTCGTGGTGGGCGTATTACGAACTCGGCTGGGGCGGCTGGTGGTTCTGGGACCCGGTCGAGAACGCCTCGTTCATGCCGTGGCTGGTCGGCACCGCGCTGATCCATTCGCAGGCCGTCACCGAGAAGCGCGGATCATTCAAGGCCTGGACGCTGCTGCTCGCGATCTTCGCGTTCTCGCTCTCGCTGCTCGGCGCATTCCTCGTGCGTTCGGGCATCCTGACCAGCGTGCATTCGTTCGCGGCCGATCCCGAGCGCGGTACCTTCATCCTCGTGTTCCTTGCGATCGTGATCGGCGGCACGCTGCTGCTGTATGCATTGCGCGCGCCGAAGGTCGCAGGAGGCGAGCCGTTCGCGGGCGCGTCGCGCGAGACCGCGCTGCTCGTGAACAACCTGATGTTCGCGTGCGCGGCCGCGATGGTGCTGCTGGGCACGCTGTATCCGCTGCTCGGCGAGGCGCTCGACCTCGGCCGCATCTCGGTCGGACCGCCCTACTTCGGTTTCATGTTCACGCTGCTGATGATCCCGGTCGTGCTGTTGATGCCGTTCGGGCCGTTCCTCAAGTGGCGCCGCGGCGACCTCGGCGCCACGCTGCGCGCGCTGCGTCCGGCGCTGCTGCTCGCGCTCGCCGCCGCGGTACTGGCCGCGGTCTTCGCGCGCGGGTTGCCGTTGAAGGCGATCGTCGGCGTCGCCGCATCGTTCTGGGTCGGGCTCGGCATCCTGCTCTACGCGTTCTCGCGCTGGCGCAAGGCGCCTGCCGGCCGGCGCTACACGCCCGAGATGCTCGGCATGATCCTCGCCCACTTCGGCGTCGCGCTGTTCGTCGCGGGCGTGCTGGTTGTGGAATCGACGAGCGTCGAAAAGGACCTGCGCTTCGCATCGGGGCAATCGATCGCGGTCGGCGAGTACGAGTTCCGCTTCGACGGCGTCGAGCATGCAGAAGGTCCGAACTTCAGCGCGGACGAAGGCACGATCGTCGTCTCGCGCGCCGGCACCGAGATCGCGACGCTGCACCCGCAGAAGCGCATCTACACGCGCACGCGCCAGCCGCAGACCGAAGCCGCGATCGCGCCTGGCCTGTTCCGTGACGTCTACGTCGCGCTCGGCGAACCGGTCGGCAGCGACGGCGCCTGGGCCGTGCGCATCTACGTCAAACCGCTGGTGCGCTGGATCTGGCTCGGCGCGCTGTTCATGATGCTCGGCGGCTTCGTCACGGCGGCCGATCGGCGATTTCGCGTGAAGTCGGAGCTTCAGGAACCGGGACCGGGGATTGCAGGAAGCACCGCTCCCGGCGCATCGGGTTCCGGATCCCCGCTCCCGAATCCCGGCTCTCCCGCATGAACGCGCGGATGCTGCCCCTGTTCGGCTTCGTGCTGATCCTCGCGCTGCTCGGTTTCGGCATCTGGTGGAACCAGCACAACGATCCGCGCGCGGTGCCGTCGCCGCTGATCGACAAGCCGGCTCCCGCGTTCGCGTTGCCGAAGCTGTACGAGCCGCAGTCGACCTTCGGCAGCGCCGACCTCGCGGGCGAACCCTACCTGCTCAACGTGTTCGGCAGCTGGTGCGTGGCCTGTCGCGACGAGCACCCGATCCTGATGCGCGAGGGCAAGCGACTCGGCATCAAGCTCGTCGGCTTCAACTACAAGGACGAACCGGACGATGCGAAGCGCTGGCTCGCGCAGTACGGCGATCCCTACGACATCGTGGTCGCGGATTATCCCGGCGACGTCGCGATCGACTTCGGCGTGACCGGCGCGCCCGAGTCCTTCCTCGTCGATGCGAACGGCGTGATCCGCTACAAGTACATCAGCCCGATCACGCCACGCGTGATCGACGAGGAACTGCTGCCGCGCATCGCGGCGCTGAAGGGGACGAAGCGATGAGGCAGGGCCGATCGCCACTGGTCCGGCGCGCTGCGGAAGCGCCGCGCACGCTGTTCGCGCGCGGTCTGTTCGTATTCGTGCTCACGCTAGGCTTCGCGTGGGCGATGCCCGCGCACGCCGGCGTCGATCCGCTGCCGTTCGCCGACCGCGCCGAGGAACTGCGCTTCCAGGCGCTGACCAAGCAGCTTCGCTGCCTCGTGTGCCAGAACGAGAGCCTCAACGATTCCTCCGCGCCGCTCGCTGCCGACCTGCGCCGCGACGTGTTCGAACAGATGCGCAGCGGCAAGTCCGACGAGGAGATCAAGACCTGGCTGACCGCGCGCTACGGCGAATTCGTGCTGTATGACCCGCCGCTGCGCGGCGGCACCTGGCTGCTGTGGTTCGGTCCCCTGCTGGTGCTCGCCGCGGGTGCGCTCGGACTCGTGGTCACGGTGCGCCGGCGCGCACGCGCAGCGGTCGCCGATTCCACGCGCAGCGCGCGCCCGGCCAGCGACGTCGAGGACGATTGGTGATGACGACGATGTTTTTCCTGTGCGTGGCGGCGATGCTTGCCGGCGCGCTCGCCTTCGTGCTGCTGCCGCTGCTGCGCCACGGGCGTTCCGCGGGCAGCGGAGCCGCGACGCGGCAGTCGCGCGCGCTCGACGAGGCACTCGCCGCGGGTGTCATCGATGCGGATGAGCACGCCCGCAAGCGCGCCGCGCTCGCGCCTGCGACCGCAGCCGGCACGCGTTCGCGTGCGGCCTTCGTTGCGGTGCTGCTGATCGCGCTGCTCCTGCCCGCGTCGGCGCTGCTGCTCTATCGCTTCGTCGGCACGCCCAAGGCGCTCGACCCGGCGAACCTCGTGGCCGCGCCCGGCACCGGCGGTGAAGCAGGACCCGACATGGGCGAGGCGATCGCGATGCTCTCGGCTCGCCTCGAAGAGAAACCCGAAGACATCGAAGGCTGGATCCTGCTTGCGCGCGCGTACCAGTCCACCGGTCGTGAAGCCGATGCGCTCGCGGCGCTCAAGCGCGCGCATGATGCTGCGCCCGAGCATCCGGTGGTCGCGGTGGAGTACGCGCAGGCGCTCGCGATGACGAACCCCGAGCGCCGCATCATCGGCGAAGCGCGGGAACTGCTCGAACGCGCGCTGCGCGGCGACGCGACCAACCAGCGAGCGCTGTGGCTGCTCGGCATCAGCGACTACCAGGCGGGGGACTACGACGCCGCGATCGCACGCTGGAACGCGCTGCTGCCGTTGCTGGAACCCGGTTCGACCGTCGCCGAAAGCGTGAAGCAGCAGATCGCGGACGCGACCGCGCGTCGTGAGGGCGCCTCGACCGCGCAGGCGGGCGTCACGCCGCCTGCCGCGGCCGCGCAGGTTTCGGCGACGCCTGCCGGCGACGCGCCGCGCCTGGTGGTCGAGGTCTCGCTCGACCCGAAGCTCGCCGACAGGCTCGACCCGGACGCCACGCTGTTCGTGTTCGCACGCGCCGCAAGCGGACCTCCGATGCCGCTCGCGATCGAACGCCTGCCGGCCTCGCGCCTGCCCCTCACGATCACGCTCGACGAGAGCAAGGGCATGCTGCCCGACATGAAGCTGTCGATGTTCCCGCAGGTGGTGGTCGGTGCGCGCGTGTCGAAGTCGGGCGACGCAACGCCGTCGAGCGGCGACTTCCAGGTGATGTCCGCTCCGATCGCGACCACGCGCACCGAACCGATCGCGCTCGTGATCGACCAGGTCGTGCCCTGATCCCGCGCCGATCTCTCCCGCAGGTGGACGCGCGCAGCGCGGCCGGCCCTTTGTCATCGCCGGATCGCGCGAGAAGCGCCGGCCGACCTGCAGGC
>JAEYZH010000173.1 GCA_023430685.1 Pseudomonadota bacterium | reverse complement strand
ATGATTTTTCGCCACGGATTTACGCGGATTACGCGGATCTGGCCGAGGCGAGATTGTGGGTCAGAACTCATCCGGGATAGTTCGCCCCAAGCCCATCTGGAAGAGTGAAGCCGGTGCAGGGCGTGGTATCGATCCCAGCCTCGGCCAGATCCGCGTAATCCGCGTAAATCCGTGGCAAAAGCGCTTGTGCTTTTCCTCAGTACGCAAACTCGCGGAACACGCGATCGATGTCGCCGTTCCATTCGCCATGGAACAGCTCGAGCTTGCGCTCGGCCGGCGTCTGGTTCGCATCGACGATCTGCAGCAACGCATCGAGGAACATGCGCTCGTCGATGCCGGCCGGGCTCAGCCGCGCGCGGCGTTGCAAGCCGTGTGCGGCGATCGCGAGCGCCTCTCCCGCGAGGTCGCGCACGCTGCCACCGCGGAACGGCAGCTTGAGCGCGTGCCGCGGCACGCCGTCGCGCAGGGCATGGCGCTCCTCGCTGCTGAAGTCCTTGACCAGGTCCCATGCGGCGTCGAGCGCGGTGCTGTCGTAGAGCAGGCCGACCCAGAACGCGGGCAGCGCGCAGAGGCGGTTCCACGGTCCGCCGTCGGCGCCGCGCATCTCGAGGAACTTCTTGAGGCGGACCTCGGGGAAGGCGGTCGTCGTGTGGTCGGCCCAGTCGCGCAGCGTCGGCTTCTCGCCCGGCAATTCGTCGAGCTCGCCGGCCATGAACGCGCGGAAGGACCGGCCGGCGAGGTCGACGTAGCGACCATCGCGGTAGCTGAAGTACATCGGCACGTCGAGCAGGTAGTCGACCCAGCGTTCGTAGCCGAAGCCCCGCTCGAACACGAAGTCGAGCATGCCGGTGCGGTCCGGGTCGGTGTCGGTCCAGATGTGCGAGCGGTAGCTCTGGTAGCCGTTCGGCTGGCCTTCGGTGAACGGCGAATCGGCGAACAGCGCGGTCGCGATCGGCTGCAGCGCGAGCGCGACGCGGAACTTCTTCACCATGTCCGCTTCGTCGGCGTAGTCGAGGTTGACCTGCACCGTGCAGGTGCGCGTCATCATGTCGAGGCCGAGCTGGCCGACCGTGGGCATGTAGCGGCGCATGATCGCGTAGCGGCCCTTCGGCATCCACGGCATCTCGTCGCGCCGCCACTTGGGCTGGAAGCCCATGCCGAGGAAGCCGAGCCCGATTTCGTCGGCGACCTGCTTGACCTCGGCCAGGTGCGTGGCGACTTCGCAGCAGGTTTCGTGGATCGTCTCGAGCGGCGCACCCGAGAGTTCGAGCTGGCCCGCGGGTTCGAGCGTGATCGACGCGGCGCCCTTCGCAAGTGCGATGAGCTTGCCGTGCTCTTCGATCCGCTGCCAGCCGAAGCGCGTCATGCCTTCGAGCAGCACGCCGATGCCGCGTTCGCCTTCCCAGGTCGGCGGACGCAGGTCGTCGAGTCGGAAGCCGAACTTCTCGTGCTCGGTGCCGATGCGCCAGGCGGCCGCGGGTTTTTCCCCGGAGGCGATGTACTCGACGAGTTCGGCGCGTCCGCCGATCGGGGTTTCCTTGACGGCGGACGGTCCGGACACGTGGCTGCCTCCTGGGGGAAGCTGCACTATGGGGCTTCGGTCGGACGCTTCAAAGGGTGGCGTTGCGGTTGCGACGGCGCTGTCGCCCCGCGCGGCAGGCATGCCGCGCGGGGGACGTGCGTGATGCATCAGGGCGCGGGCAACTCGAAGCCGTCGGCGAAGATCAGGTCGCCGAGGGCCACCGTCGTCGTGATCGTCGCCGTCGCCTGCACGAGCGGGTCGCCCTGGGACGTCGCGGTCACCGTCATCACATCGCTGTCGCCGAGTTCCGCACTGATCGGCGCCCCGTGCCCCACGTCGAACGTGGCGCTGCCGCCCGCGGGCACGACGATCGTCGTCACCGATGGGGTTGCCGTCCAGCTGCCGCTGGTCGGCACCGCCGTGATGTCGTAGGTGTCGTCGGTCAAACCCGTGTTCTCGATCGTGACCGGATAGACCACGACCATCCCGGGTGGGGTCGTGCCGCTTGCCGGTGCATCCAGTGTCACCGCGAAGTCGACGGCTTGCGTGATCGAGATGTCGTCGTAGTACACCGGCGACGCGCCATTCGCGAACAGGTCGATCGCGCCGATCTCGGCCGTGCCGGCGCCAGAGACTTCCTCCGTCCAGGTGCCCGCATACAGCAACTGGTCGTTGTAATAGAACGACTGGGTGTCGGCATCGAGATCGATCTCGACGCGGATCGGCACCCACTGGTCGGTGACGAACGGCAAGCTGCCGCCGGAAGCACCGCCATCGTTGATGAGGTTGCCGGTCGCACTGTCGAACTGCACCTGGACCGACCAGTTGAGGTTGGTGCCGGCGTCGTTGTAGACGTTCTGCATGATGAAGTACGACTGCCCCGTGAAGCCGGTCGGGATGTACTGCATCGCGCGCACGACCCAGGCGCCGCTGGCCTGGTCGAATTCGTGGACCACGTCGCTGGTGGCCGTCACGTTGAGCGAGTTGGACGGGCTCGAACTGAACGCGTCGTCGACGAACGCGCCCGCATTCGGGTCGTTGGCCCAGCCCTTCCAGCCGTTCTGGCCGTGCACGTTGCTGCCGACCGTGTAGCTGTCGAAGTCCTCGAAGAAGTCGCTTCCGCGTGGCTGCTCGCCACGTAGCGGAGGAAGGGTGCGCGAGATGCCGTCACCGGCGTGGTGGCCGGTCGAGCGCGCCTTTGCGTGCGGTGTGCAGAGGCCGGCGCTCGCGACCAGGGCTGCGACAAGCAGGCCGTGCATCAGGGTGTGCTGCGATGCCATCGTCTTGTCCTCCGTTGGAGTTCAACCGTTGGATACCGCCGCGCCGGGCTCCGGGCCATGCAGGCCGGGGTCGATCGACCGAGTGCGAGGACACCGGCGGCCCGGCCTGTATAGCACTGCAGGGGCCTCGGCGCACGTCCGGTCAAGTGCCGGAAGGCACCCCCTGCTCCGTCGGCGCGCCAGTGGCGCCGAACAGCCATTGCGCGAGCAACGCGCGCGCCTCGTCGAGCCCGGTCTTCGCGGTCGCGGAGAACAGTTGCGCGCTCGCGCCCGGGAAGTGCGCCTCGAGGTGTCGGCGGACCGCCGACAGCGTGCGCAGGCTTTCGCTGCGCGAGAGCTTGTCGGCCTTGGTCACGAGGCAGTGGCAGCGGCGACCGCTCGCGGCGCCGAATGCGAGCATGTCGAGGTCGAATTCCTTGAGCGGATGGCGCGCGTCCATCACGAGCACCAGTCCCTGCAGCGACTCGCGCGTGCGCAGGTAGGTGTCGAGCACGCCGCGCCAGTGCAGGCGCATCGCTTCGGGCACCTTGGCATAGCCATAGCCCGGAAGGTCGATGAGTCGACGCGCGGGGTCGCCGACCGGAAACACGTTGAGCAGCTGCGTGCGCCCGGGCGTCTTGGAGGTCCGCGCGAGGCCGTGCTGGTCGCAGATCGCATTGATCGCGCTCGACTTGCCCGCGTTGGAACGGCCGGCGAACGCGACCTCGGTGCCGCGATCGGGTGGCAACTGGTCGAGCCGGTTGGCGCTGGTCAGGAACTGCGCCTGTCGGAACGGATGGTTTTTCATCGGAAATCCATGTGGGTGCGGCTCGCTGTCGCGGCTGCGCGGGCGATGGAGCGGTGCGCGGGGCGGCGAACGGCGGGTTTGACCGCTTTTGGGCGCGCGGGGGATAATTCCGCGATTGCGCAGTCGGCGTATCCCCGCGCCGCCAATGCAGCCGCCATCCCAAGAATCTGCGGAGCGAGTGTATGAGCTTTCGGCGCGTCCATGTTCACTGTCTGATGGCGCTGTGCGCGCTGGCTTCCGGCATGGCGCTCGCGCAGGCGCCGGCAGATCCTGCAGCGCCGGCGGCGGATCCGGCCACGACCGCCGAGGCCCCGGCCGCCGCTGCCGCGCCCGCCACCGCCCCGGCTGCGACGCCGCTCGATCCAGCCGACGCGCTGCTGGTCGGCGACGCGGCTGCGGGCGAAACCAAGTCCGCGGTCTGCGCGGCCTGCCACGGCATGGACGGCAATTCGACCGATCCGCAGTATCCCAAGCTCGCGGGCCAGAACGAGGCCTACATCGCGCGCCAACTCGCGCTGTTCAAGCACATGCATCGCCAGAACCCGATCATGCTCGGGTTCGCGAGCACGCTGAGCGCGCAGGACATGCACGACCTCGGCGCGTTCTACGCGACCAAGTCGCCCTCGCCCGGCGTCGCCGACGACGCGCTGCTCGAGCGCGGCCAGGCGCTGTACCGCGGCGGCGACGCGAAACTCGGCGTTCCGGCCTGCATGGCTTGCCACGGGCCCGCAGGCGGCGGCATGGCCGGCGCCGGCTACCCGCACCTCGGCGGCCAGTGGACCGACTACGTCGCGGCGAAGCTGACCGAGTGGAAGAACGGCACGACCTGGGGCAGCGACCTCAACGCGAAGATCATGCCGGACATCGCGGGCCGCCTCAGCGAGGCCGACATCGCCGCGGTCGCGTCCTACGTCGAAGGCCTGCACGCGGCGCAGTCGGGAACCCGCACGGCCGCTCCGTGATCCAAGCCCCCGGTTGCGACCGCATTCAGCGGTCGCGATCGAGACTGCGCGCCGCTTCGGGCGGCGCGCGCCCGCGATTCGACCGGAGATCCTGATGTCCAAGCGACTTGCCGCCCTGCTGTTCGGGCTTTCCCTGGCCGGCGCGGCCAGCGCCGCCGATCCGTTCGTGGCCGGCACCCACTGGTTCCCGGTCGAGCCGCCGCAGCCGACCACGACCGGCGACAAGGTCGAAGTGGTGGAGGTGTTTTCCTACGCCTGCCCCGCCTGCAACTTCTTCGAGCCGACGATGCGCAAGCTCGAGGCCGCGCTGCCGGCGAACGCCGCGCTCGTGCACCTTCCCGCATCGTTCCGCCCGGACGAGAACTGGCCGGTGTTCCAGCGCGCGTACTACGCCGCGCAGGCACTCGGCATCGTCGATCGTTCGCACAAGGCGATGTTCGGCGCGGTCTGGAACGACGACGGCGCGTTGCGCATCTCCGATCCGAAGACCCGCCGGCCGCTGAACCCGATGCCCTCGATCGAGGACGTCGCCAAGTACTACACCCAGTACGGCGTCAGCTACGAGGACGCGCTCGGCGCCGCCAATTCGTTCGCGGTCAACGCGAAGATGAAGCGCGCCGATGCGATGCTGCGTGCGTATGGCGTGGACTCGACGCCGACCCTCGTCGTCGCCGGCAAGTATCGCCTGACCGCGCAGTCGGCCGGTGGCGCAGACAAGATCGTGCCACTCGTGCTGTTCCTCATCGAGAAGGAAAGCGCGGTCCAGTAACGCGCAGCGCCGAACCCCATCCGCCACCCTGCCCCGGGAAGACGACCATGCTGAAGCACCTTGCCATCCTGCTCGCCGGCGCGTTCGCGGCGACCTGCGCGCTCGCCGCCGAACCTGCCGCCGCCCCTGCATGGGAAGCGGGCAAGCACTATTTCCCGATCGATCCCGCGATTCCGACCGCGAGCGGCGACAAGATCGAAGTGCTCGAAGTATTCTCCTACGCGTGTTCGCACTGCGCGAACTTCCAGCCGTATGCGGAGCAGCTCAAGCAGTCGCTGCCCGACTACGCGAGCTTCGAGTACATGCCCGCGATCTTCAACGCGCAGTGGGAACCGTACGCGCGCGCGTTCTACACCGCGCAGTCCCTCGGCGTGCTCGACGCGACGCACCAGGCGCTGTTCGACGCGCTGCACCGCGACCATGCGCCGATCCGCTCGCTCGACGACCTCGCGGTGTTCTATTCGCAGCATGGCGTCGAACGGCCGAAGTTCCTCGCGGCCTCGGGATCGTTCGAGGTCGAAAGCAAGCTGTCGCGCTCGATGCAGGTCGTGCGCGATGCGGGCGTCGACGGCACGCCGACGCTGATCGTCAACGGCAAGTACCGCACCAGCGGCGCGAGCGCCGGCGGCTATGCGCAGATGCTCGAGCTGGTCGGTTGGCTCGTCGAGAAGGAACATGCTGCGGCCAAGGCGCCGAAGGCGAAGTGATGCGAGATCGGGCGCGCGGGCGGCGCGAGCCGTCGCCGCGCGCGGTTGCTCGCACCCGCCGGCGCGCAGATGCCCTCGAACCGCCGTGCGGCTGAGCATCTGCTCAGGAAGCGCATGCTAGCCTCGTCTGCATGAGCCAGACCGGCGTCCCGCCCGATCGCGAACTCGGCAGCAGTTCGCGCAGCCTGCAACTCCTGAGCTGCAACATCCTCGCGGGTGGCAGCATGCGCGGCTACCGCGATTACGTCACCCAGAGCTGGAAGCATGTGCTGCCGCACGGCAAGCGCGAGAACCTCGACGGACTCGCGCGGGTGATCGGCGCGTTCGACCTCGTCGGTCTGCAGGAAGCCGACGCGGGCAGCTTGCGTTCGGGCTTCCTCAACCAGACCCAGTATCTCGCCGAAGCGGCCGAATTCCCGTACTGGACGCACCAGCCGAACCGGCGCGTGTCGCGCCTCGCGACGTCGAGCAATGGCCTGCTCGCGCGCTGGCAGCCGAAGGAGGTGCTCGATTATCCGCTGCCGGGTCGCATCCCGGGTCGCGGCGCACTCTGGACGCGGTTCGGTGACGGTGCGAACGAACTCGTCGTCGTGATCGCGCACCTCTCGCTCGGCCAGGCGGCGCGCGCGCGCCAGCTTGCCTTCCTCGCCGAGCTCATCGACAAGCATCCGAACGTGGTGCTGATGGGCGACCTCAACTGTGCCGCGCACGGACGCGACCTCGAACGCCTGTACGAGCGGACCTCGCTTCGCCCGCCCGACGATTCGCCCGCGACCTTCCCGAGCTGGCGCCCGACGCGCGCGCTCGACCACATCCTCGTGTCCGATTCGATGCAGGTCGAAAAGCGCTGGGTCGTGCCGCACCCGGTCTCCGACCACCTGCCGATCGCCGCGAGCGTGCGCCTGCCCGATTCCCGCGAACCCGCCGCCGCGCCCGGGCCCGAAGCGGTCGCTGCGGAAGGCGAGCAAGCCAAGGACTGAACACGAAGCACGCCGAGGAGAGCAGGGTGCGTCGATGCGCCTCTCCGTGTGCCAGAGGTGTTCCGTGTCGACGGCAATTGATCCAGCGCTGGACGCGGCGCGCGCCCGATTGGTCCTGCGTCTTTCCTCGTTTGCTTCGCGCACGTGGTGTTTCCACGTTTCGGTCCGGGCTTCCGTTCCGGCACGCCAAAAAAAGGGGGCCGCCGAAGCGGCCCCCTCCTCCCCCTCCCCGATCGTTGCGCGGCCTCAGAACCGGATGCTGGCCTCGACGTAGCTGAAGCGGCCCGGCAGGTCATAGGTCGACGCGTCGTAGCCGTTGAGCGAGCAGCTCAGGCACAGCGGCGGCTCCTTGCCGAACACGTTGTTGATGCCGCCCGCGATCGTGAGCTTCAGGTCGGTCGGCGCGGTCCAGCTTGCGCGCAGGTCATGGTAGGTCGTCGCCCCCAGGTGGTGCGTGTCTCCGGGCCCGTCGCAGACCGGGAAGCCGGTCGCGCCCGCGCACTGCTCGGTGAGATCGGACAGGTAGCGCACGACCCAGCCGGCCGACCAGCTCGCGAGGTTCCAGTTCAGGCGTGCCGTCGCGCGCCACTCGGGCATGCCGCTGTCGGCGACCTCGATGCCGGGTTCGCGCGGCTCGGCGAGGCCCGAGTCGGTCGCGACCGCCCGGTAGCTGTCGAGCCAGGTCAGCTGCAGGCCCGCGCCGAAGGAGCCGATGCCGGTCTCGTTGCCGAGCCAGTTCACGCCGAAGTCGACGCCCCTGGTCTCGACGCGCCCGAGGTTGAACAGCGTGTTGTCGAAGTGGTTGATGTTGCCACCCGAGGACCGCCCGATGCCGTCGCAGAACACCGGATCCAGCGTCGCGACGCAGCGCTCGAGCTGGGTCTGCGCGTCGGACGCCTGGATCGCGTCCCTGATGCTGATCCTGTAGTAGGTCAGTTCGAGATCGAGCTTCTGCGACCACGCGCTGTTCGCGGCCCAGTCGGGGCTGTAGATCGCGCCCGCGGTGAAGCTGGTGGCTTCTTCGGGTCGCAGGTTCGGATTGCCGCCGGTCACGACCGAGATCTGCGAATTGGCCTGCTCGAAGTTCTCCGGATCGGGCACGCCGAGCGCCGCGCAGTTGATCGCGGTCTGGCCGGTGGCCGCGTTGCAGGGATCCTGGATCTGCGCATCGAAGCGCGAGAAGGTTCCGAACAGTTCGCCGATCGACGGCGCGCGGAATCCCTCGGCCCAGGTGCTGCGCAACGTGAAGTCGTCCGAAACCTGCCAGCGCAGCCCGAACTTGTTGTTGGTGGTGCCGCCGAAGTTCGAGTAGTCCGAGTAGCGCGACGCGATGCTGAGGTCGAGGCGCTTGACCGCGGCCATGTCCGCGAGCAAAGGCACGTTGAGCTCGAGGTAGTACTCGTTGACCGAATACTCGCCTTCGGTCGGCCCCGAAGGCACGCCGTTCGACTCGCCCGCGGTCACGATCGAGTCGGGCGTGTAGTAGCCACTCTGCTTGCGATGCTCGTAGCCTGCCGCGAACGCGAGTGCACCGGCCGGCATCTGGAACAGGTCGCCCGAGATGTTGGCCGTCCAGTCGGTCAGCTTCTGCTGGCTGCGATCGGTTTCGGTGAACAGGATGTAGTCGAGCATCTCGCGCGTGATCGAACCCGGGCCGCCAAACAGGTTCAGCGGTACGCAGGGCGCGGTGCATTCGTCGACCGGGCCGAGCGCGCGCTGGATGTGCGCAATGTTGTAGGTGCCATTGACGGTCTGCGTGGCCTTGTTCTCGGCGCTGACGAAGTTCACGTCCCAGAAGAACAGGCGTTCGCCGACGTTGAAGTCGCCCTTGAGGCCGGTGCTGAAGTAGCTGGTGTCGACGTCCTGCGCGAACACGCGCGGGCCGCCTTCGACCGGACGGCGCGTGATGAAGGAACCTTCGGGCGCGATCGTCCCGAACGGGTTGTACGGATTGCTCGCGTCGATGCCGACGAAATCGGCGAGGCCGCCGCTGCCCGCTTCGGAGCCGAGGAAGATCGGCTCGGGCGCGGCCTGGTTGACCGATTCGCGCCGGGTGTAGGTGCCCTTGAGGTTCCAGCTGACGCGATCGGTGAGGCGATAGGTGCCCTGCGCGAACAGCGACTTGCGCTCGGATGGCGTAAGCAGCAGGTTGTACGGCGCGAAGTTGAAGCGCTCGGCGTTCGACCACGGACGGAAGCCGCCCTGGCCATCGCCCGAGAGATTGCAGAAGGTCGCGCCGCCATCTTCGGGACACAGGCCGCCGAAGTCGTTGGTCGGGTCTCCCGGCGCGAACGTGAAGCGTCCATTCGGCGTCGCCGAACTCCAGCTGCCCGGATTCACCTGGCCGCCGATGCCGGGGGTCGCGTAGCGCGAGTTTTCCCAATCACCCGAACTGATCCGGTCCTGGTCGTAATAGCTGACGTCGACGAAGAAGTCGTAGCGCTCGCCCTGTCCGCCGAGCGACACGTTCGCCTGCTGGGTCGAGCCGTCGCCCGTGGAGTAGTCGCCGAAGTAGAGGCGTGCGGCGCCACCGTCCTGGCTCTTCTTCGTGATGATGTTGATCACGCCCGCGATCGCGTCGGAACCGTACAGCGAGGATGCGCCGTCGGTGAGGATCTCGATGCGGTCGACTGCGCTCGCGGGCAGTGTGTTGAGGTCGACCGCGGCGGAAACGCCCGAGGCCGACGACTCGCTGACCCAGCGCAGGCCGTCGACGAGGATCAACGTGCGCTTGGCGCCGAGGTTGCGCAGCGAGACCGTGGTCGAACCCGATCCGACGCCGCCGCCGTCGGGCGGGAAGCCGAAGTTGCCGGCCGAGTTGAACTTCGTGTTGATCGAGGAGCCGCTGACCGAGAGACGCTGGATCACGTCGCCGATCGAACCCAGGCCCGTCGCTTCGATATCCGCCGCGGTGACGACCTGAACCGGCGACTGGCCTTCGATCTCCGCCTTCTTGATTCGCGACCCGGTGACTTCGATCGCTTCGAGCATCTGGGTGTCGTCGCCGGCCCGGTCCTGCGCCAGCACGGGAGCGGAGAGGGTGACCGCACAAGCGAGCGCGAGCGCGCGATGCAGCGGGGTGTGCTTGCCAGGGGCGTGCATGAAACGAACCTCCTCAGGGGTGGGAAGCCATCGCAGCGACTCCCTTGCGTTGGGAGTGTCAAGAAAATGTAAAACATTGGTTGAATTTTCGCTAGCACTCTTGATCGATCCTGCGCGCTTGATCGCAATCGGCTGCGCGGAGGGGCTGGCGTTAGACTGGGCGCCCCTTCCCGCGATGCTTCCGCATGCCGTTTGCCCGAGGTCGTTTTCGCCTGTTCCCCGCGCTCGCCGGCGTGCTGGTCGTGTTCGCCTGGGCGGCGCCGCCGCTCGCCGCGGCCGACCGCGCGGGCGAACGCAACGCGTTTCGCGCCGCGCTGGCGGCGGCCACGCGCGGCGCGGACTCGGAC
>JAEYZH010000147.1 GCA_023430685.1 Pseudomonadota bacterium | reverse complement strand
GACGCGCTGCGCGCGTTGCTGCGCCTGCGCGACCGTGCGCGCGTCGTGCTGCCGGCGCCGGCCGGCGTCGAGGTTGCGGCGGGCGTGCGGCTCGTCGAGTGGCGCTGCGCGTGGCCGGCGGAGCCGCAGGTCGCGTTGCCGCTCGCCGATGCGCCCGTGGCCGAGCGCGAGCGGCTGCTCTGCTTCGATACCGAAACCACCGGACTCGCGGGCGGCGTCGGCACGCGCGCATTCATGATCGGCGTCGCGTCGTGGAGCGCGCAGCAGCTGCACGTACGCCAGCTCTATCTGACAACGATCGCGGGCGAGGGCGCGATGCTCGCGCTGTTCGCAGGCTGGCTCACTGCGGACACGATCCTCGCGAGCTACAACGGCAAGTGCTACGACGCGCCGTTGCTCAAGGGTCGGCTGCGAGTCAACCGCATCGCGCACCGGCTCGATGCGTTGCCGCACGTCGACTGGCTGCATCCGACACGGCGCCTCTACCGCGGCGTCTACGAGAACTGCCGGCTCGCGACGATCGAACGCCACGCGCTCGGCATCGTGCGCGAGGACGACCTGCCGGGCTCCGAGGCGCCAGCTGCGTGGCTCGCGTTCCTGCGCGGGCAGTCCTCGCGCAACCTCGCGCGCGTGATCGAACACAACCGGCAGGACGTCGTCACGCTGATGCGGCTCGGCGACCATCTCGGCGGCAACGCCGCGAAATGTGTGACGTGATCGTCAAGTTCGCGTTGCATGCGGAATGGGTTCAGCGTGGACATCCGATCCTGCGCGAGGATTGCCGAGGTGCCACGGCCACGAACGGACGCGTGAGGGCATCGACTGCAAGGCGGTCCGCGTCCCTTTCCCGCCAGGAGTGGCCATGGAAGCACACGCACGCGTCGGCGAAGTCGACGCTCCCGAATCGGAGCCTGCGCACGCGATCACCGCGATCGCCGAAGCGGCCGCATCGACCGAGCTGAAGAAATTGGCGTGGCTCGCGCCGGTCGCCCTCACGATCGAAGGCGAATGGGCATTCCTGTTCGCCGACCTGCGCGACGCGCTCGGCGCACCGTACGACTACACCGGCAGCGCGCTCGAAGCGCTCGCCGCGGCGGGCGGCGCATCGCAGACCTACGCGGCGCTGCTGCGCTTCAAGGCCGGCGAGTGGACGATGGTGGTGCAGGTGATCGGCCCCACCGACGTCGCATGGGCGCCATGGGCGGGGCGCTACGGCGCGCCGGAGTCTATGTTCGCGATCAGCTAGGCAGCGCTGTCACCTGCGAGGCGCGCGGCATCGGCGAGCGATGATGCCGTCGCGCAACCGGTTTGCTGCGCGGATCGCCCACAGGGTGGGCTCCTGCACTGCCGATTCGCAGGAGCGCACCCTGTGCGCGATCGCGGGTATCCGTCGATTTCGGATGACCGGTTCCCTGCGCGGATCGCCCACAGGGCGGGCTCCTACAGTGTCGATTCGCACGAGCGCACCCTGTGCGCGATCGCGGGGGCGCGAATGCCGTGGCGCAGCCGGTTCCCTGCGCGGATCGCCCACAGGGTGGGCTCCTACAGTACCGATTCGCAGGAGCGCACCCTGTGCGCGATCGCGGAATCCACGGTGCCGCGCGACGTGCTCAGCGGCGCTCGAGGCCCGCAGCGGTCATCGCCATCGCACGCAGGTTGAATTGCTGGCGCCGCATGGTCGCCTGCGCCGAATCCGCGAGTTCGGCGAGATACGCCGCGTCGCCGGTCGCGGCGGCCGAGTCGCGCGCCTGCAGTAGCGTGACCGTCTGGTACACCAGCGCCTCCAGCGCGCGCTGGCGTTCGGCCGCTCGGGCCGGCACGCGTCCGCCGTCGAGCAGCGATGCGCGCGTCTGCATGCGCACGGCCTGCACCGACTCGGGTGACGGCATCGGTGCCTGGTTCGCGATCGACCACATCACGACGAGCCAGGCCGTGGTCACGTCGCCGAAATCGTCACCCCGCAATCCGTACGGTGCCAGCACGTCGCGCAGCAGCGCGTGCGCGTCGTGGCGGTCGTACCAGTCCTCGAGCGCCTGCGCGGCCTGCGCGCCGCTGCTGCGTTCGACTTCGGCAATGTAGGCCGCGCGTGCCTCTCGCGCGACGGCGGGATCGAGCCGCACGGAGAAATCCGCATCCGTGACCGCGGGCAATTCGACGCGCGAGGCGTAGCTGCCCTGCTGCCATCGCATGTGGTCGATCGACTTGAACGAGTCGCCCTGGACGATCGGGTGCGCGGTATCGACGAGAGGGATCGCGATCGGTCCAGCGTCCTGCGCCTGCGCGGAAAAGGCGGATGAGGTGGCCGCGAACGTCGCGACGAAAGCGACGAGGAACATGACTCGGTTCATGGCGAGGCTCCTTGGGGGAACGGGGCCACTGTCCCACCGAATGCCAGCCGCGGCAACCCGGCGGCGCGAACGTCGCGGCCGGATCTCGGCGTGGCGAATGCGGCAGCGCGATGAAGATCAAGAGCGGCCCTCATCCGCCCCTGCGGGGCACCTTCCCCCGCAAGCGGGGGAAGGAGGAGCCGCGTGCTCTGCACAGGTACGCGCAAGCTCGCCGCGACCGCGTTACTTCCGCGCTTGCGGGCAACGCGGGCCGGGTAGCGGCCTGCCGACTCTTCCCCCGCCTGCGGGGGAAGGTGGGTCGAAGACCCGGATGGGGGCGCTCTTGATCTCGACCCGATACTCGCGCATCGGATCAAGCACATCCCTCTTCAGTCCTTCGCGACCGCTTCGTCCGCAGCAGGCATCTCGCCTGCTGGCGTTTCATCGAAGCCATCGCGGAACACCACGACGACGTCGGCCGGCGAATCGACGGCGCTGTCGTTCGCGGGGTTCGCATCCTTCGCACCCGCATCGACGATCGCGCCGTTCGCGATCACGCCGCCGCCATCGAACAACACGATCGCCGAGTAGACGTAGCTCGCCGTGCTGCCGGGCGGCAGCAGCGCGACGTCGGAGAGCACGTTGCCGCTGCCGCCCGAACAACTCGCGCCGCCGGCAGGGACGCAGGTCCATGCACCTTCGTCGAGTTCGGGCGGCAGGATGTCGGTGACCGTCGCATTCGCGGTGCCCGTTCCCGCCACGTGCGAAACGGTGATGACGTACTCGAGCGTGTCGCCGACCTGCACGTACTCGCGACCATCATCGATCGAGATCGCGATGTCCGCGGGCGCGGGCGTGCCGCTGCCGGCGAGGCTGATCGTGCCACTGCCGGGCGCATCGGATGCGACCGTGAGCACTTGGTTCGCGGCGCCGACCGCGGTCGGCGCGAACACGTACTGCAACGTGCAGCTCGCGCCGACGCCGAGCGTGAAAGGCGGGTTTGCCGCGCAAGTTCCGCCGCTGCGCGAAAATGGCGTCGTGGCCGGCGTGAGCCCGGTCACTTCGAGCGCGGCGTCACCCGCGTTTGCGAGCGTGACGGTCGCGGGCGCACTGGTCGTGCCGATGACATGAGTGCCGAAATCGACGGTCGACGGCGCGATCTCCAGCACGCCTTCGGGCGGCGCGACGACGAACGTCGTAGCGCTCGCCTCGTGGTCTCCCGGGGTGGGATCGCCCGTGACCGTGGCGAGGCTCGCGATCATGTGGATCATGGTGCCTTCTGCGAGGCCCGCGTCGACCTGCACGACCATCGTCCAGGATTCGCTCTCGCCGAGCCCGAGCCGTTCAAGATTGCACAACACCAGGCCCGTTCCACCCGCCGTGGGCATATCGCAACCCCAGTCGGGCGGCGCATCCAGCGACACGAAGCTGGTACCCGCGGGCACGCCGGTGCCGGTCGTGACGTCGCCGGAATAGCTCGGGCCGGTGTTGTGCAGCACGACCGTGTAGGTCAGCAACGCTCCGGCGACCACGGGGTCAGGCGAATCGGAAACCTGGATCGACAGGTCGGCGCTCAGCCACACCATGAACTCGAAGCTGGCGCTGTTGTCGCTCGTCGCGGGATCGAAGTTGTCGGATTCCACCACCACGGTGTTGCCCAGCACGGTGCCCTCTTCGATGGCTGCGTCGAGCGCGACCGTCAGGGTGAAATCGACATTCACTTCGGGCACCAGGCTTGCGGTGCTGCAGGTCACCGCCCCGCCCGCTCCCACGGGCGGGGTCGAACAGGACCAATCGGCGGGTGCGTCTACGGCGACGAACGTGGTGCCGGCGGGCAAGGTGTTTGACCAGCGTGCGTTGAGCGCAGCGTTGGGACCGAGGTTGGTGACTCCGATGAAGTAGTCCGTCGGAGAACCCGCGATGGCAGCCGATTCGGCCTGCAGGGTGACCGCAAGATTGGACTCGCCACCGAACAAGCCGACCACGACCGGGTCATGGTCCGACGCACGCCACGGCGTGCCGGCCTGGTACAGGCTGCGCGGTGGCACGAGCGCGGAGCCGTTCGGCTCTTCCTCGTGCACGGCCTCGCCGGTGTCGCGCACGTCGTCGTTGTAGTCGAACAGCTGGATCTCGTCCGCGTTGACGTGCCACGCGGCCGCGCCGACGACCTGATCCGCGAGGCTCGCGCTCGCGAGCGCGTAGTCGAGATGGCCGAGCTGGCCATCGAACACGTACGAGTACGCGTCGGTGCCGCCGAACGAGGTCATGAGGTCGACGTAGCCGATCCCCGTGAGCGCGGTGATCGGCGCTTCCATCGCATGCGAGTTGAAGTCGCCGAGCAGCAGCACGTCGGTGTCGCCACCGGCCGCGGGGATCACGGTCGAGGTGACCCACGCATGCACGCGCTGGGCCTGCGCGGTGCGCCGCGCGGAGAAGCAGCCTTGTCCGTCGTTCGCGTCGACGTCGCCGCCGGTCGCATCGTCGCAGCGCTTGGACTTGAGGTGGTTCGCGACCACGCTGAAGCGCTGGCCGAACGCCGCATTCGACGCATCGGCGACATCGAACACCTGCGCGGTCGGCGGGCGGCTGTGCACGGGATCGAGGTCGACCAGCGGCGCGCCGACCGGTGCGAGCACGCCGCTGCGGTAGACGATCGCGACGCGGATCGCATCGGTGCCGAGCGTGCCGCCGGTGTCGGCATAGACGTACGGATGCGCGCCGCCGCAGCTCGCGTTGACCGCGGCGAGCAGGTCGTCGATCGCGTCGCGCGGGGTCGTGTTCTCGAGTTCACCGAGGCCGATCACGTCGGCGCCGAGGCCGCAGAGCATCGTCGAGGTGCGGTCGCGCTGGCGCACCAGTTCGAGTGCGCTGTCGGCGCCGCGGCAATCCATCGTGCCCGACGGTCCGCAGGGTCCGCTGTTCGTGCTCGACGTGGTGTCGATCGTCGTGAACCAGTTGAGCAGGTTCACGCTCGCGGCCTTGATCGCGCCGCCGACCGCGGGCGGCGTCGCCGGCCGCGGATTCGCCACGGTGAACGTGACCGGGTTCGCTTCGGTCGGGCGGATGCGCCAGGCGTCGGTACCGGTCAGGCCCGCGAACGACCAGTGCAGCACGCCGGTCAGCGCGACGACCTCGTCGCCGCCGCGGAAGAAATCGACACCTTGCGTGCCGGCCGAGAGGCCGCCGTTCGCATGCGGATGCCAGACGAACTGGCTGCCGTCGACGAGCGACAGCGGCCAGTTCTGCATGTTGTTGCGGTCATCGAGGATCACGCGCCGGCGCGCGAGTTCGTCGAGGTGCGCCGCGTAGCCCGCGGGCGTCGGCACGTTGTCCGCGGCGTACTGGCGCGGGCGCCCGCCCTCGTACAACTCGATCTGGCCGTAGCGCGCGAGTTCGAAGTATTCGCCGACCGCAAGCGTGTCCGCGTAGGTGACGAGCATGCCTTCGCGCGCTTCGTAATAGGCATCGATCGCGCCGGCCACCGGCAGGTCGATCGTCGCCGGCGTGATGTCGGCGAGGTGGTTGCCCGCATCGACGACGCTGACCGCGGCGAGCGTGGTCGCGTTCACCTGGGTCATGTTGAAGAATTCGCTGACCGTGCCCGCGACGCGCACGCGCTGGCCTTCCGCGACCGGCACCGGGCAGCTCGAGCAGAACACGAACACGCCCTCGGACGTCGCCGGGTCGGCGTCGGCGTCCGCCTCTTCTTCCTGCAGGAAGAAGCCGGACAGGCCGCCGTTGCCCTGGTAGCTCGCGATGACGACGCCCTCGAGCACGACGCTCGCGCCGACGATCGGCGACGCCGCGCCATTGCCCTGAACGTCGTGGACGCGGTCGAGGTCGTCGTTGAGGATCGTGCCCGTCGCCTGGGTGTCGGCGGCGATCACGCTGCCGACGATGTTGCCGACGTCGACGCGGAAGGTTTCGTCGGGTTCCGGCAGCGCATCGCCGTTCACGGCCACGTCGAATACGTAACTCGTCACGCCGGGCGGGATGACCTGGCCGGTCAGCGCACGCGCGAGGTAGTCGGTCGGCGCGCTCGCGTTGAGGTCGGACGTCGCGATGTCGAAGCCGATCGGGGTCGGCGAGGGCGAGGACAGCTGGACGACGAACGAGAACGTCGTCGTGCCGGCATTTCCTTCGATGCCCGTGACGTCGGTGATCGACAGCGTCGGCGCGGCGTCGTCGTTGACGATCGTGCCGGCTGCCTGCGCGTCGGCCACGCTCGCGCCACTCACGTTCGTGACATTGACGAACAACGTCTCGTTCGGCTCCGGCAGCGTGTCGCCATTCACGGTAACCGCGAACAGGTAGGTATCCGAGCCGGCCGGGATCACGGCGCCCGGCACGGAACGGCCGAGGTAATCGGAGGGCGATGTCGCGGTGTTGTCGGCGGTCGCGACATCGAAGCTGACGCCACCCGCGGGCGCCGGCGCCGACAGCGAGACGACGAGGTTCAGCGTCGTGGTGCCCGCGTTGCCTTCGACCACGGACGCATCGGCGATCGACAGTGCGGGCAGAGGCGCGCCGCCGTGCGGCGTGACCGAGAACTCGTCGATCGAAAGACCGTGGTCGGCGCCCGTATGGTCGGGATCCGACCAGCGCAGCAGGATTTCCGAACCCACGGGTATCGACAGTCCGTCGATCGTGAAGCTGCGCGTGACGCGATTCGCGGCGAGATTGCCGTTCAGTGCGCCAGCGGTGCCGCCCGTGACGGGACTCGTGAAGTCGAGCGCAGGCACGGCCGTGCCCGCGGCCTGGAAATCGGCGAGGGTGCCGGACACCGAGGGCGTGCCGAGCAGGTACGAGAACGCAATCGTCTGCGCGGTCGCCGCGCTGTTGCGCCACTGTTCGCCGACGTAGGACACATCGAGCGACGTGATCGTCTGGCCGGTGTTGTTGTGCAGTCGCACGCCCCAGAACAGGTGGCCGATCGCCGCATTGCTGGAACCGAGCGATCCGAGCGCGCGCTCGGTCGCGGTTCCGCTGCCGTAGCTGTAGAGGTTGCCACCGTTGCTGGTGCCGTCGTTCGCGACGATCGTGAGGCCCGTGCCGGTGCGCGCGTGGTACCAACCGGTGATCGTCGAGTTGTTGTTCCATGTCGCGGAACCGCTCGCGGGCAAGCCGTCGAAACCCTGCTGATACGCGAGGCCGGGCACATCGAGGAACACCTGCGCGAACGCCGGCGCCGAGAAGCCGATCAGCAGGAGCGAGCCGCAGGCATGCAGGCACGCGCGGCGCGACGGACGCGGTGCGGCAAACCGTCCGGTGAACAGACGACGGATCTGGAACGACATCGGAAATCCCCTGATGGTGGCCACTTCGACGGACGCGGCGCGCGCAGTCTACCGTCAACGATCGGCATTTTCGCGAGGGATTCCCGCCTCGGGAGGACCGCCGGGCGTCGACGCCGGCGCGCAGGTTGGCGTGCCGAAGCGACCGGATCATGACAGCCCGTGCAGGGCCGGGACGGGACGGATGCGGCGGAAACGGCGTCTGCCACGTCCAACGAGCGCTGGAGGTGCGATTTTCAGGGTTTTTTGCGCCTCCCCCTTGCGCGCAGATGCCAAAAACCGGATACGCTTGGCGACGCGGCGGCTACAGGATCGCCGCGCTACCCCCAAGGGAGAACAAAACATCATGGCTACATCCAAGAAGCCGGCCGCCGGCAAGAAGAGCGCGTCCAAGCCGATCACCGAAGCGCTCGGCAAGTCCGGCCTCGTCGCGTACCTCGCCGAACACAGCGGCGTCGAGCCCAAGGGCGTGCGCGCCGTGCTCGCATCGCTCGAGCAGGCTGTCGCGAACTCGGTCAACAAGAAGGGCGCCGGCACGTTCACGCTGCCGGGCATGCTGAAGATCAGTGCGGTCGCGGTGCCGGCCAAGCCGAAGCGCAAGGGCATCGACCCCTTCACGAAGGAAGAGCGCTGGTTCGCCGCGAAGCCGGCGACCGTCAAGCTCAAGGTCCGCGCGCTGAAGAAGCTCAAGGACGCGGCGCTCTGATCGCCTGGCACCGCCGGCCCCGCGCCGGCGGTGTTCCAATCGGGGCCAGCGTCATTGTTCCTGCTGCGATGCCGCTGCATCGCGGATTCGCAGGGACAATGACGCTGGCCCCGATGCATTCATGCGTTGCTCGCGCATTGCGCGGATCGGGGTGGATTCCGTAGGAGCGCACCCTGTGCGCGATGCGCGGCAATCCGCATTCCCACGCGCAACCGGTTTCCTGCGCGGATCGCCCACAGGGTGGGCTCCTACGGGTTGCGCGTCGGATGGCAGGGATGACGCGCGCGCACGCGGCGACGCCGATGCGGATGCGATTGCCGCAGGAGCGCACCCTGTGCGCGATTGCGGGAATCCGGATGCACGCGCGCAACCGGTTTCCTGCGCGGATCGCCCACAGGGTGGGCTCCTACGGGTTGCGCGTCGGATGGCACGGATGATGCGCGCGAACGCGGCGACGCCGATGCAGATGCGATTGCCGTAGGAGCGCACCCTGTGCGCGATCGCGGGAATCCGGATGAGCGCGCGCAACCGGTTTCCTGCGCGGATCGCCCACAGGGTGGGCTCCTACACGGACAGCGGGTTCGGCTTCTCGGGGTCGAGCTTCCAGAGCTTGATCGCGCGCGCGACGTCCTCGGGATTCATCTCGCCGTCGGCCGCGAGCGCGGCGATCGCGGCATGCGCGATCCAGTAGCGGTCGACTTCGAAGAACCCGCGCAGGTTCGCGCGCGTATCGCTGCGGCCGAAGCCATCGGTGCCGAGCACGACGTAGCGCTTGCCGTCGGGCATGAATGCGCGGATCTGGTCGGCAAATTCGCGCACGTAGTCGGTCGCGGCGACCGCGGGGCCGGCGCGTCCTTCGAGGCAGGCCGTCACGTGCGCCTTGCGCGGCTTCTTGTCCATCGGATGCAGGCGGTTCCAGCGCTCGACATCGAAGCCGTCGCGGCGCAGTTCGGTGAAGCTCGGGCACGACCAGATGTCGCTCGCGACGCCGAACTCCTTCTCGAGCAGCTCCGCCGCCGCGATGACCTCGCGCAGGATCGTTCCTGATCCGAGCAGCTGCACGCAGGGCGCCTTGTTCCTGCCCTTGCCTTTGCCGTTCTCACGGGCGCCCGATCCCGAGTCCCGGAACAGATACATGCCCTTGATGATGTCGCCCTCGACACCCGCGGGCATGTTCGGGTGCTCGTAGTTCTCGTTCATCACGGTGACGTAGTAGTACACGTCTTCCTGTTCCTGCAGCATCCGGCGAACGCCGTCCTGCAGAACGACCGCGACCTCGTACGAGAACGTCGGGTCGTACGCGCGGCAGTTCGGGATCGCGCCCGCGAGCAGGTGCGAATGGCCATCCTCGTGCTGCAGGCCTTCGCCGTTGAGCGTGGTGCGCCCGGCGGTGCCGCCGACGAGGAAACCTCGGGCGCGCATGTCGCCCGCGGCCCAGGCGAGGTCGCCCACGCGCTGGAAGCCGAACATCGAGTAGTAGATGTAGAACGGCAGCATCGGGACGTTGCTGACCGAGTAGCTCGTCGCGGCGGCCATCCACGCGCTGATCGCGCCGGGTTCGCTGATGCCTTCCTGCAGCACCTGTCCCTTCTGGTCCTCGCGGTAGTACATGAGCTGGTCGGCGTCGACCGGCTTGTACTTCTGGCCGAACGGCGCATAGATGCCGATCTGGCGGAACATGCCCTCCATGCCGAACGTGCGCGCCTCGTCGGCGACGATCGGCACCACGTGCGAGGCGACCTGCTTGTCGCGCAGCAGCAGGTTCATGCCGCGCACGAACGCCATCGTGGTCGAGATCTCGCGCTCGCCGCTGCCGCTGGTGATCTGCGCGAACGCATCGAGCGCGGGCGCGGCGATCGACGCGCTCTTGCGCCGGCGCTGCGGCAGGAAGCCGCCGAGCGCCTTGCGCCGCTCGAGCATGTATTCGACTTCGGGCGAGTCCTTGCCCGGGTGGTAGTACGGCACGTCCTTGAGCTTGTCGTCCGCGATCGGGATCTGGAAACGGTCGCGGAAATGGCGCACCGAATCGTCGTCGAGCTTCTTCTGCTGGTGGGTCGGGTTCTGCGATTCGCCCGCCGAACCCATGCCATAGCCCTTGACCGTCTTGGCGAGGATCACGGTCGGCATGCCGCGCGTGTTGACCGCGGCGTGGTAGGCCGCGTACACCTTGTGCGGGTCGTGGCCGCCGCGGTTGAGGCGCCAGATGTCGTCGTCGGAAAGGTTCGCGACGAGACCCGCGGTCTCCGGGTACTTGCCGAAGAAATGCTCGCGCGTGTACGCGCCGCCGAACGCCTTGCAGTTCTGGTATTCGCCGTCGACCGTTTCCATCATGAGCTGGCGCAGCTTGCCGCTCGAATCCTTCGCGAGCAGCGGATCCCAGTAGCTGCCCCACACGGTCTTGATCACGTTCCAGCCGGCGCCGCGGAAGTTGCCTTCGAGCTCCTGGATGATCTTGCCGTTGCCGCGCACGGGGCCGTCGAGGCGCTGCAGGTTGCAGTTGATCACGAAGATCAGGTTGTCGAGGCCTTCGCGACCGGCCAGCGAGATCGCGCCGAGCGATTCGGGCTCGTCGGTCTCGCCGTCACCGAGGAAGCACCAGACCTTGCGGTCGCTCGGGGCGATCAGGCCGCGGTGCTCGAGGTACTTCATGAAGTGCGCCTGGTAGATCGCCTGCAGCGGGCCGAGGCCCATCGAGACGGTCGGCACCTGCCAGTAGTCGGGCATCAGCCAGGGATGCGGATACGAGGACAGTCCGCGCCCGCGGCCCGCGACTTCCATGCGGAAGAGGTCGAGCTGCTCTTCGTCGATGCGGCCTTCGAGGAACGAGCGCGCGTAGATGCCCGGGCTCGAGTGGCCCTGGTGGAACACGAGGTCGCCCGGGTGCGCGTCGCTCGGCGCGCGCCAGAAGTGATTGAAGCCGACGTCGTAGAGCGTCGCCGACGAGGCGAAGCTCGCGATGTGGCCGCCGAGGTCGCCCGGCTTGCGGTTCGCGCGCACCACCATCGCCATCGCGTTCCAGCGGATCAGCGAGCGGATGCGCCACTCCATGTTCGCATCGCCGGGCATGCGCGCCTCGAGATGCGGCGGGATCGTGTTGACGTACTCGGTGGTCGGCGCGAACGGCAGGTAGCCGCCTGCACGACGCGTCTCGTCGACCATGCGTTCGACGAGGAAATGCGCGCGATCGGTGCCGTCGGCGTCGATCACGCCCTTCAGAGATTCAATCCATTCGCGGGTTTCGGTCGGATCGAGGTCCTGGTCGAGGATGTCGTTGAGCGGGTTCATGCGGTTCTCTCGATGGCGGCACGCGCCGAGCGCGGCGGTCCGGAACCCGCGGCGGCGCCGCGGAAACTGCAAGTCTAATCGGCTGGCGGCGCATGCGCACCCCGCGCACTGCACGCATGCCCGCACCGGTCGACGCTGGCGGACTTCGCCGCGATTCGGCGTACGAGGTGCAAGCATCGTCGCCAGACGCGTCGAGCGGCGCTACCCTGCCGTCGGAAAAGAGGGCTGGCCATGTCGGAGGCATCGCTGACCGCGAAAGTCCATGCCCTGCTCGAGCGCGCGCTCGAGGAGCCGCCGGAACGGCGTGCCGCGCTGCTCGAGCGCATCTGCGAGGGGCAACCTGCCCTGCGCGAGCGCATCGAGCGCCTGCTGCGACTCGCCGATGACGACCACGGATTCCTCGAGCGCGCCGCGTTGCGGACCGACCGCGTTGCCGTCGGGCAGGACAGTGCGTGGTCCGTTGGCCGCACGGTCGGTGCATACCGCCTGCTGCGTCGCCTCGGTCGAGGCGGCATGGCGGAAGTCTGGCTGGCCGAACGCACCGAGGGGGGATTCCGCCAGCAGGCGGCGTTGAAGCTGATCCCGAACGCACGCGGTTCGATCGGCCGGCGTTTCGTCGGCGAGCGCGAGATCCTCGCCGCGCTCGTGCATCCCGGCATCGCGCGGCTGTACGACGGCGGCGTCGAGGCGGATGGCACCGCCTACATGGTGATGGAGCACGTCGCAGGCGAGCATCTCGGCGAATGGGTGAAGGGGTGCCGTCCACCCCTTTCCGCGCGCCTCGGCCTGTTCCTGCAGATCAGCGACGCGGTCGCGTACGCGCATACGCATCTCGTCGTGCATCGCGACCTCAAGCCCTCCAACATCCTCGTGACGTCAGATGGCCAGGCCAAGCTGCTCGACTTCGGCATCGCCAAGCTCCTCGATGTCGAAGCGGGCAAGGACGATGCGACCCGCACGCTGTTCCTGTCTCCTTCCCACGCCGCGCCGGAGCAACTGTCCAACGGCCCGATCGGCACCGCGACCGACGTGTATGCGCTCGGCGTGATCCTGTTCGAGCTTCTGACCGAGCGGCTACCGTGGCCGGTGGATGCGGCGCCGATGGCCACCGCAGTGAAACGCCTGCTGGATGTGCCGCCGCCACCAAGCCGATGCGCGGGCGCGCAAGCGCAGGTGTCCATGAGGCAGATGCAAGGCGACCTCGATGCGATCGTCGCCAAGGCGATGCGGCGCGAGCCGAACGAGCGCTATCCGGATGCGCGTGCGCTGGCGGAAGACGTGCGTCGCCACCTCGCGCGCCGACCGGTTCACGCGCGCACGGGCGCGCGAAGCTACGTCACGCGTCGCTTCCTGCGCCGGCACTGGCTGCCGCTGTCGGCTGCGACCCTGCTGTTCGCGGCGATGGCCGCGGCGACGGTCGCCGTCTCATGGCAAGCACGCAAGGCGCGCCTCGCGGCGCAGCGCGCCGAAGCCGTGCAGGGATTCATGGTGGATTTGTTCCGGATGAACTCGGCGCGCCAGAAGGATCCGGCCAAAGCCAGGCAGACCACCGTGCGCGACCTGCTCGACATCGGCGCGAGGCGCATCGAGGAATCGCTCGACGGCGCGCCCGAGAACAAGCTCGCGCTGCTGAGGGTGTTCTCCGGTCTCTACGAGGAAGGGCTCAGCGAGGGATTCCCGAGCATCCCGCTGATGCGGCAGGCGGTCGCGCTCAGTCGCAGCCTGCACGGGGAGGATTCCATCGAACTTGCGGGCGATCGCGTGCACCTCGCCCGGCTGCTCTCGAGCCAGGGCAATCGCGCGGAGGCGAGGGAATTGCTGCGGGCGGCGGCCGCGACGCTCGATCGCCGTGGCGACCGTGCGTCGGAGCTGCGTGGCCGCCTGCACGTGGCGCAGGCCTTCGCATTCCTGACCCAGGACGACCGACGGGTGTTCGAGGAAGCGGACGCGGCTGAAAGGATCCTGCGCGCGTTCGCGCCGTCGAAAGACCTCGTGCTCGCCCTCTTCTACAAGGGCCTGAGCGCCGAGGGCGTGATCGGGATCGAAGCGTCCGTGCAGAACGTGGAGGACGCCATTCGCATTTCCCGTTCGATCGACGGCGAACGCGATCCGATGCTGCCGTCGTACTACATGATGCTGGCACGGCTGCAAGGCAGGGCGTGGGAGCTGGACGCCGCCGAACGGACGGCGCGCCAGGCGCTGGACCTCGCATTGGCGGACGACGGCGAATTCGCCTACGACCGCACACGCGCGCAGGCCGCCATCGCCTCGGTCCAGCTCGCGGGCGGCCGCGTCAGGGAGAGCCTGGAGTCCGCGCGCAGGGCCCACGAATGGCTGGCGGCACCCGCGGGAGGATCGAATGATCCGATCCTGTCCGCGACCGTGCGCCGCACGCTCGCGGCGACCTTGGTTGCAGCCGGCGATCCCGCTAATGGTCTCGCACACGCGCTGGCCGCGGTGGAAACCTTCCGCCAGTCGAGGCTCGATTCACACCTCGCCTCGGCGCTCCACGTCGCCGCCGATGCGTTCATCGAGTTGGGCCGGCTGGACGAGGCAGCGGCGGCGCTGCAGGAAGCCGCTGCACTCCTTCAGCGCGTCAAGAGCGTCACGCACGACCGCCATGCGCTGCAACGGGTGCGCATCGCGATGGATCGCGGCGACCTGCGGCAGGCGCGCGCGCAGCTCGCGCGGGCTGCCGAAAGCGGCGCCTCGGCGAATGCACGCGAGGTCGAATCGTTCGAAATGTCGTTGCTCGCTGCGGACATCGAATGGCGCGACGGCCAGGCCGGCGCGAGCGCCCAACGCGCGATGGACGCCGGCGCACGGATGCGCGCGAGCAGCCTCGCACGCCATCTGCGCCCGCTGATCGGCGATGCGGACTGGATCGAAGGCCGCGCACGCCTGCACGAGGGCGACGCGAACGCGGCACGACCGCTGCTCGAACGGGCGTTGGCCACGCGCATCGAACTCTACCTTCCCGCCAGCCCGAAGATCGCGGAAGCCGAACTCGCGCTGGCCGAATGCGATCTCGCGCAGGGAGATCGCGACGAAGCGAGCCAGCGCGTCGCGCGCGCCGCCGCGATCGAAGCGCGGCACGCCTCGCTGTCGCCGCGCTACACCGCGTCGCTGGAACGCATGCGCACGCAACTCGCCGGACGCTGATCCCTGGAAGCCGCGCCGGCCCCGTTTCTTGACGAATACCGGCTAGACGGCATCCAGTGCTTCGTACAGCAGCGCCTTCGCCACGTTCCAGTCCCTTTGCACGGTACGTTCCGCAACGCCGAGCGCGAGCGCGGTCTCCTTCTCCGAGTAGCCTGCGAAGTAGCGGCACTCCACCACGCGCGCGAGTCGTGGCGAGGTCTGTTCGAGAGCGACGAGCGCATCGTCGAGCGCGGCGATGCGCTCGTCGCTCTCGGCGAGGATCTCGACCGCATCGAGGTCGAGGGCGGACTGGCCACCGCCGCGCTTGGCGCGCAGGCGCATGCGCGCGTGCGAGACCAGCGCCTGGCGCATCGCGAGCGCGGCCGTGTTGAGGAAATGCGCGCGGCTTTCGAACGAGCCCTGGCGCGCGAGCTTCAGGTAGGCCTCGTGGACCAGCGCAGTCGTGCCCAGCGTTTCCGAAGGCATGATGACGCGATGGCGCTCGTGGCGCGCAATGCGCTGCAGGTCCGCGTAGAACGTCTCGGCCAGCAACTGGATGGCCTGTTCCCTCGGCAACGCGGCGGATTCCGTCATGAGTCGATTGTGCAGCAAACGCAGCACTCGGACATGCCTGGAGGGAACGATGGCGGGTTCGCGGACCGATCGGCGTAACTGGCGACGGCTGCACGCACCGAAGACCGGTATCGCGGCCGCCCAATGACTGCACCGGAGGATTCATGAACGCATCCATTCGCAGGGCCGCGCTGGCGTCCGGCCTCGCCCTCGCCCTGGCCGGCGCCACCGCGCAAGCCGCCTCTTTCACCTACCACGGCAGCCTGAGCGACGGCGGCGTGGCCGCCGATGGCCACTACGACCTCCGCGTCACGCCGTACGCGAGCGAGCATGCCGTGGTGTCGCTCGGCGAGGCGGTGACGCTGTACGGGGTCGAGGTCCGCGATGGCCTGTTCAGCGTGGAAGTGGATCTTGCGGCGGATGTGGCGACGCGAGACGGCTGGATCGGCGTTGCCGTGCGCAAGGCGGGCGGCGGCGACTTCGTCGAACTGGCGGGCCGCTCGGACATCAACGGTGCCGACGCGTGCTGGTCGACGACCGGCAATGCCGGCCTCGCCCCGGGCAGCTTCATCGGCCCACTGGACAACCAGAACCTGATCATGCGGGTGGGCGACCGCTTCGGAGCGGGGATCAAGCACTTCACCGACGGCGTGTCGTTCGAAGTGGGCAATGCCGGCGCGTACGCGGCACGCGCCGTCGCGTTCAACAAGGGCCTCGCGAACGCCATCGACAGTTTCGCCGGCGGCAGCAGCGCGACCGTGGACGCCGCGCACAACGGCAGCTTCATCTGGGGCGGCAGGCCGTTCGTCGACGACGCCAGCCGCGTCCATACCGGCGGCGCGAACCAGTTCGTCGTGTATTCCGACGGTGGCTTCCTCAACAACACGTCGACCCTGCCGGTCGGCACCGACGACTTCGTCATCGCGCCGCGCGGGGGGGGAGATTCCGATTCCGACCTGCGTTTCGTCACCCGCGGTGGCGTCAACACCGGCCGGATCTACGTGAGCAACGGCAACGGAATCATGCAGATCAGCGCGACCGGCGGCGTGCATGTCAACAATCCGGTCAGCATCGCGGAGGGCCTCGAGGTCGAAGGGACCGCGACGAAGTCGACCGCCGGTGCCTGGCAGGCCAACTCCGATGGACGCATCAAGCAGGACGTGGCGCCGGTCGAGGACGCACTCGACACGCTCGCGCGCGTCCAGCCGGTCACGTTCCGCTATACCGAAGCCTATCGCGAAGAACACCCCGAAGTGGCCGACCAACGCTACTACAACGTGATCGCGCAGCAGTTCGCAGACGTGTTCCCGGATGCGGTGACGCGGTCCGGCGAGTACCTGCCGGGGGCAGCGAGGACCGCCGAGAACGAGATCCTGCAGGTGGACACCTATCCAGCGCAGATCGTCACGATCGCCGCGGTGCAGGAACTTGCCCAAAGGAACGCGAGGCTCGAAGCGCTGGTGCAGCGGCTGACCGCGCGCATCGCGCGGCTCGAAGCGGTCGGAGGCCAGTGAGATGGACGCGCCGATTCCCCGGCGGCCGCTGGTTCGCGCGCGGCGCGCATCGACTTGCCCGATGGCGGCACTGCTGTTCCTGCTGGGCTGCCACGCCGTGCGCGCCGATGACGCGCCGGCCCGCTTCGACCTCCAGAGCCGCGCGCATGCGGCTGCGGCCCCGCTGGCGAACGGCGGATTCGAGCTGCAGGCGAAGCTCACGCCATCGCGAAAATCCGCCGAGGGCGGCGATTATGCGATCGATGCCGTCGCGACGCCGGCAGGCGCCTGCAGCGCCGGCGACGTCATCTTCGCCGACGGCTTCGAATGACGGGCACCCAGCCGCCGCGTTGCATCGAAGCCTTCGACGTCGCGCGGTTGCGCGCGACGTCGAAGGCATCCGGGTTCCATCGCGGCACTCCGTGCGCGGACGGATGTCCGGAATGGCCATCGCCTGACGTATGAAGGATCGAATGCTTTCCCGGAGCGGACCGATGCCTCCCATGCCACGCGCCGCGTGCGCGCTCGTGATCCTCGCGCTGGCGCCACCGGCGTCGGCCCAACTCGTCGTCTATGACGATGCGCTCGGCCCCGGCTTCGAGGACTGGTCGTATGGCGGCGGCAGCGACTTCGTCAATACGACGCCCGTGCATGCGGGGACACATTCGATCGCCTTGTCCGGAAACGCGTACAACGCGGTCTCCTTCCACCACGCACCTGCCGCCCTCTCCGCCGGCACCTGGCCGACCCTGAAGCTATGGGTGCATGGCGGCAGCGTCGGCGGCCAGCCATTGCAGCTGCTCCTGCAACACGAGGGCGTGGTGGTCGCACAGGCACCGTTGTCCGCGTACCTCGTCGGCGGCCCGACTGCGGCGACATGGCGCGAAGCGACCGTCATGCTCGCGCAGCCACCCCTCGCGTGGTCGGGCGCGTTCGACCGCATCGACATCCAGAGCGACGCCGCGGCGACGCAACCGACCGTCTACCTCGACGACATCACGCTGTTCGGCGCGGGCGGCGATGCGGTCTTCACGGACGGCTTCGAGGGCGACGGGCCACCGCCGGTCGGCGGGCTCGTGATCGAACGCGACGTCGCGATCGACGGCCTCGACGGCGATCGCTTCAATTGGCGCGACGCCGCCGGTCAACCGCGGGTTGCGGTACTCGCGCACAACGACGGCGGCGCGGGCAACGGCGGCAGCCGTGGCGGCGAACTGCGCGAGTTCCGCTACGAGGCGGGCAGCGCGACCCGCGTGGTGCGCGCGACCTCGGACGCGTTCGGCGGCTTCGGCTACGTCGTTTCGCACGCGGGCGACGAGAGCCACTGCACCGGCGGCGGCGACAGTTCGAGCCTCGGCCACTTCACGGGCGGCAGCTTCGAGCGCGTGTTCGAAGGCCGCCATCATGCGATCCTGCGGTTCACGCAGGCGTATCCGCGCTATTGCACGACGGCGGCGCCCGCGCAGCAGTACAACCTGCCGGTGACGATCGACTGGATCATTTCGAGCGGGCGCGATGATCCGCTGTGGTCGATCACCTACGATCTCTCCGGCGTGCCGGTCAACCGCCTGGCCGACGATTCGCGCGCGCCCTACGGGCAACTGCGCATCGACGGCGCCGCGAACGACGGCGCGCGCGCGCAGATCGCCGGCGTCGCCTGGGGCGACTACTATCGATTCGCGAGCAGCACCAGCCCCGTCACGCTCGGCAGCGCGTGGAGCTGGAACCAGGCCAACAGCATCCCGTTCGTGAAGCTCTGGACCGGCAGCGTCGACGCGACGATGGGCCTCGTGCAGACGCAGACGATCGCACAGCAGGACGCCGGCGGCTATTGGGGCCAGGACCTGTGGATGCAGACCAGCGCGACGACCTCCGGCTGCCCCGGCAATTACCTGATGCCCTGCGACTACAACTGGCCCTACCAGTCGATCAACTACAACCTCTACGGCGGCGCGACGCAGGACGCACGGCTGGCCTGGGGCACGAACTTCGGCTTCCTCGGGCAACAGCAGTACCGCGTGCGCGGCAATGCATGGTACGGCGGCGGCGCGTTCGCGCTGCCCGGCGATCCGGTGGCGCCGGGCTGGCCGAAGAAGAGCTATTCGCTCTGGATCGTGCTGGGCATGCATTCGTCCGATCCGGTCGGCGCGCGTGTCGCCGAAGTCATGGCGCTGCAGTCACTCACGCTGACCGCGACGATCGGCACCGTTGCAACGCAGGGTCCGGCAGGCGTCGCCGATGCCACGCCCTACACCTACGCGCCCGTCGGGTGGGACCGCGTCCGCGGCGCATTGACCTTCGACGCATCGGCGAACCGCCTCGACGCGAACATCGCGCTCGGCAGCGGAACGCTGCGGCATCCGTTGCTGGTCGTGCGCGGATGGAGCGCGGGCCTGCCCGCGACGGTGAAGCTCGCCGGCACGACGCTCGTGCAGGATGTCGACTACTTCCCGTCACCGCGCGCGGCCGCGGGCGAACTGTGGATCACGCTGAATCGCGACCTCGCGGGCGCCGCGAACCGCATCGAGGTCCAGCCGTAGCGGCGCGCACGGCGGGCCGCTTCGCCGCCTCCGGGCGTGAATGCGGCCGCACGCCCGGCGCCTCGCGCCGTGGCTCAGTGCCAGCGTACGCGATGGCGGGCGGCCACGCGCCAGTGGCCTTGACGCCGCCGGCCGCCGCGTTACTCGAACCCGTCGCGGAACAGCCGATCGCCCGCGTAGACATAGACGGCACCCTCGTCGATGAAGTCGAGGTCGCGACCGAACGCGCCCGCGAACAACCAGCCACCCGGCGCGATCGCGAGCGGGTTGCCGAATACGTCGAGCGCGCGCGCATCGGGCAAGGTCAGCTTCTGCACCTGGGTCCACGACCCCGCCACGCGCTCCAGCACGTACACCGCGCCTTCGTAACCGGGCTCGTTGCAGCCGAGCAGCAACGTGGACCCGCGCAGCGCGACGCGCGCGCAGATCGTGTCGGCGGTGACGTCCTCGGGCAGCAGGCTCGCCGACGGCAGCCAGGTCTCGCCGGAGCGCTGGTACAGCAGTACCGGCACCGCCGCGTCGGAACTTGCGACGGCGATGAGGTCGCCGTCGACGTCGACACCGCGGCCGAAGCCCTGATCCGCCGTGGTTCCCGCGAGCGTGCCGCGCTGCTCCCACCAAC
>JAEYZH010000074.1 GCA_023430685.1 Pseudomonadota bacterium | reverse complement strand
CGGGCGCGCGCGGGGACGACGTTCCACCTCGATGGGTCAGGCCGCCTTGGCCGCCGCCTGCACCAGTTGCGCGAAGCGGCGCAGCGCGACCGAGGCGATCGGATAGTCGACCTGTTGCGAACGCAGGTCTTCGAGCAGGCCGAGCGTGAACCGCAACGCGGGATCATCGCGCTCGAGCCAGCGCGCGACGGGATGCGGGTCGCCGGCGCTGGCGCCGGCGAGCACCTGCCGCGTCAGCGCGCGGTGCTGCGCAGCCAGCTCGTCGCGCAACGAACCACGTGCCTGTGCATGCCATCGGCTCTCGACCGGCAGGCTCTCGATCTGGCGTCGCAGTCCGTCGACGTCGAGCGCCTGGCCGAGATCGAAGAACACCGCGGCGACGCGCTCGACCGGCTCGCCGCTGTCGAGTGCGATCTCGACGATGTCGAACGCCGAACCGAGTTCGGCCACCATCGCGAGCCGCAGCGCGAGCGCTTCGGGGAAGCCCATGCCCTGCCACTTCTCGACATCGACGTCGTAGTCGGCGCGGCTGGTCGGTGTCAGCACGCCGGGAAACGCCGCGCACAGCTGGGCGACCCCGGGGCCGTAGCGACCGACCAGCTCGGCGATGTCGAGGTCGGCGCCACGCTGGTTCAGCAGCCAGCGCGTGAGGTTGCGCTGCAGGTTCCAGAGCTTGAGCAGCGCATCGATCTGCACGTCTTCGCCGATGCGACCGTCGAGCGATTCGATCTCGGCCCACATTCCGCGTGCCTCGACGATTTCGCGCACCGCCGAATAGGCCTTGGCGATCGCGGCCGGCTGTTGCCCGGTGTCTTCCTGCATGCGCAGCACGAACGTCGCGTCCATGCGATTGACCATCGAGTTGGTGACTGCAGTCGCGATGATCTCGCGCTTCAGGCGATGGCGCTGCATGTGCTCGGTGTAGCGTTCATGCAGCGCTTCGGGGAAGTAGCGCACGAGTTCCTTGGACAGGAACGCATCCTCCGGAACGTCGGAATCGAGCAGCTGCTGGAACAGCTTGAGCTTGGAATACGACAGCAGTACCGCAAGCTCCGGGCGCGTCAGGCCCTGCTGGCGCGCCTTGCGCTCGGCGATCTCCGCGTCGCTCGGCAGGAACTCGATCTGCCGATCGAGCATGCCTTCGGCCTCGAGCGTGCGGATGAAGTGCGCATTCGAACCGAGCCGATGCGCCGACATGTGCTCCATCACCGTGATCGCCTGGTTCTGCCGGTAATTGTCCAGCAGCACCAGCCGCGCGACTTCGTCGGTCATCGACGCGAGCTGCGCATTGCGCTGCTCGACCGTGATCTCGCCGCGCTGCACCGCGTCGTTGAGCAGGATCTTGATGTTGACTTCGTGGTCGGAGGTGTCGACGCCGGCCGAGTTGTCGATGAAGTCGGTGTTCAGCAGCACGCCGTTGAGCGCGGCCTCGATGCGCCCGCGTTGCGTGAAGCCGAGGTTGCCACCCTCGCCGACGATCCGGCATCGCAGCTCGCGTCCGTTGACGCGCAGGGCGTTGTTCGCGCGATCGCCGACGTCCGCGTTGCTCTCGGCTTCGGACTTCACGTAGGTGCCGATGCCGCCGTTCCAGAGCAGGTCGACCGGCGCCTTCAGGATCGCGCTCATCAGCGCGGTCGGCGTGAGCGGCTCGGACGAATCGCCGAGGCCGAGCGCACGGCAGGCTTCGGGCGACAGCTGGATCGTCTTCGCGCTGCGCGGGAACACGCCGCCGCCCTTCGACAGGACGCTTCTGTCGTAGTCGTCCCAGGACGAGCGCGGCAATGCGAACAGGCGCTCGCGTTCCGCGAACGACGCCGCGGCGTCCGGATCGGGATCGATGAAGATGTGGCGATGGTCGAACGCGGCGACGAGGCGGATGTGGCGCGACAGCAGCATGCCGTTGCCGAACACGTCGCCCGACATGTCGCCGATGCCGACGCAGGTGAAGTCCTGCGACTGCGAATCGCGCCCGAGCGCGCGGAAGTGGCGCTTGACCGACTCCCAGCCACCGCGCGCGGTGATGCCCATGCCCTTGTGGTCATAACCGACCGAACCGCCCGAGGCGAAGGCATCGCCGAGCCAGAAACCATGCTCGGCGCTGATCGCGTTCGCGATGTCGGAGAAGGTCGCGGTGCCCTTGTCCGCGGCGACGACGAGGTAGGGATCGTCGTCGTCGTAGCGCACCACGCCGACCGGATGCACGACCTTGCCGTCGACGAGGTTGTCGGTGATGTCGAGCAGCCCGTTGATGAACATGCGGTAGCACGCGATGCCTTCGGCCAGCACCGCGTCGCGATCGCCGCCGACGGGCGGGTGCTTGACGAAGAACCCGCCCTTCGAGCCGACCGGCACGATCACGGTGTTCTTGACCATCTGCGCCTTGACGAGGCCGAGCACCTCGGTGCGGAAATCCTCGCGTCGATCGGACCAGCGCAGGCCGCCGCGCGCGACCGGCCCGAAGCGCAGGTGCACGCCCTCGACGCGCGGCCCGTACACGAAGATCTCGCGGTAGGGCTTGGGCTTGGGAAGGTCCGGCACGCGCGCCGAATCGAACTTGAAGCTGACGTACGGCGCGAATGCGTCGTTGCGCCGCTGGAAGAAGCTCGTGCGCAGGGTCGCGCCGATCACGCCGAGGTAGGCGCGCAGGATGCGGTCCTCGTCGAGGCTCGCGACATGCTCGAGCAGCTGCTTGATGCCGCCGATGATCGCCTGCACCTGCTCTGCGCGCGGCAGCGAGCGCACGTTTGCCAACTCGTCGACGAAGCGCGGATTCGACTTCAGCATCGCGTCAGGCACCAGCGTCGCGAGCTCGCCCGACAGGCGCGTTCGCGCGTCGGCGAGTGCCGCGTCGTCGCCGAGTTCGCGCGCCGGGTCGAAACCGGCTTCGAACAACTCGACCAGCAGGCCCGCGACCGCGGGATAGCGATTGAGCGTCTCCTCGACGTAGCTCTGCGAGAACGGCACGCCGGTCTGCAGCAGGAACTTGCAGTAGCCGCGCAGCACGCTGACCTGGCGCCAGTCGAGCCGTGCGCCGAGCACGAGCCTGTTGAATGCGTCGTTCTCGGCGTCGCCGCGCCAGATCGCCACGAACGCGCGCTCGAACGCCTCGCGCACCTCGTCGACATCGAACGCGCAGCGCGTCGCCGGCTGCACCATGATGTCCTGGATGTGCAGCTGCGCATCGCCGAGGTCGACCCGGTAGAGCTGCTCGGTCAGGACCTTGAGACCCATGTTCTCGAGCAGCGGGATCACGTCGGACAGCGCGATGTCCGCGGCGTACCGGAAGACCTTGAAGTGCAACGCATCCGGCCGTTGCCTCGATCGATACAGGCTGATGCGGATGTCGTTCGCATCGCGCAGGCCTGAGGCGACTTCGACGTCGCCGGCCGCGCCGGCCGGGGTGGCTTCCTCGATGTAGGCCGCGGGCAACGCGCGTGCATAGCGCTGCGCGAGCACCAGCCCGCGCTCCTCGCCGAGGCGCGACACCAGCGCGCCGCGCAGCTCGTCCTGCCAGTTGCGGGTGACCTCGGTGATGCGTGCCTCGAGTTCGGCCACGTCGTACTCGACCTGGTCGCCCGGGCGTGGACGCACGACGAAGTGCAGCAGCGCGAGCGGGGACTCGCCGACCTGGATCGCCGAATCGGTGCGCTCGCCGTGGAACGCTTCCTTCAGCATCGACTCGATGCGCAGGCGAACCTCGGTGTTGAAGCGGTCGCGCGGCAGGTAGACGAGGCAGGAGTAGAAGCGCCCGTACTTGTCGGAGCGCACGAACAGGCGCGCGCGCGGGCGCTCGCGGAGCGCGAGGATGCCGGTCGCGAGCGCGTACAGCTCGTCCTCGCTCGACTGGAACATTTCATCGCGCGGAAGCAGCTCGAGCACGTGGCGCAGTGCCTTGCCCGAATGCGCGTCGCGGCGCAGTCCGGAGCGGCGCATCACCGCCTCGACCTTGCGGCGCACCAGCGGCACGTCCTGCGGGCGCGCGACGTAGGCATTGGTCGTGAACAGGCCGAGGAAGCGCTGTTCGGCCACCGGAACGCCGGCCGCGTCGAAACGCAGCACGCCGATGTAGTCCATGTAGCCCGGACGATGCACGTGCGCGCGCGCATTGGTCTTGGTCAGGATGATCGCGTCCATCGAACCCGACTGGGGCAGTTCCTTCGCGACCAGCGTGCGCAGCGAGCGCGGTGCGAGCGAGCGCTCGCTGCCGCGCAGGATGCCGAGGCCGGAACCCTCCACGGCCTGCAGCAGTTCTTCGCCGCCCGATTCGACCACCGCGTATTCGCGGTAGCCGAGGAAGGTGAAGTTGTCGTCCGCGGCCCAGCGCAGGAAGTCCTGCGCCTCGGCCACGCCGGCCGCGTCGACCGGCATCGGCCGCGTCGCGAGTTCATCCGCGGTCGCCAGCATGCGCTGGCGCATCGGCTGCCAGTCGTCCACGGCTTCGCGCACGTCGTCGAGCGCCGAGGCCACGCGCTTGCGCAGGTCCTCGATGCCGGCTGCATCGACCACGCGGTCGACTTCGAAATGCATGATCGACTCGGCGCCCGCGCGCTCGTCACCGAGCGACTCGATCGCCTGCAGCCGCCCGGTCGCGTCGCGTCGAACGCTGAGCACCGGATGGATCACGGTATGCACGCGCAGCCCGGCTTCGACGATCGCCATGCCGACCGAATCGACGAGGAACGGCATGTCGTCGGTCACGACTTCGACGGTGGTGCGCGCCGGCTCGCTGCCGGCGGCAGTATTGAACACGCGCACCTTCGCCACGCCGGGCTCGCGCTCGCGCAGGAAGTCGAGGATCGATTGCACCATGCCGGCCCATTCGGCGACGCCGCGAGCGGCAACCTCCTCCGGCGGCACGCGCTGCAGGAATTCCCGGGTCAACACCTGGTTTTCCTGCAACGCCGCGCCTTGCAACTGGCGCGACTGGTGATCAAGGATCTGTTCGACGGCCGTGCCAGACGCGGCGTCCTGTGCGGTCATGAATGGGTCCGGATTCGTGGGCTGATGGGGACCGCCAAGGATACGCCGCGCCCTCGGGGGAATCCACCGAACGCGCCTGCTGCATCGCGTGCGTGCGCTCGCGCGATCGCGTCGGAACCGTCGCGGCGCATGACTTTCGACCGGGGTTCATTCCTGTACTCATCGGTATAGTGGGTGCGGTACAGCCGTCGGGCGGACAATGCCGCATCGATGGCTTGCGCGTGCGCGACGCCGCCGATCGCAGACAGGACGTGATGACCATGAAGCCCCCCTCCTTCGCTCGCTTCGCCACCTTTCTGCTCGCCGGCCTCGTTGCAGCATGCGGCAAATCGCCCTCGCAGGACGCACCGCCCGCGCCGCCTCCACCCGAAGTCGGCGTGCTCGCGGTGCAGCCCGAAAGCGTGCCGCTGCAACGTTCGCTCGTCGGTCGCCTGTCCGCGTTCCGTTCGGCCGACGTGCGTGCGCGCGTCGCCGGCGTCCTGCAGAAGCGCGTGTACGAGGAAGGTTCCGACGTCGCCGAAGGCGACATCCTGTTCGAAATCGATCCCGCGCCGTTGAAGGCCGCGCTGGATGCGGCGAACGCGAGCCAGGCGCAGGCGCAGGCGACGTTCGCCAACAGCCGCGTCGCGGCCGAGCGTGCGCGCGAACTCGCACCGAAGGGTTTCGTCTCGCGCGCCGACCGCGACAACGCCGAAGCGGCCGAACGCAGCGCGTCCGCCGCGCTCGCGCAGGCGAAGGCGAACGTGCAGGCTGCGCGCATCAACCTCGGTTACGCGACCGTGCGCGCGCCGATCTCCGGGCGCGCGGGCAAGCAGGAAGTCACCGAGGGTGCGCTCGTCGGCCAGGGCGAGGCGACCCTGCTGACGACGATCGACCAGGTCGATCCGCTGTACGTGAACTTCACGCTCGGCGTCGCCGAGCTCGCGAAGATGCGGCGCGCGCGCGAAGCCGGCCAGGCCACGCTCGCGGGCGCCGGCCAGGCCGAAGTCGTGGTCGAACTCCCCGACGGCAGTGCCTACGCGCACAAGGGCGTGCTGAATTTCTCGGATACCGCCGTCGATCCGGCCACCGGCGCGGTGCGGCTGCGCGCGCAGATCCCGAATCCCGATCGCGTGCTGCTGCCCGGCATGTACGTCACGATCGAGGCCGAGCTCGGCCAGCAGAACGGCGTGTTCCGCGTGCCGCAGGCCGCGGTGCTGCGCGATGCGGAAGGGCCGTACGTCTATGTCGTCGGCGCCGACGGTACCGTCGCCCGCAAGGGCATCCAAGCAGACGAATCGCGCGACGGTTACTGGCTCGTGAGTGATGGCCTCGCCGCGGGGGACCAGGTCGTGGTGTCGGGCGTGCAGCGCGTGCAGGCGGGCAAGCCCGCGAAGGCCGCGCCGTGGCAGCCGGACGCGCCCGCGCCACCGGCCCCGTCGCCGGCCGGCGCGCGCTAGGAGACGCCCATGTCCCGTTTCTTCATCGACCACCCGATCTTCGCCTGGGTGATCGCGATCCTGATCACGCTGTCGGGCGTGATCGCGATCTTCAACCTCGGCGTCGAGTCGTATCCGAGCGTGGTGCCGCCGCAGGTGACGATCGGCGCGAGCTACCCGGGCGCGAGCGCGGACACCACCGAGAAGGCGGTCACCCAGGTCATCGAACAGCAGCTGACCGGCATCGACCACCTGCTCTACTTCAGCTCGAGCTCGAGTTCGAGCGGCCGCTCCTCGATCACGCTGACGTTCGAAACCGGCACCGACGCCGACATCGCGCAGGTGCAGGTGCAGAACAAGGTCGCGCTGGCGACGCCGCGCCTGCCCACCGAAGTCGTGCAGCAGGGCGTGGTGGTCGCGAAGGCGAACGCGGGGTTCCTGATGGTCGTCGCGTTGCGCTCGGAGAATCCCGCGATCGATCGCGCCGCGCTCAACGACCTCGTCGGCTCGCGCGTGCTCGAACAGATCTCGCGCATCCCGGGCGTCGGCTCGACCCAGCAGTTCGGGTCCGAGTACGCGATGAACATCTGGCTCGATCCCGACAAGCTGCACGGCTACGGCCTGTCGGCGAGCCAGGTGCTCGCCGCGGTGCGTTCGCAGAACGTGCAGTTCGCGGCCGGCACGATCGGCGGCGAGCCTGCACAACCTGGCCAGGGATTCACCGCGACGGTGTCGGCCGAGGGTCGCTTCAGCTCACCCGAACAGTTCGAGGACATCATCCTGCGCGCCGACCGCGATGGCACGACCGTGCGCCTGCGCGACGTCGCCCGGGTCTCGCTCGGCGCGCAGTCCTACGGCTTCGACACCCAGTTCAACGGCATGCCGACCGGCGCGTTCGCGATCCAGCTGCTGCCCGGTGCCAACGCGCTCAACGTGGCCGAACTCGTGCGCGCACGCATGGACGAGATCGCACCGAGCTTCCCCGAAGGCGTGAGCTGGTTTTCGCCGTTCGACTCGACCACGTTCGTCAAGGTTTCGATCCAGGAGGTCGCCAAGACCCTCGCCGAAGCGGTGGTGCTGGTGTTCCTCGTGATGCTGGTGTTCCTGCAGAACTTCCGCGCGACGCTGATCCCGACCCTCGTGATCCCGGTCGCGCTGCTCGGCACCTTCGTCGGCATGCTCGCGATCGGCTTCACGATCAACCAGCTCACGCTGTTCGGCATGGTGCTCGCGATCGGCATCGTCGTCGACGATGCGATCGTCGTCATCGAGAACGTCGAGCGCATCATGTCCGAGGAAGGACTGTCGCCGAAGGAAGCGACGCGCAAGGCGATGGGCCAGATCAGCGGCGCGGTGGTCGCGATCACCGTGGTGCTCGCGGCGGTGTTCATTCCGAGCGCGCTGCAGGGCGGCACCGCGGGCGCGATCTACAAGCAGTTCGCGATCACGATCGCGGTGGCGATGGGCTTCTCGGCCTTCCTCGCGCTCGGTTTCACGCCCGCGCTCTGCGCGACGATGCTCAAGCCCACCGGCCACGACACGCACAATGTCCTGTTCCGCTGGTTCAATCGCGCGTTCGACCGCGTCAGCAAGACCTACGTCGGGCACGTCGGCAGCGCGATCCGGCATGCGCCGCGCTGGATGGTCGCGTTCATCGCGGTGGTGGTGCTCGCGGGTTTCCTGTTCACGCGCATGCCGGGCAGCTTCCTGCCCGAGGAAGACCAGGGCTACGCGCTCGCGATCGTGCAGTTGCCGTCCGGCGCGACCCTGCAACGCACCAAGGTCGTCATGGGCGACGTGCGCGCCACGCTCGACGACGACCCCGCGTTCGACTCGATGATGGCGGTCGCCGGCTTCAGCTTCGTCGGCCAGGGCGAGAACGTCGGCATGGCCTTCATCCGCCTGAAACCCTGGGACCAGCGCGACGGCACCGCGATGGAGTTCATCCAGCGATCGAACAAGTCGCTGCAGGCACTGCGCGATGCGCAGATCTTCGTGGTCAACCTGCCGACCGTGAGCGGCCTCAGCCAGTTCGGCGGTTTCGACATGTACCTGCAGGACCGGTCCGGCGCCGGGCGCGGCGCGCTCGCGGGCGCGCGCGATGCGCTGCTCGCGGCCGCATCGAAGGATCCCGCACTGACCGGCGTGCGCCCGAACACGCTGGCCGATTCGGCGCAGCTCCGGCTCGAGGTCGATCGCGTGCAGGCGCAGTCGATGGGCGTGTCGATCAGCGACATCTACAGCGCGGTGCAGCTGATGTTCGCGCCGGTCTACGTCAACGACTTCATCTCGGGCGGCCGCATCAAGCGCGTCACGATGCAGGCCGAGTCGCGGTTCCGCATGGGCCTCGACGCGCTCCAGCACATCTACACGCCGTCGGCGACGCTGCTGCCGGACGGGACGCCGCAGATGATCCCGATCGCGAACGTGGTCAAGCCCGACTGGTTCACGGGCCCGCCTTCGTTGACGCGCTACAACGGCTACTCGGCGATCCAGATCGTCGGTTCGCAGGCGCCCGGGCACAGTTCGGGCGAGGCGATGGCGTCGATCGAACGCATCGTGCGCGAGGACCTGCCCGAAGGCTTCGGCACCGACTGGACCGGGCAGTCCTACCAGGAAATCCTCTCCGGCAATGCGGCGACGCTGCTGCTCGTGCTCTCGATCGTGGTCGTGTTCCTCTGCCTCGCAGCGCTCTACGAAAGCTGGTCGATCCCGGCCGCCGTGCTGCTGGTCGTGCCGCTGGGCATCCTCGGCGCGGTGGTCGCCTCGCTCGCACGCGGGCTTCCGAACGACATCTACTTCAAGATCGGCCTGATCACGATCATCGGGCTCGCGGCCAAGAACGCGATCCTGATCGTCGAGTTCGCGGTGGCCGAGCAGAAGGCCGGGCGCAGCCTGCGCGAAGCGGTCGTCGACGCGGCGCGGCTGCGCTTGCGGCCGATCCTGATGACCTCGTTCGCCTTCATCATGGGCGTGTTCCCGCTTGCGATCTCGACCGGTGCAGGCGCCAACGCGCGCCATGCGATCGGTACCGGCGTGATCGGCGGCATGCTGTTCGCGACCTTCCTCGGGTTGCTGCTGATCCCCGTGTTCTACGTGGTGGTCCGGCGACTGCTCGGCGACAAGCTGGATGGCGAGAAAGGGACGAGGGCTGAGGGCTGAGGGCTGAGGGCCAGGCAGAGACACGGACCGGACCACGGAGCACATCGGAAACACGGAGGCCGCATCTTGAATTCCACTTGTTTCGGCTCGGCTTCCGTTCGTGTTCTCCGCGTGCTGGCCGTTTCACGCCGCGTGCCCACGTGGCGGGTGCACGGGCGCTGGAGTGGATGATGCGCGGGATTGGCTGGCTGGCGATCGCGATGGTGCTGCTGCTGGCGGCGCACGAGGTGCAGGCGCGCACGGTGTGGCGTTGCCTGCGCGATGGCACGGTGAGTCTCGCGACCGCGCCGGAACCCGGGTCGACCTGCACCGCGAAGGAGCTCGACGACGGCGCCGCGGCGCTGCCGAACCTCTGGGGGTCACTCGGCGAGTTCGAGGGCACGCTCTACCAGCGCGAGCAGGATGGCCGCACGGTCTACAGCACGCGCAAGTTGCCGGGCTCGACGCCGGTGCTCGCGTTCGCGGTGAAGACGCCGCCGGGTTCGCCCGCGCACGCCGGGCTCGGCCGCATCGGCGCCGCGCGGACCTCCGCGTTCAGGCGCGAATTCAAGGCCGCCGCGCGCCGTACCAGGGTCGACGAAGCCTGGCTGCGCGCGATCGCGCACGCCGAGAGCGCCTACGATCCGAAGGCGGTGTCCGAGAAGGGCGCGATGGGGGTGATGCAACTGATGCCCGATGTCGCGCGCGAACTCGGGGTCGCGGACCCGTTCGATGCCGCGCAATCGATCATGGCCGGCGCGCGCCACCTGGCCTGGCTCGAATCGCAGGTCGGCGGCGACCTACAGCTGGTGGCGGCCGCCTACAACGCGGGCATCGGTGCGGTCACGCAGCACGGCGGCGTGCCACCCTGGCCCGAAACGCGCGAGTACGTGGCCAAGGTCGAGGTGCTCTATGCGCGCTACCGCAAGGCGCTCGGGCTCGCGCCGCGCAGCGCGCGCCTGCAGCCCGCGCGCTGACGGTCGTCCGTGGCCGGGGCGCTCGGCTAGAATCGCGGTTTGCCTGCCGGGCCGCGACGCATGAGCGCCAACGAACAACGCATCCTCGACAAGACCTGGTTCTACCGCTTCACCCTGCCGAGCGGAAAGGTCACGTCGACCTACGACGACGGCGCGCTCGATTCGATCCATGAGACGCGCCTTGCGATGCTGCAGCAGGTCATCGATGCGCATTTCGGCGGCACGCTGGCCGGTCGCACCGCGATCGACATCGCCTGCCACCAGGGCTGGTTCGCGACCAAGCTCGCGGGCTGGAATGCCGACGACGTGCTCGCTGTCGACGCGCGTGCCGAACACGTCGCCGACACCACGCTGATCCGCGATGCGCTGCAGCTTGCGACGCTGCGCGTCGAGCAGTCGGACGTGCACGCGCTGGATGCAGCGCGCACCGGGCGCTTCGACCTCGTGCTGATGCTCGGCCTGATCTACCACCTCGAGAACCCGGTCGGCGCGCTGCGCCAGGCGCGCGCGCTCTCGCGCAATGCCTGCGTCGTCGAGACCCAGGTCGTGCCGGGTCTCAGCGGCATGGTCGACTACGGCAGCTACCGCTTCGTGCGCCCGCTCAAGGGCTCGTTCGGCATCATCGACGAAACCGACGATACCCACGGACCCGAAGCCAGCACCACCGGGATCTGCCTTGTCCCGAGCGTCGAGGCACTGCTGTGGATCATGCGCAAGGTCGGCTTCGCGCGGGTCGAGGTGTTGCCGCCGCCAGCGGATGCGTACGAGCAATTGCTGCATGGCAAGCGCGTGATGGTGGTCGGCTACGTCGACTGAGCGCGACCGCGCGCGGCATGCCCTTTGGGCGTAGCATGCCGCAGTCGACGCCGAGGACCCAGCCGATGTCGCGCTTTCCGCTGCTCGCGATCGCGACGCTGCTTGCGTCGTTCACGCCGGCCTCGCCTGCCCGCGCCGCGATCGTGATCGACCTCGCCTATGTAGACCGGCAATCCGAACCGTACCGGCGCTTCATCGCGTGGGTCGATGCCGCACTCGCCGGTGAAGCCGGTTACAGCTTCTCCGCGACCGATGCGGCCTACGCCTGGCGCCTGAGCGGCGAACCGGCCTACGCGACGCTCGCGGTCGAATGGGCCGAACGCCAGGTCGCCGACGCCGAACGCGCGATCGCGGCCGGCGAGCGCCCCGAGGTCGCCGCCGATTCCTACCTGCAGGCCGGCCCGATGATCCGCGACGTCGCGCTCGTGCTCGACTGGTGCGCGCACGAGGTCACGCCATCGCAGCGCGAGCGCTGGCACCGCTACGCCTCGCAGGCCGTCTGGAACATCTGGAATCCCGAACAGGCGCACTGGAACGGCACGCCGCAACCGTGGTCAGGCTGGGGCACCGACGACCCGGCCAACAACTACCACTACAGCTTCATCGAAGCGACGATGTACTGGGCGCTCGCGGCCGACGATGCCGCCTGGCTGCAGCTGCTCGAGGACGAGAAGTGGCCAGCGGTCGCCGCGACCGTCGGCGCCATCACGGGGGGCGGCAGCCAGGAAGGCACGGCCTACGGACTTTCGCACCGCAAGCTGTTCGAGCTGTACCGCGTCTGGCGCGATGCGCGTCCGGGCCACCCGGAGCTCGCGAATGCGAACACGCATCTCGTCGACAGCATCGACTGGTGGATCCATGCGACGGTGCCGACGCGCGACCGCACCGCCGCGATCGGCGACCAGGCACGCGTCTCGGAGCCCGTGTTGTACGACTACCATCGCGCGCTGATGCTGCAGGCGCGCGCGCTCGCGCACGACGACGCCGCACGCAGCGCCGCGTCGTGGTGGCTGCATGCGATCACCACGCAGTCGATGCAGAGCGGATTCAACCTGCGCGAAGACCTGCTCGATGCCGGCGACGGCGGGACGCCGCCGGCCTCGCTGATCCACCACGCACCCGGTACCGGGCAGCTGTTCGCGCGCACGGATTGGGGAATCGACGCGACCTGGCTGCAGTTCTCGGCGGGCCCCTATCTGCAGAGCCATGCGCACCAGGACCAGGGCGCGTTCACGCTGTACCGCGGCGAGTGGCTCGCCGTGACCGAGAACATCTGGACGCGCAGCGGGATCCGCCAGCAGACCGACGGCCACAACCTCGTGCGCTTCGAGCAGTCCGGCGCACTCGTGCCGCAACGCGAAGGCACGAGGTCCGTACTCGACGTCGTCGTTGGCGACGGCGGCGACGTGCACGCCGAAGCCGACCTCACTCCTGCCTACGCCGGCGCAGCAGCCGTGCAGCACTGGCGCCGCACGCTCGATTTCGCAGCGGGCCGCCTGCGCGTCGAAGACCGCTTCCAACTCGGACCCGGCACGCGCGCGGTGTTCCAGGTCAACACGCCGCAACGACCGATCGTCGATGGCCAGCGTGCGCAGGCCGGCGCGCTGCGCATCGAGGTCATCGAGCCCGCGGGCGCGCAACTCGAGGTCATCGACTGGACCAGCCGCAACGGCAGCGACGAGGAAACCTATCTGGGCGGATGGCGCCTCGACGTCAGCGGATCGGGCACGGGTTACGTGGTCGAACTCACGACCGGCGAGCCGCCGCCCCGGCCGGGCGCCGGCTGCGGCGATGATCCGCGCCACCCGACCTGCCGCCTGCGCCCACCGCCGGATGCGCCGATGCCGCGCGTCCGCTGACGCACGCGCACCGCGTCCCCGGTCAGCGCACGCCGGTTTCGTTGCGCGCGATCACGAGGCGCTGGATCTCGCTCGTGCCTTCGTAGATCTCGGTGATCTTGGCGTCGCGGAAATAGCGCTCGAGCGGCATTTCCTTCGAATAGCCCATGCCGCCGTGGATCTGCACCGCCTGGTGCGTGATGAACATCGCGGCTTCCGAAGCGAACAGCTTCGCGACCGAGGCTTCGGTGCTGAAGCGCCCGCCGCTCGCGTCCGCCTGGGTCTTCGCGAATGCGGCGCGCAGCGTCAGCAGCGTCGCCGCGTCGAGCCGGCACTTCATGTCCGCGATCTTGGCCTGGATCATCTGGAAGGATCCGATCGCGTGGCCGAACGCCTTGCGCTCGCGCGCCCATTCGAGGCTCGCCTCGTAGGCGGCGCGCGAAAGGCCGACCGCCTGCGACGCGATGCCGATGCGGCCCGCGTCGAGCACGCCCATCGCGATGCCGAAGCCCTTGCCTTCCGCACCGAGCAGGTCGGCCGCCGGGCACACGTAGTCGCTGAATTCGATCTCGCAGGTCGCCGACGCGCGGATGCCGAGCTTGGGCTCGGTCTTGCCCGCGTGGAAACCCTCGCGCGCGGTATCGACGATGAACGCGGAGACGCCCTTCGCGCCGATCCCCGGCGTCGTGATCGCGAACAGCACGATGTACTTCGCAACGGGCCCCGAGGTGATCCAGCTCTTCTTGCCGTTGATGACCCAGTCGCCGTCGGCATTCCTCGCCGCGCGCGTGTGCATCGCCGATGCGTCCGAGCCCGACTGCGGCTCGGTCAGCGCGTAGGCGCCGATCGCCTCGCCGCTCGCGATCGCGCGCACGTACTTCTGCTTCTGCTCCTCGGTGCCGTACTTGAGGATGCCGTTGCAGTAGAGCGAGTTGTTGACCGACATGATCGTCGAATGCGCGCAGTCCGCCGCCGCGATCTCCATCATCGCGAGCGAATAGGCGACCGTGTCCATGCCCGCGCCACCGTACTCGTGCGGCACCTCGATGCCCATGAGGCCGAGCTGGCCCATCTCGCGGATCGTGTCCAGCGGGAACTCGCCGCTGCGGTCGAGCTCGGCCGCGACCGGCGCGATGCGCTTCTGCGCGAAATCGCGCGCGACGGCCTGGATCGACAACTGGTCTTCGGTGGGACGGAAATCCATGCAGGCTCCTCGGCCGGCTCCCGGGATCGGGCGCGCGCGGCGATTGCGGGGAAAGGTCGGCGATTTTAGCGTCTTCGACCGCAACCGCGCAGCCGCTGGCGAGCGTCGCCACCGATGCATCGACGAAACCCCCGCGCACGCGCGTCGCGTAGCGGCGCGCGTGCGGGCGCGCGCCCGTTTCGCGCCAGTCATGTTGACGATCCACGGGGCGCGGACTAGTCTAGCCATCCATCTTTCGATCAAGATGAAAGGATACTCTTGGATCTCGCGGCGACGTCGGCCCTCTTGCGCCTGCTCTCGGACCCGACGCGGGTGCGGTTGCTCGCCCTGCTCGCACACGAGGAACTGACCGTCGCGGAGCTTTCGGCGGTGCTGCGCCTCGCGCAGCCACGCGTGTCGACCCATCTTGCCAAGCTCAAGGAAGCCGACCTGGTGCGCGACCGCCGTGCGGGCGTCTCCTCGTACTACCGTGCGAACGGCGAACTCGAGGCGCGCGAAAACGCGCTGCTGCAGGCGCTCAAGGACAGCGTCGATGACGCGCTGCTGCGCGAAGACGAGCGCCGCCTGCCCGGCGTGCTCGCCAAGCGCGCGCGCGCGGAAGGCTGGGCCGACACCGTCGCGGGCGACATGGAGCGCCACTACTCACCCGGCCGCACTTGGGAAACGCTTGCGCGCGGGATGACGCGGCTCGTCGAAACCGGCGACGTGCTCGACATCGCGTCGGGCGACGGCGTGCTCGCCGAACTGCTCGCACCGCGCGCGCGCTCGATCACCTGCATCGATGCCGGAGCGCGCGTGGTCGAGGCTGCCCGGCGCCGCCTCGCCGGTCACGCGAACGTCGAGGTCATGCTCGGCGACATGCATTCGCTCGCATTTCCCGATGCACGCTTCGACCTCGTGCTGCTCATGCACGCGCTGACCTACAGCGACCGGCCCGCCGCGGTCGTCGCGGAAGCCGCGCGCGTGACACGCAGTGGCGGACGCGTGCTCGCGGCGACGCTTGGCCGACATGCGCACCGCACGACGGTGGAGCCATTCGAGCATCGCAACCTCGGTTTCACGGTCGACGAACTCGCCGGCCTCGGACGCGACGCGGGCCTCGAGGTACTGGCCTGCGAGCGCCTCACGCGCGAACGACGACCACCCCATTTCGAAGTCCTCAGCCTCCTCGCGAGGAAACCATGACCCATCGGCTTTCGTGGCTCGACCCCGTGCGCGTGCAGACGCTCGAATCGGCGCTTTCACGCCGCATCCTCGTCATCGATGGCGCGATGGGCACGATGGTGCAGGGCTACCGCCTCGAGGAACCGGACTATCGGGGCGAACGCTTCGCGCCAGGCCATGACACCTTGCAGGCGCCAGCGCGCGACGATGCCCAACCGCGCAGCCACGACCTCAAGGGCAACAACGACCTGCTCACGCTGACCCGTCCCGACGTGATCGCGGGCATCCATCGCGCCTACCTCGAGGCGGGCGCCGACCTCGTCGAGACCAACACGTTCAACGCGACCTCGGTCAGCCAGGCCGATTACGGGCTCGAGCACCTGGTGCCCGAACTCAACCGCGAGGCCGCGCGCCTCGCGCGCGCCTGCTGCGATGCGGCCAGCGCGGCCGATCCCTCGCGACCACGCTTCGTCGTCGGCGTGCTCGGCCCGACCAGCCGCACCGCGTCGATCAGTCCGGACGTCAACGATCCCGGCTACCGCAACACGAGTTTCGAGGAACTGCGCATCGCCTATCGCGAAGCGAGCGCGGGCCTCATCGACGGCGGCGCCGACGTGCTGATGGTCGAAACGATCTTCGACACGCTGAATGCAAAGGCGGCGCTGTATGCGATCGCCGAGGAGTTCGAGGCGCGCGGCGCACGCTTGCCCGTGATGATCTCGGGCACGATCACCGATCGTTCCGGTCGCACGCTGTCGGGCCAGACCACCGAGGCCTTCCATGCATCCGTCGCGCACGCACGACCCCTCGCGATCGGCCTCAACTGCGCGCTCGGCGCGAAGGAATTGCGCCAGTACGTCGAGGCGCTCGCGCAGGTCGCCTCGTGCGCGGTCAGTGCGCACCCGAATGCCGGGCTCCCGAATGCATTCGGCGAGTACGACGAGACGCCGGAGCAGATGGCGGGCCTGATCGGCGAGTTCGCGCGTTCGGGCCTGGTCAATCTCGTCGGTGGCTGTTGCGGCACCACGCCCGCGCACATCCGCGCGATCGCGGCGGCTGTCGACGGCGTCCCGCCGCGCGCGTTGCCGCTGGCCATTGCGGCGTGACTCCGGATACGCACGCCGCGATGGCCACGTCGAATCGTCCCACCTGCCTTTCGGGGCTCGAGCCGCTGGTGCTGACGCCGGACCTGCTGTTCGTCAACGTCGGCGAGCGCACCAACGTGACCGGCAGCGCGCAGTTCCGCAAGCTGATCAAGGAAGACCGCTACGCCGAAGCGGTCGCGGTCGCGAGACAGCAGGTGGAAAGCGGCGCGCAGATCCTCGACGTCAACATGGACGAGGGCATGATCGATTCGGAAGTCGCGATGGTGCGCTTCCTGAACCTCATCGCGTCCGAGCCGGACATCGCGCGGATCCCGGTCATGGTCGACTCCTCCAGGTGGAGCGTGATCGAGGCGGGCCTGCGCTGCCTGCAGGGCAAGGGCGTGGTCAACTCGATCTCGCTCAAGGAAGGCGAGGAGGCATTCGTCGAGCACGCGCGCAAGGTGCTGCGCTACGGCGCCGCGGCGGTCGTGATGGCGTTCGACGAGCAGGGCCAGGCCGACACCTGCGCGCGCAAGGTCGAGATCTGCACGCGCGCGTATCGCATCCTCGTCGACGAAGTCGGCTTCCCGCCCGAGGACATCATCTTCGATCCGAACATTTTTGCGATCGCGACCGGCATCGAGGAGCACGACAACTACGCGGTCGACTTCATCGAAGCCACGCGCATCATCCGGCGCACCCTGCCCGGCTGCCACGTGTCCGGTGGCGTGTCGAACGTGTCGTTCTCGTTCCGCGGCAACGAGACCGTGCGCCAGGCGATCCACGCGGTATTCCTCTATCACGCGATCGCCGCGGGCATGGACATGGGCATCGTCAACGCGGGCGCGCTGCCGATCGTTGACGACATCGACCCGGACCTGCGCGAACGCGTCGAGGACGTGGTGTTGAACCGGCGCAAGGACGCGACCGAGCGCCTGCTCGAGATCGCCGAGCGCTATCGCGCGAAGAAGGGCGAGGTGGTGGTCGAGAACCTTGCATGGCGCTCGCTGCCGGTGCGCGAGCGGCTCGCGCACGCGCTCGTTCACGGCATCGACAGCTTCGCCGAAACCGACGCCGAAGAGGCGCGCCAGCTGTCGCCGCGTCCACTCGACGTGATCGAGGGGCCGCTGATGGACGGCATGAACATCGTCGGCGACCTGTTCGGCGCCGGCAAGATGTTCCTGCCGCAGGTGGTGAAGTCGGCGCGCGTGATGAAGAAGGCGGTGGCCTGGCTGCTGCCCTTCATCGAGGCCGAAAAGCTGCGCACCGGCGACACCGGCAAGTCGAATGGCAAGATCGTGATGGCGACGGTCAAGGGCGACGTGCACGACATCGGCAAGAACATCGTCGGCGTCGTGCTCCGCTGCAACAACTTCGACGTGGTCGATCTCGGCGTGATGGTGCCGGCGCAGAAGATCCTCGACACCGCGATCGCCGAGAACGCCGACATGATCGGCCTGTCCGGCCTGATCACGCCCTCGCTCGAGGAAATGAGCCATGTCGCGCGCGAGATGCAACGGCAGGGTTTCCACCTGCCCCTGCTGATCGGTGGCGCGACGACCTCGCGCGCGCACACCGCGCTCAAGATCGAGCCTCACTACAAGTCGCCCTGCGTCTGGGTCAAGGACGCCTCGCGCGCGGTCGGCGTCGCGCAGTCGCTCGTTTCGAAGGATCTCGTCGACGCGTTCATGGCGCGGATCCGTTCCGAGTACGCCGAGATCCGCGAGCGCCACAAGGACCGCAGCGGCGCCAAGCGGCTGGTCGCGCTCGACAAGGCGCGCGCGCAGCGCTTCGACGGCGACTGGGCGAACTACGATCCGCCGGCTCCCGCCAAACCCGGGATCCATGTCTTCGACGACTATCCGCTCGCCGAACTCGTCCAGCGCATCGACTGGACGCCATTCTTCAGCGCGTGGGAACTGTCCGGCCGTTTTCCCGCGATCCTCGACGATGCGATCGTCGGAACGCAGGCGCGCGAGCTGTACGAGGATGCGCGCGAGATGCTGGATCGCATCGTGCGGGAAAAGTGGCTGACCGCGCGCGGCGTGATCGGATTCTGGCGCGCGTCCGGCATCGGCGACGATGTGGCACTGCAGGGGAACGGCGATGCGACGCCGCCGACGATGCTGCACTTCCTGCGCCAGCAGGTCGACAAACCGGTCGAGCGACCGGATTTCTGCCTTGCCGACTTCATCGCGCCGAGGGACTCGGGCAAGCAGGACTGGATCGGCGGGTTCGCCGTGACCGCCGGCACCGGCATCGAACCGCATCTCGAGCGCTTCGTCGCCGCGCACGACGACTATTCCGCGATCCTGCTCAAGGCGCTCGCCGACCGGCTCGCGGAAGCGTTCGCCGAATGCATGCACGAGCGCGTGCGGCGAGAGTACTGGGGATACGCGCCCGACGAACAGCTCGGCAACGACGAGCTGATCGCCGAAGCCTATCGTGGCATCCGACCCGCGCCGGGCTATCCCGCCTGCCCCGACCATACCGAGAAGGCAACGCTGTTCCGGCTGCTCGACGCGACAGCGAATGCGGGCATCGAACTGACCGAAGGCTTTTCGATGTATCCGGCCGCGGCAGTCTCGGGCTGGTACTTCTCGCATCCGCGCAGCCAGTACTTCGTCGTCGGACGGCTCACGCGCGAGCAGGTCGAGGACTATGCACGGCGCAAGGGCTGGACGCTCGCGGAAGCCGAACGCTGGCTGGCTTCGAATCTCGACTACGATCCGGACTAGATGCGCATCGGCGTCCATCCTGGACGCCGATGCGCTCGCCGGGTCCGGTACACGCCCGGACCCGGCTGCGCTGCGCAGGCTGCGCCTGCTGCGCGGGCGATGCATCCTGCATCGCAGCCAGCAGTCCGCTCATGCGTCCATCCTGGACGCCGATGCGCTCGCCGGGTCCGTACACGCCCGGACCCGGCTCCGCTGCGCAGGCTGCGCCTGCTGCGCGGGCGATGCATCCTGCATCGCAGCCACCAGTCCGCTCATGCGTCCATCCTGGACGCCGATGCGCTCGCCGGGTCCGGTACACGCCCGGACCCGGCTCCGCTCCGCAGGCTGCGCCTGCTGCGCGGGCGATGCATCCTGCATCGCAGCCAGCAGTCCTCTCATGCGCCATGCCGGACGCCGATGCGCTCGCGGGGTCCGCTACACACCCGGATCCGGCTCCGCTCCGCAGGCTGCGCCTCGCGAAGCGCGCGATCTTCAGGCCCGCGTCGGGCCGGCCGAATCGACCGCGTCGTGGCGGTGGCGCAGGTGGATGAAAATGTTGTAGAGCGCGACGAACGCCGGGAACGCGTTCTGGATGATGCCGACCGAATCGTTCTTGCCCCAGATGAAATAGGCGAGCGTCATCACGCTGCCGACGATCGACAGGTACCAGAACCCCATCGGCATCACGACGCGCTTGAGGCGCTTGGTCGCGTACAGCTGCACGAACCAGCGCGCGGTGAACAGGCACGCACCGACCAGGCCGATCAACTTCCAGGGCGTGATCGTGAGGCCGTGGATCACCAGCAGGACGTCGTTCATGGCATGGACCATTCAAGGGAAGGAATCGGCGCGGCCGCGCGGCACCTTCCGCCCGCGCGGCGCGCCTTCGGCGGCGGTGGCCGCGGGCGTCAGCCGCTGCGCGCGGCGAGCCAGTCGTGGATCGCGCCGGGCACTTCGCGCTGTGCGCGACCCGACACGTAGATCCCGATGTGGCCACCGCGGAATGCGACCTGGGTGTAGTCGTCGGTCCCGACGTGGTCGCCGAGCACGCGCGAGGCGGCCGGCGGCACCAGATGGTCCTGCTCGGCAAAGATGTTCAGCACCGGCATCGTGACGTTGCCCAGGTGCACCTCGTGCCCACCGATCTTCAGTCCGCCGTTGACGAGCTTGTTGCCCTGGTAGAAGTCCTTCAGGAACTGGCGGAACGCCTCGCCAGCCTGGTCGGGCGAGTCGAAGATCCACTTCTCCATGCGCAGGAAATTCTCCATCTCGACCTTGTCGTCGAGGATGTCGACGAGGCCGATGTACTTCTGCTGGTTGAGCCGGATCGGCTTCAGCATCAGGTAGCAGAGGTTCATGAGGTCGGCCGGCACGTTGCCGAGGGTGTCGACGAACAGGTCGACGTCCATCGACTGCACCCAGTTCGACAGCATGTTGTCGGGCGTGCGGAAATCGACCGGCGTCACCATCGTGATCAGGTTGCGCACCTTCTGCGGATGCATCGCGGCGAAGCACAGCGAGAACGCGCCACCCTGGCAGATCCCGAGCAGGTTGATCGGCGAGCTGCCCGAATGCGCGGCGACCGCATCGACCGAGCGCGCGATGTAGCCATTGATGTAGTCGTCGAGCGTGAGCCAGCGGTCCGCGCGGTCGGGATAACCCCAGTCGATCAGGTACACGTCCTCCCCGCGCGCGAGCAGGTTGCGCACCAGCGAGCGATCATCCTGGAGGTCGACCATGTATGGCCGGTTCACCAGCGCGTACACGATCAGGATCGGCACTTTCGCGGTCGGCGGGCGCTCGCCGCGGAAGCGGTACACGACGAGCTTGTCCTCGCGATAGACCTCTTCCTTCGCGGTCACGCCGAACTCGACTTCATCCATCGAGCGCAGCGTCTGCAGCGCGCCGGCGAGTTTGCGCTGCGTCGCGAGCGCCTCCTCGAGCGCGCGCTTCGGTTCGATCCTGATCGGGCCCATCTGGCGTCCTCGTGCGTTCAGTGCTTGTCACGCCGGCCGCGCAGGGCGCCCGGCTGCGGGGCTTCGCGCGACGCATCGGCGAAACTCGCGATGCGCGCGGCGAAGTTGCCCTTCGCCTTCTCGCCCATCGAACGCTTCGCGAGCGGCGCAGCCTGCTTGCGCGCCGTGGCACGACCGGCGCGCTTGGGCGGCGCCTTCACGGGCTTCGCGCGCGCCTTGGCGCCACGCGGCTTGGACTTCGATCCCGTCGAGCGCGCGGGCGCTACATCGGCCGCGGCGGGCGATGCCGGTGCACGCGCCGGCGCACTGGCGGGGGCGCGCGCTGCGTCGCGCCGCAGTGCGCTACCGAGTTCGGCCACCTGCCTGCGCAGGTCCGCGACTTCGGCGGCGAGGCCCTGGTGGCCCGCGCCACCCGCGGCGCGGACTTCGCGGCGCAGCGCCTGCAGGCGCTCGCCGATGCTGTCGACCTCGCTGCGGGTCGGCATGCCGAGTTCGGAAGCCACCTGTTCGACGCTCCTGGAGAGCAGCGACCGCACGCGCATCTGCGCGTTGACGAGAGCGCCATAGGCCTCGCGGAACTCGCTCGACAGCGCGACTTCGGCGTAGCCCTCTTCCGCCGCGTCGACCCAGAGGTCATACAGCGCGCGCAGCGAGTCCAGTTGCCGTCCGGGTTGTTCGCGTTCCGACAGCTTGCCCTGAAACAGTTCGAATCCGCGTTGCGCGGCCTTCAGCATCAGCGCGTTGTACCGCCGCAGCTGTTCCTGGTATTCGATCGCGGCGAGCATCGAATCTCGCTGGTGCTCCTGGTGCTCGCGCATCGGACCGAACGCGGGAAGTTTCAACCAGGCCTTGGCGTCGCCAGCGACATCGGGTGGCCGCATCGCCGCGCGGAACGCATCCGCGAGCGCGGCGAACGGTGGCGAAGTCGACGCCGCTCCAGTCGCTTCGGGTGAAAACGACCGCAGCACCGCGTCACCCCATGCGGGCATGCCATTCGCGCCGCCAAGCGCGCCGAGGGCCGATTGCAGGAACGCGGCGTAGCCGCGTGCGCTGTCGGCGAGGCGCTCGACCGTTTCACCCTGCACGCCCTGGGCGCCCGCCGCGGAGAACAGGCGCGACCACGCGTCGATGCCCGGGACAGCGTCGGCTGCCTGTCCCATCGAAGGTCCCGCGCCGCGCGCGAGATCCTGCCACGCATTGGAATACTGGCGCGCGAACGCCTGCCATTGTCCCAGCCAATCGGAATGCGACGGATCGCCCACGTCAGGTCCCCAGCATGCGCAAGGCGCCCATCATACCCGACGCCTGCGCGGGATCACCCCGCGAAGATCACGCGGCGTCGCCGACCCTGACTGCCTGCACCGCAGTCGATCGGTTGCGCGTGTAGACGTAAACCGCGGCGGGGGGCACGTTTCGCCATACGACGCCGGTGCGCCGCGAACGCAGGCCAAGCTCCTCGAGCAGGCTGCGCGGCAACGGCCCCACCGGCCCGTACGTGAACTGGATCAACGGCCGATTCGGGCCGAGCACGCGGAACACCGCATCGAGAATCTCGCGCTGCACCGTGCGCGGCATCGCGAGGAAGCCGAGCCCGCTCACGACCGCATCCACGCCACCGGGCTCGGCGAAGCGCTGCTCGGCCACGATGCGCGACAATTCGCGTGCATCGCCGCGCACGACCTGCGCGTCACGGAAGCGCGCCTGCAGCAGGCGGTGCAGTTCGGCATTGAGTTCGACCACGAGCAGGTCGCGAGGCGCGATGCCGCGGTCGATCAGCGCCTGCGTGAACACACCGGTGCCCGCGCCGAGCTCGATCACGCGGCGCGCGGTCGGCGGAAGCTGCACGACCATCTCGCGCGCGAGTTGCCGGCTCGAGGGCGACAACGCCGCCATCGCGCGCGGATTGCGCAACCACTGGCGGAAAAATGTCCACCCGGGTTCCCCTTCGAGCGGTGGATTGCAGCGTGCGGAATGGTCGTTCATGCGAGGCCTGGAGTACGCGCGCGTGGATCATAGCGCACGCCACCGGGCAGCCGGACGCTTGGCGTCATGCGGCACAAAAAAAGAAACCCCGCGACGATCAGGGGAAATCGTCGCGGGGTGGAACGCTGGCGGCGGGGAAGGGGGAGGGGTGCGCCACCAGCGTTGAGCAGGATCAGCGACGGTAATCGGCGTCGCGATCGTAGTAGGAAGCCCGACGATACCCATCGTCGCGGTCGTCATCGCGATAGCCGTCGGAATAATGGCTACGCGACGTGCGGTGGTGGCGCGGGGGCTCGCGGTCGTAATAGATCACGGTCGCCGGACGCGAGTAGTAATAGCTGGCGCCATACGACACCGGCGCGTAATACGAGGGGCCGTAGTACACCGGGCTGTAATAGGAAGCGCCGTAGTACGGGCCTCGATACGCAGGACGGTGGTGGATCGGCGCGTAGTACGCGCCGTAGCCGCCGTAGCCGCCATAGCCGCCATGGTAGTTGCCGCCCCAGCCGTGCCCGTGCCGGCCGTAGTCGGAGTAGCCGATGCTGACGCCGGGGAAGCCGATCCCGATGCTCCACTGGCTGCGGGCGAAGGCCGACGGCGCGATCGCGAGCGCGGCGAGCGCGAACATGGCAGGCAACGAGAATGACAGGCGACGCGACATCGGGCACACCCTCCGGAATACGGGACCGATGCTGCGGCGGTCCTGCTGAATCGGGACTGAGCCAACCTCGCGCCAACGTTAAGATATTGCAAGCTCCACGCGCTCCTCGCGCGAGCCGCGCAGGCGCAGTTCATGGCAGCGATGGATGCGCGGGTTGCGCTCGAAATCGAACGGGATCGTCGACGCGCTGATGTCGCGCGTCTCGAACCGATCGGCAAGCTGCGGATCGAGCGTGAAGCGCCGGGCATTGGTCGAGAACAGCACGAGTCCGCCGTCGGCAAGGCGATCGCCGCACAGCCGCAGCAATTCGGCATGGTCGCGTTGCACGTCGAAGTCGTCCGCGCGCTTGGAATTGGAGAACGTCGGCGGATCGACGAACACGAGGTCGTAGCGCCCGCGGTCGTGGCGCAACCACTCGAGCACGTCCGCCTGCACCAGCAGGTGCCGCTCGCCGCCGAGGCCGTTGAGCCCGAAGTTGCGCCCCGCCCAGTCCAGATACGTCGCCGACAGGTCGACGCTGGTGGTGGTGCGCGCGCCGCCGGCGGCCGCGTGCACGCTCGCGGTCGCGGTGTAGCAGAACAGGTTCAGCACGCGCAGCCCGCGTGCGCTCGCGCGGATGCGTGCGCGAACCGGCCGATGATCGAGGAACAGGCCGGTGTCGAGGTAGTCGAACAGGTTCACGTGGAAGCGCAGCCCGCCCTCCTCCACCACGAGGAACTCGGCGCGCTCGTCGAAACGGCCGTACTTCGAACCGCCCTTCGCGCGGCGGCGCGTCTTCAGCGAGATCCGCTCGCGCGGGACCTCGAGCGCCGCCGATGCCGCGCGCACGAGATCACGCATGCGGTCGCGCGCGACCTGCTCGGGGATCTCGCGCGGCGGCGCGTATTCCTGCACGTGCAGCCAGGCCTGTGGAAATCCGCCGCGCGCGTCGGCCGCGGCGGCGCGCGGCGGGTCGACACCGATCGCCTCGTAGACGTCGATCGCGGCCGCATACTCGGGAATGTCGGCGTCGTAGACGCGGTAGCACGACACCTGCTCGCGCGCGAGGCGCTTGCGCATGTGGCGCAGGTTCTTGCCGATGCGGTTCGCCACCGCCTGCGCGCCTTCCGACAGCGGCCGCTCGACGCTCGCGCGCGGCGCTTCCGCCGCGAGATCGAACACCAGCAGACGGCATTCGATCGCGCCGTTGTAGAGCACGTAGCGCTTGTCGGCGCGCAGTCCGAGCTGGTGGCCGAGTTCGTCGTCGGACACGATCACCGCCGCGCGCCAATCCTTGAACTCGCTGCGCAATGACTCGCCGAGCCCGCGGTAGACGCCCGCGAGCGCCGCACCGCGCCCGAGGCGCTCGCCGTACGGCGGATTCGTGATCACCAGGCCCGGATGGTCACTCCCCGCGGGCCGGCGCAGGTGCTCGACCGATTGCCGCGCGAGATGCAGGAAGCCCTCGACGCCGGCCGCCTGCACATTGCGTCGCGCCTCCTCGAGCACGCGCGGGTCCTGGTCGTACCCGAAGAACAGCGGCTGCAGCGAGCGCAGTCCGGCCGTGGCGCGCGCGTGCGCCTGCTCGAGGAGCCGCTCCCAGGTCGAGGCGTCGTGGCCGCGCCAGCCGCTGAATCCCCAGTACGTGCGACGCAATCCCGGCGCGACGTCGGCCGCCATCAGCGCGGCTTCGATCGGCAGCGTCGCCGCGCCGCACATCGGATCCACCAGGGCACCGCCGCGCGCGTGGATCGCGGGCCAGTCGGCGCGCAGCAACATCGCGCAGGCGAGGTTTTCCTTGAGCGGCGCCTCGCCCTGCCCCTGGCGCCAGCCGCGCCGGTGCAGCGGAACGCCGGAAAGATCCAACGAGAGGTTCACGCGGCCCTTGTGCAGGCGCAGGTTCAGTCGGATCGCGGGTCGCTCGACGTCGATGTCGGGTCGCACGCCATGGCGCTCGCGGAACTGGTCGACCACCGCATCCTTCGCGCGCAGCGCGATGAACTGCGTGTTGCGCAAGGTGCCGCTGCCGCCCACCGCGTCGATCGCGAAGCTCGCGTCGGGCGCGAGGTGCGCGTCCCAGTCGACCTGCTGCACGCCCGCGAACAGCGCGTCGGCATCCGGCGCTTCGAACTCGTGCAGCTGCAGCAGCACGCGGCTCGCGAGGCGCGACCACAGGCAGGCACGGTAGCCGAGCTCGATCGGCCCGCTGAAATGCACGCCCGCGAGCGCCTCGTGCGCGTCGTCGGCACCGAGCGCGCGCAGTTCGTCGCGCAGCAGGTACTCCAGGCCCTTCGGGCAGGTCGCGAACAGCGTCGCCATCTCAGCCGAGCTCCCCGAGGAACCGCGCGAACGCGTCCGCGCACCATTGGACGTGCGCGGTCAGGCGGTGGTCGTCATCGACGAGGTGCAGGCGCGCGCCGCGCCCACGCGCGAACGCGATCGCACCATCGACCGGGCAGACCTCGTCGCGCCAGCCATGCACCAGCGTGGTCGGCACCGCGGCCGCCGGGAAGGCATGCGGGTAACCCGGCACCGCGACCGGCAGCGCGAGCAGGAACAGACCCTCGCAGGCGCGGCGGATCGAAGCGAAACCCGACACGAACGCACCCATGCTCGACCCCGCGAACACGACGCGTCCGTCGCCGGGCACGTGCGCGAGCAGGCACTCGATGCGCTCGTCGATCGCCATCGGATCGCGGCGCGCGTCGATCACGCGATAATCGGGTCGCACGCTGTCCCAGCCGAGGTCGGCACAGGCCGCGGCGAGCGCGGTGACCTTGGTCGCCTCAGGACCGCTCTCGAGTCCATGCGAGAGGATGACCGTGCGTTTCATGCTGTCCACCGTGAAGCCGGATCGGTCGGCGATGCTAGCATTCCGGCCGCGGCGCCCGCCGTTGACGACACACGCGCGAACGATGCCCGCGATCGAAGACTGGCCCATTGCGTACGCCCAGCGGCTCGAAGCGCGCGACCCCGCGACGGTCGACCTGGTCGTGATCCATTGCACCGAGCTCCCGGACATGGCGATGGCGCGCGAGTTCGGCGAGCGCATCCACCACGAGTCGGCCCGTACCGGCAACTGCGGCCACTACTACGTCGATCGCGACGGCCGCATGTTCCGCTTCGTCGACGACTCGCGCGTCGCGAACCACGTGCGCGGCTACAACGCGCGCTCGATCGGCATCGAACTCGTCAACCTCGGACGCTACCCGCGCTGGGCCGACAGCCGCCACCAGGCGTTCACCGAACCCTATGCGCGGGCGCAGCTGCTCGCACTCGACGCATTGATCGCGCACCTGCGTCGTGCGCTGCCCGGGCTGCGCTGGATCGCCGGGCACGAGGACCTCGACCGGCGACTCGAACCCGCCAGCGACGACCCGGACGTGCTGCTGCCGCGTCGCCGCGATCCGGGGCCGTTGTTCCCGTGGGACGAATCGCTGCCGGGTTATGGGCTCGCGCGCCTGCAGCCAGAGTGACTCTCGCGGCCTGCCGCTATACTCGCGCGTTCCGCCCGCATGCCTGCCGCAATGACCGCTGCCGTCGAAGAACTGCTCACCCTGCTCCAGCTCGAACGGCTCGAGGACAACCTGTTCCGCGGTGAAAGCCGCGACATCGGCACGCGTTACGTGTTCGGCGGCCAGGTGCTCGGGCAGGCGCTGTCGGCCGCGCAGCAGACGGTCGAGCCGGGGCGCAACGCGCACTCGCTGCACGCGTACTTCCTGCGCGCGGGCGACATCGACAAGCCGATCGTCTACCACGTCGAGCGCACGCGCGACGGCGGCAGTTTCTCCGTGCGGCGAGTGACCGCGATCCAGCACGGCCAACCGATCTTCAATTTCGCCTGCTCGCTGCAGGTCGAGGAACAGGGCGTCGAGCACCAGGTGCCGATGCCGGCAGTGCCGCGCCCCGAGGACCTGGAGCCGGTCGAGGTGCTGCCGCCCGACGAACTCGCGAAGCTGCCGCCCAAGCTGCAGCGCTGGTTCGGGCGCTCCGGCCCGTTCGAGTTCCGCCACGTCTATCCGCGCGACGAACTCAACCCGCCCAAGCGCCCGCCGTTCCAGCAGGTCTGGTTCCGGCTCGCGGGCCCGGCGCCCGATGCACCGGCGTTGCACCGCGCGCTGCTCGCCTATGCGTCGGATTTCCATCTGGTCGGCACCACGATGTTCCCGCACGGGATCTCGTTCCTGCAGAGCAACGTGCAGGTCGCGAGTCTCGACCATGCAATGTGGTTCCACCGTTCGTTCCGCGTCGACGACTGGCTGCTGTATTCCTGCGACAGTCCGACGGCGCAGGGCGCGCGTGGACTCGCACGCGGGATGATCTACAGCACGGATGGCCGGCTCGTCGCCTCGACCGCGCAGGAAGGCCTCGTGCGCCTGCGCCCGGCATAAGCGCTAGGATCCACGCATGCGCCAGATCTACACCTCGCCGCGGATGGCCAACATCGAACGGGTAGTCGCCCTGCTCGCCGAGCATGGCATCCAGACTTCGATCGGAAACCGCCGCGCCTACCAGGGCTCCGACTGGAAGCGCTTCAGCTATACCGCGAAGGGCGACCGCGATGCCTGGCCCCAGGTGATGGTCGTGCGCGCCGATGACCAGCCGCTCGCGCGCAGGTTGCTCCGCGACGCCGGCCTGGAACCCGCGACCCGTTTCGCCGACGACCTCGCGGCGGCGCGCGGGGTCGGCGACGTCGCGCACCATTCGCGCGCCTCGATGCGGGTCAAGCTCGTCGTGCTCGCGCTGATCGCCGGGGTTTCGGTGCTGATCGCGCTGATGATCCTGCGCGGCTGAGGCCCTCGGCGCGGCCCGCGCGGGGATAGAATGCGCGCATGCGCTCGGATGTCGTCCGCCTGTTCCAGACCCTGCCGCATCCGTGCGGCTACTTCGCGGAACGCACGGCGCAGAACATCGTGATCGACCCGAGCGCCTCGCAGCTGCCGCAGATCTACGACCTTGCGGTGCAGCGCGGCTACCGGCGCGCAGGCGGCCACGTCTACCATCCGCACTGCATGGGCTGCCGCGCCTGCGTCGCCTGCCGCGTTCCGGTCGGTCGCTTCCGCCCGGACCGCAGCCAGCGCCGCTGCCTCGCGCGCAATCGCGACCTCGACGTGCGCCTCGTGCCGGCCGGTTACAGCGACGAGTACTTCACGCTGTACCGGCACTACCTGCGTGCGCGCCACGTCGGCGGCGGCATGGACGACGCACGCCCCGAGGACTTCTCGCGCTTCCTCTACACGAGCTGGAGCCCTACCCAGTTCGTCGAGTTCCGCCACGGCGGCCGCCTGCTCGCACTCGCGGTGACCGACATCTGCGCGACCGGCCTGTCGGCGGTCTACACGTTCTTCGAGCCCGGCGAAGAGGCGCGCAGCCTCGGCACGTTCGCGATCCTGAGCCAGGTGCGCCTCGCGCGCGAACGCGCGCTCGACCATCTCTACCTCGGCTTCTGGATCGAAGGCCACCCGAAGATGCACTACAAGTCGCGCTTCCGCCCGCTCGAGGTGCTGACCGCGGATGGTTGGCGGGACCTCCCGGCGCCCGCCTGAGGCGTGGGCTCAGACGAAGCCGATCTCGTGCTCGCCGCGCATCGACATCACGAGCTTGACCATCGACACCGGCAGCATGATCTCGAGGCGCAGGTCCTCGCCGTTCGGCCCCTTGCCCGCGAGCGTGAGCTCGAACAGCGCGCCCGACGCATCGATCTCCGTGCAGACGATATGCGGATTCGCCGCGGCGTCGCGCAGGTAGGGCCTGATCGGCGCACCGAGCGCCTCGACGGCCTGCGCATGCAGGAACACGGCATAGTGGATGACGTCGGCCATCGCGATTCCGGCAACCCGTGAGGCGGTCGAGTCTGCCCTACGCGGCGCGTCGCGTCGACGCCCCGCCCTCGTCGCCGTCGCCGCGGCGACGCCACCGCCCGCGTGCGGCATCGCGGGCCTCCCGGACCGCGATGTCGCAAACGCGCGCCGGGCGGCGTTGACCGTTGCATGCACATCCCGACTGCGATCCCGAATCGGCCTTCCGCGGCCCGCGCGACGCGACGCGCCCGCCTGCCCCTGTCCCTGCTGCTGGCCACGGTCGCCGCGGATGCGGTCGCCGGCGGCGCCGTGCTGACCTGGCCCGGGACTTCGCCGTGCAATACGACGCTGCATGCCTGCATCGCCGCGGCGGCGGCGGGCGACACCGTGGAAATTGCGACCGACGGCCCGATCGACGAGACCATCGAAATCTTCGGAAAAAGCCTCACGCTGCGCCCCGCCGCCGGCTTCGAACCGGTGTTCGAGCCCACGAACGGCACCGACGCGATCGAGGCATTCGGCGCGGATGCGCCGGTCACGGTCCTGATCGAAGGCCTGACCGTGCGCGAAGGCACGATCGGCGCGTACCAGGCCGGGACCGGCGCGTTCGACATCACGATTCGCGGCAACCGCATCGAATCGACCGGGCTCGACGCGAACCGCAGCGCGATCTACCTGCGCACGTTCGGTGCCTCGCCGACAGGTCCGGTGCGGTTCGAGATCGCCGACAACGACATCGCGCTCGCCTTCCTGTTCGGCGACGACATCAGCGCGATCGCGCTGGATGACCTGCCCGGCCCCACCAGCGGCTCGATCGCGCGCAACCTCGTGCGCGGCGGCGGCGAGATGAGCACCTACGCCGCGATGCGCGTCTCCAACGCGACCGGCACGCTCGCGCTGGACGTGCTCGCGAACGCGATCACCGCGAGCGGCTACAACGGTGGCATCGAGCTGGTGCAGGATGACGCGGCGGGCAGCGTCGCAGCGCGCATCATCAACAACCTCGTGGTCGGCACCAGCGACGCCACGGGCCCGCAACCGGGCGGGGTGTCGCTGCGCGCGAACGCGGGCAGCGCGGTGGCGCTCGTCGCGAACAATACGCTGGCGCACAACGACACCGGCTTCGTCGCGAAGGCTTCGCCCGGGGCGACCCTCGAGGGCATGCTTGCGAACAACATCGTCGCGTTCAACGCGATCCGGGGCGTCGTGATCGACGGCGGCATCGCCGCGGCCTTCCACAACGCGCACAACCTCGTGTGGGCGAACGCCAGCGATGCGTTCGAGCCCGGGCCCGGCACGCTCGCGTCCGATCCGCTGTTCGTCGGCGCGGGCGACTACCACCTGCGACCGGCCACGCCTGCGCGCGACGCCGGCGATGACCAGTACGTGCCGGACGACATCGAGCACGACCTCGACGGCTCCGCGCGGATCATCGGCCCCGCCGTCGATATCGGCGCGTTCGAGCGGCCCGACTCGCTGTTCGCAGACGGATTCGAGGCGCCCTGAGCGCGCGACCGCGCGCGTCGCCGGATCAGGGATCGATGCCGAGGCCTGCGGCGGCGCGCACGGCCTTGGCGATCGCGGACTCGATGTCGACGTCGCGCGCGAGCGTGACGGCCATCCGTCGCTGTCCGCGCACGGACGGCTTGCCGAACAAGCGCAGCGCGGTGTCGGCCTCGACCAGCGCGTCGGCCACCCCACGGTAGCGCGGACAGTCGCCGTCGCCGCTCGCGAGTACCGCGCAGGAAGCAGACGGGCCGAGTTGGCGAATCACCGGGATCGGCAAGCCGAGGATCGCGCGTGCGTGCAGCGCGAACTCGGACAGGTCCTGCGACACCAGCGTGACGAGGCCGGTGTCGTGCGGGCGCGGACTGACTTCGGAGAAGATCACCGCGTCGCCCTTGACGAAGAACTCCACGCCGAACACGCCACGACCCCCGAGCGCCGCGGTGATCGCCCCGGCCTGGCGCCGTGCCTCGTCCAGTGCGGCCACGCTCATCGGTTGCGGCTGCCAGGACTCGCGATAGTCGCCGTGTTCCTGCCGGTGCCCGATCGGCTCGCAGAACGAGGTGCCGCCCGCATGGCGCACGGTCAGCTGCGTGATCTCGAAATCGAAGTCGACGAAGCCCTCGACGATGCAGCGCCCCCGGCCCGCGCGCCCGCCGGACTGCGCGTAGTCCCACGCGACGTCGATGTCCGCGCGCGTGCGCAGCGTGCTCTGGCCCTTGCCCGAGCTGCTCATCACCGGCTTGACCACGCACGGCAGGCCGATCGCCGCGATCGCGTCGTGGTACTCGGCGCGCGTGTCGACGAAGCGGTACGGCGAGGTCGGCAGGCCGAGTTCCTCGGCCGCGAGCCGGCGGATGCCTTCGCGGTCCATCGTGAGCCAGGTCGCGCGCGCGGTCGGCACCACCACGAGGCCCTCGCGCTCGAGTTCGACCAGCGTCGGCGTATGGATCGCCTCGATCTCCGGCACCACCAGATGCGGTCGTTCGCGCGCGATCACCGCGCGCAGCGCCGCGCCGTCGAGCATGTCGACGACGTGCGAACGATGCGCGACCTGCATCGCGGGCGCATTCGCGTAGCGGTCGACCGCGATCACCTCGACCGCGAACCGCTGCAGCTCGATCGCGACTTCCTTGCCGAGCTCGCCGCTGCCGAGCAGCATCACGCGCAGCGCGCCCTCGGTGAGCGGAGTGCCGAATGCCTGCATGCGCGTGGACCTCGGGAGCGGGAGCGCAATTGTAGTCGGGACCGACGTAGTCGAGGCCGATCGGCGACGAACGCGGTGCGCCTGCCGGGCGGCCGGACGGCGCGCCGGCAGACTGAAGCACGCAGCAGACGCAACAGGCCGCGGAACGCCTGCATGCATCGTCCCCCTGCTTCGTCGGTGCGCTCGGTGCGCTGCGTCTCGAAGGCTGTTTCGGGGCACAATGCGACCTCGTGTTCCAGGATGCCGCCGATGGCCCTACTCTTGCGTTGCCTCGCGCTCGCCGGCGCCATCATCGCCGCTCCAGCGGCGTGCGCCGCTCCACCTGCGCAGCAGTGGTTCACGGTGCTGCTCGATGGCCGCAAGATCGGAAGCTTCGAGGCCACGCGCGAGGAACGCGCGGGCACCGTCACGACGACGCAGTCGCTCGAACTCGTGCTCGACCGCGCCGGCACGCGCATCGCGCTCGGCAGCAGCGAGACCTCGGTCGAGACGCCGACGGGTGAGCCGATCTCGTTCCGCAACGCGACGCGACTGTCGGACCAGGAAACCGTGACCGAAGGCCGCGTCGAAGGCGACCACGCCGAGGTCACGATCCGCGGCGCCGGTGGCAGCCAGCCGCGCCGCATCGACTGGCCGCGTGGTGCGCTGCTCGCCGAAGGCCAGCGCCTCGCGACCGCGCGGGCGGGCCTCGCGCCCGGGTCGCGCCATTCCCTGCTGACGTTCCAGCCCTCGACCCTCACGAGCGTGCGCATCGACGGCACCGTCGGCGCGGCGGAACGCGTGGACCTGCCCGGCGGCGCGCGCACGCTTGTGCCGATCCAGCAGGTCATCGCGTTCCCGGGTGCCTCGATGACGAGCCGTGTCTGGATCGACGCGGAGCAGGCAGTGCACAAGATGACGATGCCGCTGATGGGCGTCGACCTCGTGCTGCTCGCCTGCGACCGGGCCTGCGCGACCGCGCCGAACCAGGGCACCGACGTGTTCGAACGCACGCTCGCGCGCGCGCCGCGCGCGCTGTCGACGCAGGAACTGTCCGGCACGATGCGGCACACGCTGGTGGCGCGCGACGGTGGCGCGCTGGCGCTGCCGACCACCGACGAACAGCAGGTGCGGCGCGAGGGTGACCGCTGGATCGTCACGATCCGCGACGAGGCCGAAGCGGGCCACCAGGCGCCTCCGGTCGCGGACGACCGCGCGCCCAACGACTGGCTGCAGAGCACCGAGCCCGAAGTGGTCGCGCTCGCCGCACGCGCGACCGCAGGCGCCGCCACGGCGGGCGAACGCATGCAGCGCCTCGAGGCATTCGTGCGCGACTACATCCGGACCAAGAGCCTCGACGTCGGTTACGCCTCCGCGCTCGAGGTCGTGCGCGCGCCCGAAGGTGACTGCACCGAACACGCGGTGCTGCTCGCGGCCCTCGCGCGCGCGAGCGGGATTCCGACGCGCGTCGTCGACGGCCTTGCCTACGCGCCGGGCTTCGGCGGCCGCGACCAGGTGTTCGTGCCGCATGCGTGGGTCCAGGCCTGGACCGACGGTCGTTGGCGCGGTTACGACGCCGCACTGGACGGTTTCGACGCGGCGCATATCGCGCTCGCGACCGGCGATGGCGATCCCTGGCACTTCTACGCGGGACTCGACATGCTCGGGCGCATCCGCATCGAACGCTCCGACAGCCTGCCCGTCGACACAACGCGCTGAACCGGCGGCGTCACGGTGCGGCGACCTGCCGCATCACGCGCACGCGCGCGAGCGCATCCAATGGACCAAGCCAACTCGGAGGTCGTCATGGGCACGTCGCACTACACCCCTTGGGCAAGGCGCTTGCACTGGCTGGTCGCGCTCGCGGTCACGCTCGCACTGGTCCTGATCGAAACCCGCGGCTGGTTCGAACGCGGTTCCGCGCTGCGCGAGGGCATCAAGTGGGGGCACATGCAGTTCGGCATCGCGGTGCTGCTGCTCACGCTGCCGCGCCTGCTCGTGAGGTTGCGGGCCCCGGTTCCACCGATCACGCCGCCTCCGGCGCACTGGCAGGACCTGGTTGCGCGGCTCGTGCACGCGGTCCTTTACCTGCTGGTGCTCGCCGTGCCCCTGCTCGGGATCGCGATGATGGCCACTTCGGGCAAGGACTGGGACTTCCTCGGATTGCCACTGCAGGGCCTCGTGCCTGTCGACAAGGCGCTGTCGGAGGACTTCGAGGACTGGCATGAAACCGCGGGCGACGTCCTCATGTGGCTTGCGATCGCGCACGCAGCCGCTGGGCTTGCGCACCACTACCTGCTGCGCGACGACACGCTGCGGCGGATGCTGCCGCCGCGACGCGGGTCGTCCGAAATCCGCTGAACGCAAGGCTTGGCACGCGTGATATCACTTTGATATCCTCCTCCGGACTACCGGAGGAGGTGCACGATGAACGAACGCAACGGGTTTGCGCTGCCCGGCATCCCGATGATCCTCGCCCTGATCGTGGCCTGGCTGCTGCTCGGCTACGCCATCGTGACGACGGTGCAGGCGCAGGCCGCGCCGCATCCGTTCGTGCTGTTCCCGTTCGCGCTGGTGGTCGCCCTGCTGATGTTCCTCAACAAGGGCTTCTTCCAGGTGCAGCCCAACCAGGGCAAGGTCCTGCAGTTGTTCGGTCGCTATACCGGTACCGTGCGAGACGAGGGCCTGCACTGGACCAATCCGTTCTTCACCAAGCACGGCATCTCCCTGCGCGTGCGCAACTTCGAATCGGGCAAGCTCAAGGTCAACGACGCAGACGGCAATCCGGTCGACGTCGCGGCCGTGGTGGTGTGGCAGGTCGTCGACACCGCCGAGGCGATGTTCTGCGTGGACGACTACGAGAACTTCGTGCAGATCCAGTCCGAGGCGGCCCTGCGCCAGATGGTGCAGAGCTATCCCTACGACGCGAACGATCCGAAAGAGGCTTCGCTGCGGAGCCATGGCGACGAGGTCAACGCGCACCTGCGCAGCGAGATCCAGCAGCGGCTCGGGCAGGCCGGCGTCAAGGTGATCGAGGCACGCATCAGCCACCTCGCCTACGCGCAGGAAATCGCGCAGGCGATGCTGCAGCGGCAGCAGGCCGGCGCGATCGTCGCCGCGCGGGAGCGGATCGTCGAGGGCGCCGTCAGCATGGTCGAGATGGCACTCGCCGAACTCGGCAAGCGCGGCGTGGTCGACCTCGACAACGAACGGCGTGCGGCGATGGTCAGCAACCTGCTGGTCGTGCTGTGCGGCGAACGCGGCACGCAGCCGGTGGTCAACACCGGCACGCTCTACACCGGTTGAGACCGTGGCCGAGCGCAAGGCCTATCCGCTCAGGATCAGCGCAGCCGTGCTCGACGCGATGCAGCGCTGGTCCGAGGACGAACTGCGTTCGCTCAATGCGCAGATCGAGTACGTATTGCGCGAGGCGCTGCGCGAGCGCGGGCGCCTGCGCGAAGACGCTGCGCAGGCGCCTGCCGATCCGCCCTGAGGGGCGCGCGATTCAGCGCGGATCGGCCCACGCGTGCTAGCGTGCGCGGGCCACGTTCCGGCACCGGAGACCGATCCATGTCCATCACCCGCCTCGCCTTGTCCGCGCTGCTCGCCTCGTTCCCGCTCGCCGCCGTGGCGCAGGACGCGCAACCGCTGCCCGCCGCGGAGATCGACGTCGATGCGCTGGCGCGCGCGAAGGACGGCAAGGCCTCCGACGACGACGGCGCGCCGGCCCCGCAGGCAGCCGCGGCGACGCCGGAATCGGACCCCCCCGCTGCCGTAGCGCCAGTGTCCGACCCGGCGCCGGTTCCAGCGGACGATGGCGAGTCGCCGGCCGACCCGGCGGCCGCGCCTGCAGCGCCGGAAGTCGACGTCAAGGGCCGCGCTGGCGAGGATGCCAACGCGGAGAAGCGCCAGGTCGATGCCTGCGTTGCACGTGCGGGCGCACTGCTCGACGCGGCCCAGGCTGGCGATTTCGACAAGGCGACGCGCGACTTCGATGCGAAGATGCACGCCGCGCTGACCGTCGCGCAGTTCCGCGACGCGTGGCGTTCGCTCGACCAGTTCGGTGCGCTCACCGCGCGCGGCCAGTCGCACCCGGGCAAGCATGAAGGCTATGTCGTCGTCACGATTCCGCTGGTGTTCGAGAGAGCGAACCTCTACGCCCAGACCTCGTGCGGCAGCGACGGACGCATCGCCGGCTTCTACGTCAAGCCGCTCCAGCTCTCGACGCCGTGAAACACGCGGGACGCGGCCCGACGCCCGATGCAGCCGCTCCGCTGCGCTGCGACGCGGCGCAACGCGCGCTCGCGCTGCGCACTGCGCACGCGCTCGGCGTGCCACGCGACTACGGTCGCACGCGCGCGCTGCGGCTGCAGCGCGAGCCGCGTGAGCTCGCGCCGATCGGAACCGACGTCCACGGACGCGTGCAATGGCTCGAGCCGCGCGCCGCGCGCGCGTTCCTGCGCATGCGCGCCGACGCGCTCGACGATGGCGTCGCACTCGAGGTGGTTTCGGCGTTCCGCTCGGCCAGCTACCAGCTCGGCATCCTGCAACGCAAGCGCGAGCGCGGCGAATCGATCGCGCAGATCCTCGCGGTGAGCGCGGCGCCCGGCTACAGCGAACACCATACCGGGCGCGCACTCGACCTCACGACGCCGGGCTACCCCGCGCTCGAACAGGCATTCGAAGACTCTCCCGCGTTCGCGTGGCTCATGCGCGAGGCGGGACGGTTCCGGTTCAACCTGTCCTATCCGCGCGACAACCGCCACGGCATCGCCTACGAGCCTTGGCACTGGTGCTGGCGAAGCCGCTGAGCCTACGGCCCAATCTCGCGCTGCGCGCTCGCAATCCCCCAACCTTCCACCGCGAGCGCGATCCAGCCCGCGACGAAGGCCAACCCGCCGATGGGCGTCATCGTTCCGATCACGCGCGGCGCACCGAGCGCGAGCGCATAGAGGCTGCCGCTGAACACGACGGTCCCGAGCACGAAAGCGACGGCCGCGGAACGCAGCGCCAGGGAGCTCCGCGAGCGCGCGAGGATGCCGGTGGCGAGCAGTGCGAACGCGTGCCAGGCGTGGTAGTCGACCGCGGTGCGCCATCGCGCGCGCGCGGATTCGTCGAGCACCTCGCGCAGGCCGTGCGCACCGAAGGCGCCTGCCGCGACCGCGCTCGCACCGGCAATCGCGGCAATCACCACGCACCCACCCGCGAAACGCTGCGACATGGAGACTCCGTCGGTAGCATGCCGCGCCGCCGGGGGCGGCGGCGCGGCGCAAGCCTGTTACTTCTTCGCACCCGCCTTGCCGGCCGCGGGCTTCGCGGCCTCGACCGGCTTCAGCAGGTCGTCGAGGGACTTGTCGAGCGTGGCGTACTTGTAAGCCGGCACCACGAAGGTCCAGCCGTCGAAACGCCGCTGCAGCGCTGCGACTTCGTCCCTGATGCGCGCAAGGCGTGACTGCGCGTCCGTCGCCGCCGCGGACTCGGGAGCCGCTGCAGGCGCGGCCTCCGCGTGCGCCGCGCCGGGCTTCGCATCGTCCTCGCCGCCCGCTGCCGGCGCCTTCGGCGTTGCGGCCGCGGCAGCCGCGGATTGCGCGTGCGATGCCGCTCTCGCATCGTCGAGCGTGGCGACGAAACGTGCGTAGTGCTTGCCGTCGGCCTCCCACGCGACCACGTCGACGACGAGGCCGTCGAAGGTCGCATAGCGTGCCTTGCGCGCAGATGCCGGGGCCGGCGAGTCGCTGGTCGGCACGACGTCGTCGAAGCGCACGCCGTCGAGCGCACCTGCGAGGCTGTTGATCGCGTAAGCCGATGCGGCCTCGCGTCCTTTCGGGATGCCGGCGAGCGTGAAGTCCGCGTCGCCTTCGGCCGCCTTCGATATCTTCACGGAACTGCCGTCGGCCGCCGTCAACTCGACCTCCGCGACGCGCGCGGCGTCGATGTCGACGAGGTCGCGCGCGAGCCAGTCGGCCGCGGTCTTCTCGGGCGCGAGCAGGCCCGATGCGAGCCAGCTCTGCGCCTCGTCGGCGAAGCGCACGAAGGTGTTGCC